>CADDZL010000279.1 GCA_902812335.1 Chloroflexota bacterium | reverse complement strand
GCACTGGCAATGCCCCGCCGTCGCCCAGTTCGCCGATGAGCCGCGCGACCTGGCCGATGAGGTCGGCCAGCCCTACCGCGCTCCGGTCTGAGGCCGGCTCACTCAGGAGGGCCAGGATCGCGGTATCAAGCGCCGGACTGAGGCCGAGATACGGTCTGAGCGCAGCGGCCCGGCCTTCTGCGTCAGCCGGCAACTGCGATAGCGTCTCTTGCAGCGCGGTCAGCGCCAGGTAACGCTCAATGGGGGTTCCAATGGCGTGTAGCCAGGCCCCGACCTGTGAGGCGGGCGTAGCCGCAGGCTGGCCCGCCCCCATGCTGATTTCCCAGGCCTGGTTTGCCAGGGCGGCCAGCGCCTGGGCGAAAGGCGTGTCCTCACCCAGGCTGTGGACCAGTTCTTGCAGGTCGGCGCGCAGATTGCTCAGAAGTTCGGCCAGGGGCGGCCCAACCTCGGCCGCGCGCGCCAGGGCAATCGTCTCGGCTGTGACCGGCAGATTGAGTGCCAGCAGTCGCGCTATGACCCGCAGGTCCTCGCCCGTCCACTCGCCCAGTGCTTCGAGTTGCGCCCGCACCATGCGCACGCGCTCTGCCGTCAGCGGCAAACCTGCCGTGAGTAACTCGGCGACGATCTGAGGATAGGGGGCATCGGACGGGAGGCCGAGTTCGGCCAGCCGCGCCGCCAGGCCGGTAGTCTGCGGAGCGGCCTGACCCACCTCGTCGGCAGCCAGTTGCAGCACCGCCTGATGGGGGGTGAGCGACCGGATGATCACGGCGATCCGGTCGCGGCCAGCCAACTGCGCCGACAGCCCCGGATCGGCCAGCCGCGCGACGAGATGAACCGGGCCGATCTCCAGCAGCGCCCGGTTACCCTCCAGCGCGAGCACCGTCGCGATCACGCGCCGCCCCGGCGCCAGGCCCACAGGCTCGGGGGGCCGTAGGCCTGGCGCCGGTTGGATCTGCTGCACATCCATCTCAGTGGTCAGGGGCTAGTGACTGGTGGGTAGTTGCTACCGCTTCAGATTGACCAGGTCTTGCAGCATTTCATCCGAAGTGGTGATCACGCGCGAGTTAGCCTGGAAGCCGCGTTGCGCGACGATCATATCGGTGAACTGCTGCGCCAGGTCTACATTGGACATCTCCATATAGCCGGCAGCGATGCTGCCCCGACCATTTGTCCCGGCAGTGCCGACCTGAGCCGTGCCGGAGTTGGCCGAGGGAACGAACAGGTTCTGTCCCACCCGCTGGAGGCCGGCAGGATTGATGAAGTTCGCCAGCGCCAACTGCCCGATGGTCTGGTTCAGGCCGTTCGAGAACAGGCCGATAACCTCACCCCGGTCGGTCACGTTGAAGCCGATGAGCGAGCCGGGCGCCATACCGTCCTGGTTGGCCATACTCACATCGCTGTCATTGGCGAGCTGGGTCATGTTGGTGAAGTCCAGGTTCACCGTCTGCGGCGAGACCGCGCCGTTGTTCAGCGTGAGCTGGATAGAGGTCGCCGGGTTGTTCGGATCATACTGACCCTCGGCGGTGAAGGCGATAGGCGAGCCGGTCACGGTGATGCCCGTGATGGCCGGATCGGTTGAGCTCGCCGTCCAGGTCCAGGTATTGGTCAGCGCGTCGCGGGTGAAGGTGATGTCAATGGTGTGCTGGCCGCCGAGCGAGTCGTAGATTTGCGTCGTCGTCGTGAACGAGTCGCCCACGGCCGTGTTGGCATCCAGGTTGCCCTGGAAGGTCGCATTCGCCGTGGCTCGTGCCTGGCTGATGCCGGCCGGGATGCGAATGCGCCCGATGGGTTGGGTCGGGTCAATCACGCCCTGGTCATCCGCCTGCCAGCCCAGGATGTACAGGCCGGTGTTGGGGTTGGCGAGATAACCGTCGGCCGACAGGTCAACCGAGCCATCGCGCGAATACAGGTTGGTACCCTCACCCTGGTAGATGAAGAAGCCGTCGCCCTGGATCGCCAGGTCGCTATTCTTGCCGGTGGCCTGGAGGCTGCCCTGAGTGAACAGGATGTCGAGCCCGCCCAGGCGCGCGCCCAGGCCGATCTGGGCCGGATTGACACCGCCGAGCGAGCCCGACGGTGCGCTGCCGCCGCGGAGTGTCTGGCTGAACATGTCCTGGAAGCTGACGCGGCTGCCCTTGAATCCGGGCGTATTGATATTCGATAGGTTGTCAGCGATCACGTCCATGTACAGTTGGTGCAGATTCAGGGCCGCAATCGCCGAGAACATTGAACGCATCATGGTTGCTATTCCTCCTCAAAGGGTGATCGTGGGGGTGTTCCCCCGCTGGTTGCAGGCCCCCTCGCAGAGGTCCGGCCTGCATCTCATGTCCTACCCTACCGATCTGTCAGATCGACTCCATGGTTACACCGGGCAGCGCGGAGCCGTTCTCCTCCGACTGAGTATCACGTAGCGACATCTGATAATGGATGTGAGCTGCCAGGCGCAGGGATTGCACCAGCATCTCCGGCGGGAAGTCCTCAACCCCGTCGCGGGCGTCTATTTTCTGTAACAGACGGACCGTCTGGCGCGCATTCAAGTGGACACCATGCTCCTCTGCTAGCCGATGGTGGACCTTGGCTGCGAAGTGCGCGATCCTGGCCGCCTTCTCCGGCAAGTGCTCAGTCCGGGCGGGGGGCATGGTGGGCGGCTCCACCGGGAGCTGGTATGCATCTACAACGCCGGTCACTGAGGATATAGAACTTGTCATGTCTGCATTCTCCTTTCTTTCTTTGCGGTTTTGCGACGGGCAGGCAGTGGCGGCAAGGGAGAGGAGACAGATACCAGTTTGTCCGGTAGCATCTGTATCCTGCCTACCGCACGCTATTTAGGGCAGGCCCCCTCAGAGAGGTCCGGCCTACACATACACGACCCGATACCTAATGATCTGCCAGGACAACGCTATCTATGTGCGTAAATACCCCCTCCTTTCGACTCTCCGCATCCATGGCGGTAACGACCAGGCGGTCGGGCACGCTGACGATGAAGGCCAGGTCGTCGAGCAGAATGAGCGACTCGCGGCCCCCCTTGCTCTGCGCTTTGTCCACCGCCTGCGACAGGCGGGCCAGGTCATCTGCGTCCAACCGGATGGCGCGCGCCGAGAGCCGTCGTTGCGCGTGGGCAGAGAAGCGCACGGCGGCGTTGAGCGCCTCTCGGAACGATGCCCCGGTCGCCGGCCTGGATGGCGTACCGCTCCGTTCCGCGCCGGCAACTCCCGACGTGACGGGAGGCGAGATCGGCTGGATGCGATCAACCATTGGGGTTCACCTCGTGGATAGATAGGACCGCGCCCAAAGCGACCTGCTTGTCCCCCAGGTCGAGCATGACCACGCCGTTAACCAGGCTTACGCCGGTGACGGTGCCGGTGATCGTCTCCCCATTGCTGTCCAGTGCCTCGACGGTGCGACCGATAAGCGCTGCGCCCTGGGTCAGGCTGGAACTCACCGTGTACACACTCATCGTGTAGTTGAGCTGCTCCACCGCCTCCAGCGTGTTCAGTTGGGTCAACTGGCCGATAAACTCGGTGTCTTTCATCGGCTCCAGCGGGTCCTGGTTCCGAAGTTGCGCCAGCAGGATTTGCATGAAGTCGTTATTCAAATCCGCGCTGGACATCGGCGGAGGCACTGCCGATGAAGCTGCTGATGTTGCTGCCTGGGCGCTATTGACCCCTTGAACGAGCATGTCATCCTCCTTTCCTTTTCTTTGCCTTTACACGCGATAATCAACCAGCGACTGTTGTCCCTGCCCCTCCACGCTCTGCGTTGGGGAGAAGGAAGGATCGCTTGCGGCTGCGCCGCGCCGGGCCGGTGGCGCTGCCGAACTCAGCATTTCGGCACCGGCCGGGCTGTGCTGGCCCGGGCCGGGATTGGGTGCACTGTCGAAGCCGGTGCTGACCGAGACACTTAATTCGTGGATGTTGACGCCGCGCTGTAGCAGTGCGTCGCGCAGTTGGTTAAGATTGCGCTCAAAGAGCATGCCCGCCTCCGGCGTCTCGGTGTTGAGCTGCAAGTGCAGGCCCGTGCTGTCCAGCGTCAGGTGGACATCCACCCGCCCCAGTGATTCAGGTTGCAGGCGCAGCCAGGCATGACTTGTGCCGGTTCTGGCCTGCTGTTGGATGCGGTCCGCCACCTGGGTAACGAACCGCAGGTCATGAACGGAGATGGGAACCGGCATTGTGGTCCGTGGCTCGTTCGCCAAAGGAGCTGGGGG
>CADDZL010000278.1 GCA_902812335.1 Chloroflexota bacterium | reverse complement strand
CGGCACCTACAGCATGACCGCCAGCTACACCGGCTACATCACGGGCACGGCTACGGTGGAGATCCTGGCAGGTCAGACCATCACTCAGAACTTCGAGTTGATCCTTGATCAGCCGAACATGACCGTTACGCCCACCAGCCTGCAGGTCACGGTCGTGCTGAGCACATCTACTCAAACGACGGTGACCATCGGCAACACCGGCGTCGCCAACCTGACCTGGCAGGTCTCGGAGATACCGTCCGGTCTGACCAGGGCCATGCTCCGGATCGGAAGCGCTCCGGTGCGGCGGGTCAACGGTCAGGTTTCCCCGCTGTGGGTGGGACGCAGCAAGGCGGGTGCGCAGCCGGCCGGGCCGTTGCCTTCGGCTCCAAACGATCCGCCATGGACCAACATCGCCAACTATCCGACCAGCATCATGGATAGCTCGGCAGCCGAGATCAATGGCCTGATCTACTCAGTGGGTGGCTATGATGGCTTCAGCATCCTGAGTAGCGGCTACGTCTATGATCCTGCCAGCAACTCCTGGTCGCCCATCGCCAGCATGTCCAATACGCGGGAGAAGCCGGCGGTCGCCGCCATCAACGGCCTGCTCTACGTTGTCGGCGGCTGGGACAGCTTCGGGACGCCAGTGGCCGCGCTGGAGATCTACGACCCCAGCACGAACACCTGGAGCACCGGCGCTTCGATACCGGTGGCCCACGCCGGAGCACCCGGGGTCGCCCTGAACGGCGAGTTCTACGTGATCGGCGGTTGCAGTTCGTTTAGCTGTGGCTACACGGATGTCTACCGCTACGATCCGGCCAGCAACTCGTGGAGCACCGTGGCTGCGTACCCTGAGGCGGTCTCCTGGAACCACTGCGGCGCGATCAATGGCATGATCTACTGCGCAGGCGGTGTCACCGACTTCGGTTCGCTCACCAGCACCTACGTGTACGATCCGGGGTCCAACACCTGGAGCCCGCTGGCGTCCATGCCGCAAGACCAGTGGGCCGGCGGCTATGTGGCTGCGAACGGCTACCTGTACGTGTCCGGCGGTGTCACCAACGGTTACAACACCATCACAAACGAAGGCTTCGCCTACGATCCGGGGACGAACACGTGGAGTTCGATAGAGAACTCGAACAACACCGTGTACCGTGGCGCCAGCGCCTGTGGCTTCTACCGCATCGGCGGCTCGATCGGTGGTTTCACCCCCATCCCGAACTCGGAGGTGTACCCCGGCCTGACCAACTGCGGTGGCATCACCGGCATACCGTGGTTGAGCGAGAGCCCGATCACGGGCACGGTGGCGCCGGGCGGCAGCCAGGAGGTGACGGTGACGTTCGATGCCCACCAGGTGCCGAGCACGGGCGTCTACAGCGGTACGCTACGGGTTAGCGGCAACGATCCGTACAACCGGCGCGTGGACATCCCGGTGACCATGATCGTCATCGCGGCCGGCTACGGCGTGGAGGTGTCGCCGCCGACCGCGGCGCAGACAGGCCACCCCGGCACCACGTTGACGTACAACCTGGACGTGACCAATGTCGGTGATCTGGCGGATACGTTCAATGTGACCATCAGCGGTAACACCTGGACGACGACGGCGCCGGCCACGATCGGGCCACTGAATCCGGGTGAGACGGCCACCCTGACCGTGACGGTGGACATCCCGTTCGATGCGGCGGATGGCGCTACCGATACGGCTACAGTGGCGGTGACTTCGCAGGGCGACCCAACGAAGTCGGCCAGCTCGGTCCTGACCAGCACCAGCGTCTTCTACCAGATATACATGCCCTGGATCCCTAAGTAGCTTTAGCTTGGCGAGGGCAATAAGGTAGTCCATTAGCCCAGGTCCGATCGGCTCATGGACTACCAATGTAAGGAGAAGGGTCCAGCAGGGTATCCTGCTGGACCCTTCTGCGATTCGCTCTACTCCAATCTTGACCAACTCCTCACAATGTAGTAGATGTAGTGGTGTTCTGCTTGCGACCATTTCTGTGAGCAGCCAGTTGGGCAGGCCCTGTCGAGCGGTAAGACAGGCCGGGCTGTGGCCAGGAGGAAGAGGGTTATGCAGGAGACACCATCTACTATAGCTATAGTGCCTCCGCCAGATTTCCCGGTCGCCTGGGAGCATCCCGACGATGCGCATCTGTTGTGGGTTCACGATCGCGTGCACTTTCCTGAGCCGGTATCGCCGATGGAGTTCTCGCTGTTCGGCCCCGCCCTCGAAGCCGGTTTCAGGGCAGCAGCCCGGGCCTATGAAGCCCCGGTCGTTGCCAGGGTTCGTCGCATCAATACCTACTACTATCAGATGACAGCGCTGGCCCCACTGCCAGCGCAAGCGCGGGCCGCTCAGATTCAACGGAGCATGGAGAAGCTGAGCGCTGTGATGGCGCGATTGGGTGAAATTTGGGCCACGCAGTTTCTACCTGAGATCAAGAGACATCTGGCGGCCTGGGCATCCTTCGACCTCCGCGCTGCTTCAATGCCGGCGCTCCTCGCCCACTGGGATGACACCGTCGCTAAGGCGATGCGCCTGTGGGAAATCCATCTGCGCATACTTTCCCCCGCCATGATAGCGATGAGCCAGTTCGTTGATGTCTATCACCATCTGGACGGCAGCCTGAATATCTACGATGCTTACCGCCTCCTCCAGGGTTTCGACAACAAGACCATCGAGGCCGGCCGCGCACTCTGGTACTTGAGCCGGCAGGCGCTGACCTTGCCTGCCGTTCGTCGGATTCTGGAGGAGACGGCTAGCGAGGCTGTTCCGGCCGCACTCAAGAGATCGCCCGCAGGCAGAGCCTTCCTCACCGAGCTTGGCGCTTACCTGGAACAGTACGGTCAATACAGCGACAAATGGGACATCAGCTACCCAACCTGGATTGAGGACCCTGGCCCTGTCATCAAAAACTTGAAGGACTATATCAGCCGACCCGGTCGTGACCCCCTGGCTGAACTGGCAGGGCTGGCGGCCGAACGCGAGGGGCTCTTAGCGCAGGCCCACGAGCACCTGAAGCGCTATCCCCACCCTATGCGTGACCGCTTCGAGTTTCTGCTGAAAGCTGCTCAAGAGGGGACCATCATTCTGGAGGATCACGGCTTCTACATTGACTTCTGTGGCAGGTATCAGGTGCGCCGGGTGCTGCTGGAGCTGGGCCACCGCTTTGTCGCGGCGGGTGTCCTCGACCGGCCGGGCGACGTGTTTTACCTCACCGCCGATGAGGTGCGCGAGACAATCAGAGCCTGCCTTGAACACAAGAAAGGGGCCTTGCCTCAGCGCGACCGGCGCCAGCTCGTGGCGGAACGGCAGGCTGAGATGGAACACTTCCGCGCCATTCCAGCGCCACCGGTCCTCGGCATGTTGCCTGATCCGCCCCCGGCCGATCCTTTCACCCAGACGATAGTGAAATTCTGGGGGGCATCACCGCCGCCTCCGACCGGGCCCAATATCCTGCGTGGCCAGCCGGCCTCACGCGGCACGGCCCGTGGCCCGGCCCGGCTAATCCGCTCACTGGCTGAGGCGGCCAGATTACGACCCGGTGACATCCTGGTCGCCGCAACGACCGGGCCCTCGTGGACGCCGCTATTTGCGACAGTGGCTGCGGTCGTCACCGATACCGGCGGTGCTTTGAGCCATGGTGCAATCGTCGCGCGTGAGTATGGCATCCCGGCCGTCGTGGGGACCGGTATGGCCACCGCCGTGATCCGGGATGGTCAGATGCTGGAGGTGGATGGCAGTGCCGGCGTGGTCCGCCTCACCGGCCAGTAGCCACATTGCCCACTGCCTGTTATGCCGGCTCACCCACTTGCTGGCGCAGATACGCCTCCATGAAATCGTCCAGCCGCCCATCGAGCACGGCCTGCGCGTTGCCGGTCTCGTAGCCGGTGCGATGGTCGGTAACGAGCTGATAAGGGTGGAGGAAGTAGGAGCGGATACGCACGCCGAACCCGGCAATGACGTGCTCTCCCTTCAGCGCCCGCAGTTCCTCCCGGCGTTTCTCCTCCTCGATGGCGAGCAGCTTGGCCCGCAGCACCTTCAGCGCGTTCTCGCGGTTCTGGGTCTGAGAGCGCTCGTTCTGGCAGGAGACCACCAGGCCGGTAGGCACATGCGTGATGCGCACGGCGGTCTCGTTCTTCTGAACGTGCTGCCCGCCGGCGCTAGAGGCACGAAAGGTCTCGATGATCAGGTCATTGGGGTTGATGGTCACTTCGACGCTGTCGGCGATATCCGGCCAGACCTCAACGGTGGCGAAGGAGGTATGGC
>CADDZL010000277.1 GCA_902812335.1 Chloroflexota bacterium | reverse complement strand
GGGCCAGTTCGACATCAAGCGCGTGCTGGCCTACTCAACCATCAGCCAGCTCGGCTTCATGATCGCGGCGGTGGGCATGGGCGCTTATGTCGCCGGCATGTTCCATCTGGTCACCCACGCCTTTTTCAAGGCACTGCTCTTCCTCGGCGCGGGCTCAGTCATCCATGGGGTTGAGCACGGTGAGCGTCACCTGCCTCCCCACTCCCCTCCCCTGGCCGGGGAGGGGCCGGAAGGGGGGTTAGACCCTCAGGACATGCGCAACATGGGCGGTCTGGCAGGGCGCATGGGCTGGACCTTCGCCGTATACGTGATCGGCGCGCTGGCGCTGGCCGGCATCTTCCCACTGTCCGGTTTCTGGAGCAAGGACGAGATACTGGTCGAGGCGCTGCACCGCCAACCGGTCGCCTTCGTCCTGCTGATCATCGCCGCTTTCTTCACCGCCTTTTACGTAGGGCGACAACTGATTCTGGTCTTCTTCGGCCGGCCACGCACGGCAGCGGCCGGGCATGCCATCGAGAGCAGCGCGGTCATGGTCGTGCCGCTGGTCATCCTGGCCGCGCTGGCAACCGTCGGCGGCGGGCTCAATCTGCCGGGGTCGCAAGGGCTGGCGAGCTTCCTCGAGCATAGCCTGGGCCCAGAGGAAGCCGCCGGGTTCAACCCGGTCGTGGCGCTGGCCTCGCTAGGGCTGGCCCTCTTCGGCCTAGCTCTGGCCTACGGGGTCTATTGGGGCCAGCCGGCTGGGCTGGCCGATCGCGACGCGCTCACACGCTGGATCAATGGCGTGTTCACCTGGCTCAACCGCAAATGGTATGTGGATGAAATTTATGGGTTCCTGTTCGTCCGGCCCTACCTGTGGCTGTCGGGCTGGTTGGCCAACGTCCTGGATGAGCATTTCTTGCATGACTTCATCCACGATACCGTCTTGACGGGCGGCTACCTGGGCCTGACGCGGGTCCTGAGCCAGGGGATTGACGTGCACATCATTGACGGCGCTGCCAACGGCCTGGCGCAGCTCATCGGGTGGTTCTCGCAACGGTTGCGCCGGGTGCAGACGGGCTACCTGCGCAATTATGCGCTCTCACTGCTGTTGGGCGTCGTGCTCATTGTGAGCTACTTGCTACTACGAATGGCTGGAGGGTAGTCATCATGCCGATTCTGACCGTCACGACTTTCCTGCCGCTGGTCGGCCTCCTCATCGTCCTGCTGACACCGCGTGAGCAGGAGGAGCGCATCAAACAGATCACGCTGGTCACCTCGGTCGCGACTTTTATCATCTCGCTTGGCATCCTGCTAAGCTTCGACCGGAGCCGGGCCGGGTTCCAGCTCGTCGAGTCTGTCCCCTGGATCCCTGCGTGGGGCATCAACTACATCCTGGGCGTGGACGGCATCAGCCTGTTGCTGGTGCTTCTGACTACCCTGCTCACGCCCATCGCCCTTTTATCGGCCTGGCATGCCATCGAGACGCGGGTCAAGGAGTTCAACGCCTTCATGCTCCTACTCGAGACCGGGATGGTGGGCACGTTCCTGGCACTTGACCTGTTCCTGTTCTACATCTTCTGGGAGTTCACCCTCGTGCCCATGTACTTCCTGATCGGCATCTGGGGCGGCCCACGACGGGTGTACGCGGCCATCAAGTTCTTTCTGTACACCATGGCCGGCAGCATCCTGATGCTGCTGGCGATCCTGTACCTGGGCATCCAGGGCGGCACGTTCTCGCTGCCGGAACTGCTGGGCAAGGTGAGCCAATGGGCCGGGCCGGTGCAACTGTGGCTGTTCATTGCCTTCGCTGCGGCCTTTGCCATCAAGGTGCCGCTGTGGCCGCTCCACTCCTGGCTCCCCGACGCACACGTCGAAGCACCGACAGCGGGCAGCGTCATCCTGGCGGGCATCCTGCTGAAGCTGGGCACCTACGGCTTCCTGCGCTTCAACCTGCCACTGTTCCCAGAGGCAGCCAAGCAGGCCGCACCGGTCATCGCCGTCCTGGCGATCATCGGCATCATCTACGGCGCAATTGTGTCCTTCGCCCAAACCGACGTGAAGAAGCTGGTGGCCTTCTCCAGCGTCAGTCACCTGGGCTTCGTCATGCTGGGCATCTTCTCCCTGACGCCTCAGGGGGTGCAGGGCGCGATCTTGCAGATGGTCAACCATGGCCTCAGCACCGGGGCCTTGTTCTTGATCGTCGGCATGATTTACGAGCGGCGGCACACGCGTGATATGGGGGCTTTCGGCGGAATATGGAACGTCATGCCCCTGTATAGCGCACTCAGTTTGATCGTCGTCCTCTCCTCGATGGGCCTGCCGGGGCTGAACGGTTTCGTGGGCGAATTCACCATCCTGCTGGGCTCAGCGGCCTCGAAGACACTCACGCCCACACCCTGGATCTATACCGCCTTTGCCGTGAGCGGCATCATCCTGGCAGCGATCTACATGCTGTGGATGTTCCAACGGGTCTACCTGGGGCCACTGGACAAGCCAGAGAATCAGGCACTGAAGGACCTGACACCGCGCGAACTCGTGGTGCTGGTGCCCATCATCCTGTGCATCTTCTGGATCGGGCTGTATGCCACACCGTTCTTCAACATCATGGACCGCTCGGTGGCGGACGTGTTGCGAACGGTGGGAACAATCGCACTGCGATAATGGGCGACTTTGACAGCCCTCAAGCCGAGCAATTTTATCTGAACGTCATGCGCCGGATGACGGCGGGGCAGCGTTGGGAGCCGGCGTTTGAGCGGTGGGAAATGACGGCTGAGGTGACCCGCGCTGGCATCCGCTCACGCCATCTGAAAGTGAAGGAGACCTGATGCCCTCATTCACATTACCTGTCCTCAACCTGGGCGCGGCGCTACCGGTCCTGATCGTCTCCGGCTGGGCGATGGCGCTGTTGCTGATTGACCTGACCATCCCTCAGGCACGTCGCCGCTGGACTGGCATCCTGGCCTTGCTGGGGGTTGCCATCGCGCTCCTGGTGCTTGTGGTGCAGTGGAACCAGACACAGGGCCAGAGCCAGCACGTCAGCGTCTTCGGCGACATGCTGGTCGTGGACCCCTTCGCCCTGTTGCTCAACCTGATCGTGCTGCTGGTGGCTTTCATCACCATCCTGTTCTCCCTCGATTATCTGCCCAAAGCCGGGATCGAACGTGGCGAGTTCTATCCGCTGGTGCTGTTCTCGATCAGCGGCATGATGCTGATGGCGATGGCGGCTGACCTGATCATGGTCTTCCTGGCGCTGGAACTGCTGTCTATCCCTCTTTACATTCTGTCCGGCTTCGCCCGGCCCAGGCCCGAGTCCGAAGAATCGGCGATGAAGTATTTCCTGCTGGGGGCATTTTCCTCCGGCTTCCTCATCTATGGTATCGCCCTGATCTACGGTGCGACCGGGAGCACGACCCTCAACCGCGTTATGATGGCGATCCACAGCGGCGCGATGAGCAATCCTTACCTCCTGATCGGCGCTGGCCTGATCCTGGTCGGCCTGAGCTTCAAGGTCGCTGCGGTGCCCTTCCATATGTGGACGCCGGACGTGTACGAGGGCGCGCCGACCGCCGTGACGGCCTTCATGTCGGTGGGGGCCAAGGCGGGCGGCTTCGCCGCCATGCTGCGGGTCTTCCTGGCAGCTTTCCCCGCCCTCTCCACCGATTGGGTGCCGGCGGTCGCGGTTATTTCGGCGCTGACGATGATCTTGGGTAACATCGTCGCGCTGGCCCAGACCAACATCAAGCGTATGCTGGCCTACTCCAGCATCGCCCACGCCGGCTATATCCTGATGGCGGTAGCGGCCGGAGGCGAGTTCGGACCCAGCGCAGCCTTGTTCTACCTCTTAGCCTACACCTTCACCAACCTGGGGGCCTTCGCCGTCGTCATTGCCGTCGAACGCGAGCAGGGGCGGGGGGTGGCCCTGAACGACTACGCCGGGCTGGCGGCACAGCGGCCGTGGCTGGCCTTAGCCATGGCCTTCTTCATGTTGTCGCTCACCGGCGTACCGCCGACAGCGGGCTTCACCGCCAAGCTGTACATCTTCCGCGCCGTGGTGCAATCCGGCCTGATCTGGCTGGCGCTCATCAGTGTACTGACCAGCGTGATCTCGGCTTACTTCTACCTGCGTGTGGTCGTCATCATGTATATGCGCGAAGGCAGCGCCACCGCCGAACTGCGGCCGGCGCTGTCGCTGGCGGTTGGCCTGACCTCGCTGGGCACGCTTGTGCTTGGCATCCTGCCTGGCGGCATCTTCGCCCTGGCCAGGCTCCTCCAGCAGATTCTGCCAGGCTCGTAAAGTAAGCGGGACCCTCACCCCCCTGCCCCCCTCTCC
>CADDZL010000276.1 GCA_902812335.1 Chloroflexota bacterium | reverse complement strand
GGTGGTCAATGTCGTCGCCCTCAGCCATGCCGTTGTTAATGCGGATCATGCGCTCGACCAGCTTGACCAGGTCAAGTTGGGTGATGGTGCGATGAGTCAGAGGTACGTCCACACCCAGGCGTCGGTTGACCTTGTAGCGGCCAACGCGCTCCAGGTCGTAGCGGCGCTGATCGAACAGTTGCGACACCAGGTACTCGCGAGCGTTATCCAGGGTAGGCGGGTCGCCGGGGCGCATCCGTTTGTAGAACTCTATGAGCGCTTCCTGGGCTACATGGCCCTCCTTGCCTGACCAGGTCGGCTCCTGGCGCAAGGTTGCCGGAATGTACATGTGATCCGGGTTGGTGTCCACCGATGCGAAAAGGGCGAGCAATTCCTCGTCGGTGCCCTCGTGGATGACTTTGTGGTCGGAGCCGTCATCCACAGCGGCAACCGCCCGCAGCAGGATGGTGACGGGGATGGTGCGCTTGCGGTTGAACTTGAGCGTCAGGTAGTCGCCTTTGCGCGTCTCGAACTCCATCCATGCGCCACGGTCAGGGATGAGCTTGGCCGTGGCCAGCTTACGGCCGGTGGTCCGATCCTCCTCGGCGCTGAAGTACACGCCGGGCGAGCGGATCAGTTGGGAGACGACGACGCGCTCGGTCCCATTGATGATAAACGTGCCGTTCTGGGTCATGAGTGGGAAGTCGCCCAGAAAAATAGTCTGGACGATATTCTGGTCAGTCTCGGCGTCGCGCAGCAAAACCTTGGCGTACAGCGGTGCGGCGTAGGTCATATCCCGTTCCAGGCATTCATCCTCGCTATACTTGGGCTGCTCGAACCAGTAATCCAGGCCGAACTCCTTCGCTTCCGGGCCACGGCCGGGGAAATACAGTTTAAGAGCGCCGTTGAAGCTCTCGATAGGTGAGATTTCGTCGAACAGATCGCGCAGCCCTTCCTCCTGAAACCAGCGGAAGGAATCGAGCTGGACCTCGATCAAGGTCGGCAGCGTATGGACATCGCTAATCCGAGCATAAGACTTGGTAGCCAATACCTGAGCCATTCTTGACTCCTTGGGACCCGTGAAAGGCCCCTATTAAATACAAATAACGAACCAGCGGTCTAACCACCTCGCTGGTCACCGTATGAACCCTGTATGCACTTGAGGGCTAGTTGAATAGAGGCAATCGCCGTCGCCCTGCTCAATCCTGAGCTATTATACCCGGCCTGTCACCGGCTGTCAAGGTCAGCCTTTGCCGCGGGTATATTCCATATTTGGGACGAGTTCATTGCCCTGGGCGGAGAGAGCCAAGCCCTGCAGGGGCCTCGTCTTCTCAGCGCGACGCTGCAGCGTCCCGGCTTCTTACGGCGTCGGCAGGAAGAAGAAGGCCAGCGCCAAAATGACGTAGACGACCAGAAGCTGCCCTCCTTCCAGCCAGTTCGATTCCCCATCCAGCGAGATGAACGTGGCGATGATCGCCGCCCCCGCCAGCGCGATCAGCTCAAATTGGTTGAAGACCAGCGTGAGCGGATTGCCCAAGAGCAGGCTGAGGAATATCAACACCGGCGCGACGAACAGCGCTACCTGCAAGCTGGATCCAACCGAAATCTCCAGACTCAGGTCCATCTTGTTCTTCAGTGCCACCTGCATCGCCACCGCATGCTCGGCCACATTACCGATAATGGGGATAAGGATCACACCCAGGAAGAATTCGGTCATCCCCGAGGCTCTCATCACCGGCTCGACTGACCCGATCAGGATCTCGCTTAACCAGGCGATGGCGAAGGTCGCGACGGCCAGGAGGGTTAATGACCGGCGCACGCTCCAGCCGACCTGCTCAACCGGTGCAGCCTGGCGCGCCAGTGGCCCCGCTTCCTGGCGGAAACCGTAGATGACCCCCAGCACATAGATCGCGATCATGAGTGTAGCCACGCCGAGGCTCAGGTATTCGACCCCGACATGGCTGACCGGCTCAATGGCGTGGCTGAAGATCGAGGGCACCATCAGGGCGATGGCCGCCAGGATAAGCTGGGTGGCATGGATACCCGCCTGGGCCCGGCTGAACCTCTGGGTGCCGTGGCGCAGCCCGCCCAACAGGATGCTCGCCCCCAGCACCAGCAGCAGGTTGCCCAGAATGGAGCCTGTAATGGAGGCCTTGACCAGTTCCAGCAGCCCGGCGCGGATGGCGAAGATACTGATGATAACTTCGGCGGCATTGCCCAGGGTAGCGTTGAGCAGGCCGCCGAGGCGTGGACCGGTGCGTGTCGCCAGCGCCTCGGTGGCATCACCGATGAGGCTGGCCAGCGGGATCACGCCCAGGGCCGATGTGACAAAGAGGACCAGCGGGCTCCAGTTGAGGAAGCGGCCCAGGATCGCGACGGGCACAAACACGAGTAGCAGGTTGATATAGTTCACGTTGCTCCCTTGCGGATAGTCTCTCAGGGATGGCCAAATAGCCGCATCGCGGCCGGGCGCGGCACGAGGGCGCGCAATGCGCCCGGCATGACCTCGATCTCGATCGGTGTTTGCAGCAGCGGGTCGCCGTCCAGGTGGACCGGAGCCGATGGGTCGGTTTCCACCCGAATGTGCCGGCTGCGTCTATACCACACTCCGGGGGCATGCCGGTGGCGGCCGGTCCATATGCGGAGTAGATGATCCAGGCCGTGCCGGAGGTCTTCGCCGCGGAAAGCCCACACCTCGAACAGGCCATCATCCACCTGCGCCCGGTCGTCCAGCCGGACGATCCCGCCGGCGTAGAGTTGGACGTTGGAGATGACGGCCAGCAGCGCGCGCTCCTCAATCGCCCACCCATCGCCGGTCAAACGCATCTGGACGCCACGAAAGCTGGGCGCTGCTATCAGGGCAGCGAAGGCATAGCCGGGCACACCCAGGGCGCGCTTCAGTTCGCTGGGGTTGACCTGTGCGGCAACATGTGCATCCAACCCGATGCCGGCCCATAACAGAAAGTAGTGGCCATTGGCCCGGCCTAAATCTACCTGACGGATTTCACTCTGCGCCAGGGCACGGGCGGCCTCGACCAGCCCGCTACCGAAGGGGTGTGGCAGAGGCAGGCCGATCTCCTGCGCCCACACGTTGGCTGTGCCGCAGGGCAAGACACCCAGGGCGACCGGGCTTCCGGCCAGCCCGGCAGCGGCCTCGCGCACGCTGCCGTCGCCGCCGGCGACGATGAGTGCGTCGCAGCCTGAGGCGACGGCGTTACGGGCCAGATCGGCCACGTCGGCAGCGTGCTCGCCCGTATGCAGTTCGACCGACCAGCCGCGCTCGGTCAGCACAGATAGCGCCTCATCGAGTGTGCACCGCCCGTAGCGCGGGCCGGCAGCGGGATTGTGGACGACCCAGGCTCTCATCTTCTCTCCGGCTGACCAGACCCCTGAAAGGAAGGTTAAGGCTTATTATGGCCGAACGTCTGGCGAACAACAAGCGCAGGCCCAAGCCGAGAGACGCAAAGAGCCGTGTGATAGGCGACACGAAGATGCCGGCGCGGCGTGTCGCCTCCGACATCCAACGCGGCACTGACCGCCGTCTATACCCGACCGGTTGCGGAGTCCGCGTTCGGCCGTCTGGCGGTATGATCTGTTTTCAGGAGAGGACGAGAACTGGGGGGGTCTGCGTTGCTATACGGTCGCTATACTTATGGTAACGCGGCCAGGATGTGCTGGTAGATCAGTTCCGCCTCCTGGATCAGATCGTGCGCTCGCTGCAATTGCTCTTCCATATCCTGGCGCGGGTCATAGATATGGAGATCCGAGAACAAGCCTGTGCCCGTATGCAGTTCGGCCGGCAACTCGTTCGGATCGGCGTCAGCGAGCTGTCGTTCGAGCCAGGCAATCACACCTCTGGCCCGGTCAAACACGTCGTCTGTGCCACTCATGGCTGCCACTGCGGCATCAAACACGCTCATACCATACCCTCCTTTGGGCGAATCCACCTAATTCTACCGTAATGGTCGGCAAAGGGGCAAATCTGGTACTGCTTCTGTAAAGATGCCCTACAGGATCTGGACCACCCCCGGCCCGAGTAGGGCCTGAAGCTCGCGGTCCAGGTCGGCACAAGCACGGGTGGTGTTATTGGGGAACGCCAGGGCCACGGTGCGGCCGGCGCCGACGAGGTTCAATTGGAACTGGTCGCTGCCCGGATAGCTCAGCAGGATCTGATAGACCTGCGCCAGCCGTTCGCGGTCTCGCTCCGGGTTACCGCTGCGGGCGATGGTGACACTCACCATGCGGGGAGGCCCTGCCGGCGCCGACGAGCCGTTGCCATTGTCCACCTCTCCCCTATCGCCTCCCCTATCAGGGGAGGGGGGAAAGGGGAGAGGTGGCCCTTTGCTGCGCGGAGGTCTGGC
>CADDZL010000275.1 GCA_902812335.1 Chloroflexota bacterium | reverse complement strand
CGGTTACCAACGGTGCGGGCGGTGCTTTGCAGTCGAAGGCGGTGCCAGAAGGGGAGCAGAAGGGCTTCAGCCCTGCCCCGCACAGGGTGTTCTGGGTGGCCGGCAACTGGGCGCAGACCAGACAGGCCAGCAGGGCCACAATGGCCGCTGCCAGCGCGAGGAATGTCCGCTTGCCTGGGCTTGGCGGCAGGGCCTGGACGCTATCAGCTTCCATGTTCAGTATCTCTCTTCTATTCCAATCCAGCCTTAGCCTGACCTCTCCCCTATCAGGGGAGGGGGGCGTCGCCCATGCTTCAGCGTGGTCCCGTCTGTATGAGCGTGAGCACGTAGGCAATCCAGCGCACAACTCCCCGCACCGGCTGGGCGAAGGGAAGCCGCAGAACGAACTGGGCCAGTGGGTTATACAGGACCGAATCGAATGCCTGGTGCAACTGCGGCGCACCCTCTGTAACCTGTTCCATCCCTGCCAACACCAGCGTCACCAGAAGCAGGATTACAGCCAAGACCACCACCCACTTCAGGGCCCAGCCAGCCCAGCGCAGGATCACAGCCGGAGCTTTCCCCCAGCCAATACCTCCGACTTGGGCCAGGGTGCCGTTGGCAGTCGCCGATATGGCCGAGCCATCCACCTTGCCGGACACAACGAACTGATGAACACGGCGTTGCTCTCCGGGAAGTAACCTGTCTTTGGGCCGCACGGTTAACGCCGCCTGGCCTTCGGCCCCGGCTGACAGCCGTATCATGCCCGGTTTGAACGTGAACGACAGCGCGTCGGCGGCATCGGCAGCTTCAAGCCACACCTGCACCGGGTTGGGGCGCGGGTTGCTGACTCTGATAAAGTACTGTGCGCTTCCACGACTGCTCTGGATGGGCTGGATCAGTTCCAGAGTCACCGGCTTCACCCGCTTTTGGACGAAGCGCCCCTCCGCTTTGGCTGTAGGCACCAGGTCACCTTCGCGCGTTGCGGACACAGTGAACGGAAAGGACTTCTCGGTCTCGCTCTCGTTGTAAGCGCGCGCTTTCACCTTCAACCGGGCCTGAGCCTGGCCGCGTGGTGGCAGGGTCAGCCTGGCTGGCTTGAAGACGTACTCACAGCCGGCCTCCGGATCGGTTGCCGTGAGCAGCAGCACGGCCTCGACATTTGAGGGATTAACCGCCAACAGGCTGTACTCGGTCTGGAGATCGGCGGTTTGCACCTGCGGCTGGAGGTCAAGGCTCAACGGTGGAGCGCCCACCTGGGCCAGCCGGACTTCGTCGCTTTGCGCCGGTATGGTGCTCTCTTGGGGTGTGACCACGACCTTGACGGCATACTGGCGGCGTTCGTTGGGGCCGAGCACTGCGCGCGGCTGGACGCGCAGGCTGCTCCTGGCCACCTGCCGGGCCTGGAGCAGTACCCGCTGAGGCTCGAAGGTATAGTCGCAGGCGTTGTCCTGGTCGCTGGCCGACAGATCGAGCCATAGATCGGTGTTGCTGCTCTTGTCGCTGGTCAGGGAGACCTCGAACTCGCGCAGGCCCTGAGATTCGGCTTCGCGCGGCGAAACGGCGAGCGTGAAACCGGCCCTCGGCTGGACCTCGACTTTGAGGGGGGTCTCCGTCCGCTGGTTTAGGTTGAGGTGCGAGAAGGTGCGCACGACGAACGGATACGTCCCGGCGGCCGTGCCGTCGGCCGGGCGGACGGTCAGGAGGGCTGTGCCCTCTTCGCCCGGCTTCAGGGTTACCTGGGCCGGGTCGAGGTTGACCCAGCCTGGGTGGATACCGGTGATGCTGAAGCTGAAGGTGTCGAGGACGTTGCCGGCGTTGCGCAGCCGCAAGCGCCACTGAGCCGCCGGGGGTGGCAGGCCGGAATCGGTCACCGGCTCGGCCATCACCTCGATCTGGGTCGCGATCTGTGGCGCTGGCCCCACCGGCGGGGGTTCAGGCGTCGGCTGGGTTGGACGCGGCTCCTCTATAGGAGCGGGCCGCGCGGGAGCAGGTACATTCAGCTCCAGGCGCGCCGTGCCCTCGATGTCAGGGCGCTCCTGCGAGATGACGCGAACGGTCAGGAGGTAGGCCGCACCCGGGGCATCTTGGGGCGGATGGAGGCGGGCCTGAGCGCGGATCTCCTGCAAGGGGAAGGCAGAGACCTGGTCGGGGACCACTTCTGCCCAGCCGGGTTGCCCGCCTTCGACCCGAAGCTGGTAATGGGCCACCTCCTCGGAGCGGTTGCGGATAATGATTGTGGCCGTGGCCGCCTCACCCGGCTTGACCTGGATCTGAGCCGGGTCTACGCTCACGACAATCGTCTCAGGCATCAGGCTTTCTCCATCAGCAGTGTGTAGCTCGTATGGGCCGGTTTCTCTTCCTCGATGATCCGCCGGATGCGATCCTGGTCAATGGCAGCAGGGTCCGCCACGCGAAAGATCACGCTGAAGTGAAATGGATCGCCTTCTGCGCCATCCTCCACGATCTCCGGGGCCACCCCCGTATAGATCGCCAGGTAATCGCGCAGTGCCCCGGCGGTTCCGCGCCGCCGGTAGAGTTCGGCAGCGTGCCGGATCAACTCTCGGCGGCGCGCTTCCGGCCAGTTCTCGTCCAGGACCAGATCGACCCAGGTCCCCAGCCAGGGCAGGAATTCCGCCGGTGTCAGGCGGGGATTGCAATAGGCGTAGAGCTGGTCGATCTGGCGTTCGAGCGGTGCCCAAATGGTCTCGAACAGGCGCAGAAAGCCGTAGAGGAACGGGTCGTCCCCATAGATACTCGGCAGGTACTTCAGCAACTGGCTGGTCTCATTTGTGACAGCCGGCACATCTGTATCCATATTCTAGGCCCCTCGGTCTAGCGCGCAAGGTAGACGTTATGATAGTACGACACGATGACACCGTTGGCCGGGACTTCGATAACCTGGTTGCTTTGCCCTAGGCGCTGGCCCGCCGGGTCGGTCAGGTCAATCGGGTACAGCTTCAGCTCGGTGGCGTAGGCGACACCGGGCACGGTCTGGATCAGGGCGTAGACCTTATCAATGGTGAGTGGCTGGCCGAACGGCCAGCCGGTTCCTTCCGGTCCGCCGTAGAGGGGGTGCAGGAAGCGGTAGAGTGCGGCTTTCACGTCTCGCCGCACCCGTTCCGGCTCAGCTTTGGGCTGCGGCTTGACCCGGGTCTCCACGGCCACCCAGATGTACTGGGGCGCGCGGATTTCCACGCGGGTGGTGAGCAAGCGCCGGCTGTCCAGGTAGTCTCGCAACCGCACTTCGGTGGCAGGGGGCAGCTTGAGTTGTGCCTGCAGTTCGGTCTCGACAGCCAGCCGGCGGTCCTCTTGCGGCAGGGCCTCGCGCAGGTCAATATGGCGTTGCAGTTCAATCGGGTCGAGTGGCGGCAGGTTGGGAATGACCAACAAGCTGACCGTTCCCGGCGGGGGTGCGCCGGGGTCGTCCGGGCGCGGCTGAAGGCAGCGCACCCGGCCCACGCCCTCGACCTGGCGTGCCAGATGCTCATAGTCATCGGCTGTGACAGCGCGAAAGCGCGTCCGCAGCAGCGCCGGGCCGCGCAGCCTGGCATCTTCTAGCGTCTGGGCCTCCAGGCCACCGGTGAGGGGGAACTGGTTGACGACGGCGGCGACGTAGGGCAGTGTGCTCTTGAGGACCTTGACGCGCCGTTCGGCGACATTGCCCCGCACACCACCGCCGATGCGGTAGCGCCGGATGCGGATGCGCCGGCCCTGGGGGGGGATGGCACCGAACTGAGGCTCGGTGCCGTCGCGCTGGCGGATGGCCGGGCCGAACTCGACCTGGCCGGTTACCGGGTCGAGGGTGTAGTGCTTATCGGCCGGCCCGGAGTCGCCGAAATCGGGCACGGCCTGCCAGGCTTCCCAACCGCCCTCCTCGGTTTCGACCTCGACCACTTCTTCAGGGCCTTCCGGTTTGAGGATGTTGCGGTGTTGCAAGGGGAAGCGTTGGGCGGGCTGGCCGCTACTGAGGCCCAGTTCCTCCGGCCCGACCGGCAGGGCATGGGTCACCGGCACGGTGATGCCGATGGTGTAGGTGCTCACGCGGCGGATGCGGGGCGAGCGGGCGTAGGGCGCTTCGCCCGGCGGCAGATCGTCCAGCGGTGAACAGCGCAGCCACGTCCTGGCTTCCCGCAGTTGTAGCCGGTGTGGCTGGCAACGATAAGGCAGGTACAGGCTCACCTCGCCGGTCCAGTTCAACCCGCCGGTGGTATCTGACGCGACCATCACCGGCTCCCAGCACAACTCGCTGCCCCGCCATACCTCCCAACGCCAGGGCGGCTTGTCCGGGTCAATGCCGATGCCGAGCTTATCACACTCGAACTGCAGGGCGAGGGTGTGTGCGCTGAGGTCTTCCTCAAAGCCCAGATAGAACGCC
>CADDZL010000274.1 GCA_902812335.1 Chloroflexota bacterium | reverse complement strand
GTGGTGACTTCGAGTTCGGCCCCACAGTCGGGACAGACCAGGATCTCGCCCAGCAGCACGCCACTTTCTACAGGGACTTCACCTTCACATTCAGGGCATTGTGCGTTCATCGTTCACCTCTTTGATTGATGGATCATTGCCGGTTGTTGGTGACTGACTGCTCTATCTCAGAAGACAAAAAACCCTCCGGGTTGGAGGGTCTTCTCTGGGCCTGCATGATGTTATTGCGCGTGCTCAATCGCCCAAACGAAACTAACTCGCCTTCCCGCTGAGAGAGTGGATTGGCTCTGGTGGACGTGGGCTCACAAGCACGGCTTTCATTATCGGTCTAATATAGACTGGAAAGGTTAGATTAAAGCTACCCGTAGGTTATAAGACCGTTAGAATCTGTCGGGGCCCATGTTCGTTAGTGAACATTTTACACACCTGGCGGCTGAATTAGCCGGGGCAACTGACGCAGCGCTCGCCCCAGGCGTGTGCCGTGCCAGGTGATCAGGCTGCCGTCCACCAGAAGGATGCGCCCATCGCGCACCGCCGGCATAGCCGGATAGGCGACGAAAGCGGTCATATCGGCCTCGGCGAAAGCATAGGGTTCGCTCGGCAGCAGGATGAGATCGGGTGCCAGCGCCGCGACCTCGTCCAGGGTCACGCGAGGATAGCGGGTGTCGCGCCCGGCATAGCGAGAGGCGGCTGAGGCTGGCGCCTGCCCCAGATCGGCGGCCAGCGGATAGCGCCGGCTGCGCCCCGCAAAGACATTGGCCGCGCCACAGGTCGCCAGCAGATCATGGGCATAGGTAGCGGCGTTAAACGTCATCCAGGGATCGCGCCAGATGGGGCAGAAGACGCGCACGGGCGGCACGCCCGACGCCCAGGCGACCGTCTGGGCGTACAGCCGCTCCAGCGCCTGGATGCGCGTTGCGGCCTGATCATGGACACCAGCCAGCCGGGCCAGTTCCCATAACAGGTCGAGCGCGGCGCGCACCGTGCGCGGGAAGCTGACGAAGACGGGGATACCGGCCGCCTGCAGCGCGGCTACGTCAGATGGCCGGTTCTCCTCCTGGTTGGCGATGACCAGGTCGGGCTTCAGCGCCAGGATGCGGGCGAGGTCGGGGCTCTTGGTGCCGCCGACCGCGGGAATGGATTCCACTTCCGGGGTGGGGTACACGCAGTAGTCGGTGCGCCCGACCACTTTATCGCCCGCGCCCAGGTCAAACAGGCTTTCGGTGACGCTGGGGACCAGCGAGACGATGCGCTCAATTTTCATACGGGCTTATCATGGGATCAATAACAGCTTGCCCATCGTCTGGCGGCTCGCCAGGGCGCGCTGAGCTGCGGCGGCCTCGGCCAGAGGGAAGGTCCGGTCAATGCGCACGCTCAGTTCCCCGGCCGCCATCCACTTGAACAGGTCGTTGGCCCGCCACAATAGCTCCGCCCGGTCGGCGATATAGTGCGCCAGCAGAGGCCGTGTCAGAAAAAGCGAGCCCTTGATATTGAGAACCTGCGGATCGAGCGGCGGCACCGCTCCGCTCGACTGGCCGAACAGGACTATCATGCCGCGAGGTTTCAGGCAGTTCAGGCTCTGGTCGAATGTGGCCTTGCCGACCGAATCGTAGACCACGTTTACTCCCTTGCCTTCGGTCAGGCGCTTGGTCTCGGCTTCAAAGTCGGCCTGGGTGTACAGGATCACTTCATCCGCGCCGACCTGCCGGGCCAGGCGTGCTTTCTCCTCGGTTGAGACGGTGCCGATAACCCGCGCGCCGCGCCGTTTGGCCATCTGGACCAGCAGCAAGCCCACGCCGCCCGCAGCCGCGTGAACCAGGGCCGTATCGCCGGGTCTGAGCGGGTAAGTGCTGTGGGTCAGATAGTGCGCCGTCATCCCTTGTAACATCACCGCAGCCGCCTGCCGGCTGTCCAGGCCCTCCGGCAGCGGCACCAGCTTCCAGGCCGGAACGACGGCATACTCGGCGTAGGAGCCCTGCTGCGTGGCGTAGGCCACACGGTCTCCCGGCCTGACCTCGGAAACCTCAGGCCCGACCGTGTCCACCACGCCGGCAGCTTCCACACCGAGGGTAATGGGCAACAGGCCTCGATATTGGCCGGTGCGATGGTAGATGTCAATGAAGTTGACCCCCACTGCCTCGATCTTCACCCGCGCCTCGCCGGGGCCGGGCTCAGGTATCGGAACCTCCTCGTAGCTGAGGACCTCAGGGCCGCCAAACCGGTGTACGCGAATCGCTCTCACTTCTCTTCCCTCCCTGTTACATCAAAGGTAGTTCTTGATTATATCGCACCTGTGAGGGGAGCGGAATTTTTAAGAATAAGCCTATCACGTCATTTTACAACGGTATTCGACTGTAGTATACTCAGGGCAATGATCATCCGAGTCGAGGTGGCGCTGGACCGCCGTCTCCCCGATCCTCGGGGAGAGGGGCTGATTCAGGACGCCGCCGGCCTGGGGGTCGTCGGCGTCGCCTCGATCCGCACCGCGGACCTGGTCTTCCTCGAAGGGGAACTCGGCGCACAGGACATCGAACGCCTGTGCGCCGAACTGCTCTCCGACCCGGTCACACAAGTCGCCCATTGGCGCAGGCTGGATGGCGAGCCGGCGCCGGCTGAAGATAGCCAGCGCGAGCCGGAAGGCGCATGGGTTGTGGAGGTAGGCCTGCTACCGGGCGTCACCGACCCCGTCGCCGACCAGATCTGTTACGGTGCGCAGTTGCTGAGCATCGCCGGGCTCAAACGCACCGCCACCGGCCAGCGGTACGTCATCTCCGGCCATCTCAATGAAGCCGAAGTCCACCGCCTGGCCCAGCGCCTGCTGTGCAACCAGGTGATCCAGCACTACCGCCTGGGCCCGCTCCAACCCCACTTCCCCCAGCCGGCCGCCGCCCGCGCCGACGTCGAACTGATTGATCTGAATGGCCTGGACGATGACGCGCTCCTGGCGCTCAGCCGCCGCCGCCTGCTTTCACTCGATGTCGCCGAGATGACAGCCATCCGCGATCATTTCGCCGCCCTGGGCCGCCCGCCCAGCGACGTCGAACTCGAAACCCTGGCCCAAACCTGGTCAGAGCATTGCATCCACAAGACGTTTAAAGCGCTCATTACACTCAGGCCCTCACCCCCTTTCCCCCTCTCCCAAAGCTCTGAAAGAGGGAGCGAAAGGGGTGAGGGCGAATGGCTCATTGACGGCCTGCTACGCACCTTCATCCGCGCCACGACCGAAAAGGTCGCCAAACCCTGGGTGCGCTCGGCCTTCGTGGACAATGCCGGCATCATTGACTTCGACGACGAATACGAGGTCTCCTTCAAGATTGAGACACACAACCACCCCTCGGCGCTGGAGCCCTTCGGCGGAGCCAATACCGGCATCGGCGGTGTGGTGCGCGACATCCTGGGCGTGTCGGCCCGCCCGATCGCCACGACCGATGTGCTGTGCTTTGGCCCGCAGGACTTGAGCTTCGATGATCTGCCTCCCGGTATGTTGCACCCCCGCCGTATCATGAGCGGCGTCGTCGCCGGCATTCAGGACTACGGCAATAAGCTCGGCCTGCCCACGGTCTCCGGCGCGATCCTGTTCGACCCCGGCTACACAGCCAACCCGCTGGTTTATTGCGGCTGTGTCGGCATCGCGCCGAAGGGCCGCCACCCCCGCCAGGCGCACCCTGGCGACCGTGTCGTTGTCATCGGTGGGCGCACCGGACGCGACGGCCTGCACGGCGCGACCTTCTCTTCAACTGCCCTCACCCACGAGACCGGCGTGATCGCGGGCTCAGCCGTGCAGATCGGCGACCCCATCACCGAGAAGGGCGCGCTCGAGGTCGTCGTCGCGGCCCGGGATGAGGGACTGTATACGGCCATCACCGACTGCGGCGCTGGCGGCCTGTCGTCGGCTATTGGCGAGATGGCCGCACGCCTCGGCGTCGAGGTCCAACTGGAGGACGTGCCTCTCAAGTACCCCGGCCTGGCCCCCTGGGAGATCTGGCTGTCGGAGGCCCAGGAGCGCATGGTCCTGGCCGTCCCACCGCAGAAGCTGCCACGACTGCGCGAGCTATGCGCCCGCTTCGATGTCGAACTGCGCGACCTGGGCCAGTTCACCGATTCTGGCCGCCTGGTCGTCCGCTACGGCGAGCGCGTTGTCACCGACCTCGATCTGGACTTTCTGCACGGTGGCCTGCCGCGCCGCCGTATGAATGCCATCTGGCAACCGCCACCAGGCTTAACGCCAGTGCTGGTTGAGCGCGCTGAAGCGCGCACTACGAACCAGAACGATTCCTCCGGCTTGCTCCTGGCCCTCCTGACGCACCCGGACATTGCCAGCAAGGAAGCCGTCATCCGGCGCTACGATCACGAGGTGCAGGCCGGGAC
>CADDZL010000273.1 GCA_902812335.1 Chloroflexota bacterium | reverse complement strand
CTGCTGGGCAGCCAACAGGTTTTCTACTGACGGAGATGCTATTGATATGAGCCCAAGCCGCATGTCACGGTTAGAATCAGCCATCCGCCTTGTCCTTGAGTTCAATGAAGCCTTTAACCGTCATGATGTCGCAGGTATGATGCAGCTTATGAGCGACGATTGTGTCTTCGAAAACACTCAGCCAGCCCCTGACGGCACTGTGTACTCGGGGAAGGAAGTGGTGACTCAGTTCTGGCAGGGCTTCTTCCGCAAGTCGCCCCATGCCCACATCGAAATTGAAGAGATTTTTGGCTTGGGCACCCGGTGCATTATGCGCTGGAGATACGAATGGGTAGATATGGCAGGAAAAAAGGGACATGTCCGAGGGGTGGATATATTCCGGCTGAAGAACGGCCTCATCTGCGAAAAGCTGTCCTACGTCAAGGGGTAGCAGAGGATATTCTCAAGTATCAGCAGGTGATGGGTGTACCTGGAATCGCCAGTTGCCAGGACAAGGCGCTGACCGTGCTCTTGCTGTTCGATCCTGGCGATCGTTGGTGCTACGGCATCAACGTTGACCTCGTTGGCAAAGCCATCGAGGCGGTTAGCGGAAAGAAACTCGGCCAGTATATGGATCGAGTTCGAGATGGGCGGCGGCGGTCTCTACGGCACAGCGCGCGATTACACCAGGTTTGTGCAAATGGTGCTGAATCGCGGAAAGAGCAACGGCGCCCGCGTGCTCAAAGCCGAGACGGTGGACCTGATGTGCCGCCCTGTAACGGGCGACCTGCGGGTGACGAAACTCAAGACGGCGATGCCGCAGTTCTCCTGTGTGAAAGCCTATCTCGACATGCGCGCTATTCAGAGGCCGCTCTCGATACGCCCGACCAGATTCGGATCGTTCTAGAAACCGAAACAGTGTCGGGCAAATCCGCAAGGAACATATCCGGGCTGTTAATGACTGTTGTAGTTAAATCTCGTTTAGAAGCTATTTCTAAAATGTCACCCTTCCGGGATGTAGGAGAAAGCAATGGAGATAACCAGAGTGGAAATCGGCCTGCTCCCTATCTCTCTGATTATTGCTGCCTATAATGAGCAGGCATTCATAGAGACGACCATTGCTTCCATCCTGGAGAGCGGTTTTCCCTGCGAAGTCATTGTGGTTGACGATGGCTCAACCGATCTGACCCCCAAGATACTTGAGAAGTTCGGGGGAAAGATTAAGGTCATTACTCATCCAACCAACAGGGGCAAAGGAGCTGCCATGGCCTCTGGCCTGAAAGAGGCCACTGGTGAAATCGTGATTTTCTGTGATGCCCACCTGTTAGGCCTGAAACAACACCACCTGCTATCTTTGGTCTTGCCGTTGATTTATGGCTCAGCCAGAGCTGTGCTGGGCGTAGACGTTCCAGAGGAAATCTCCCCCTCATTGGTAGGGGTCGCCCCATTCCTGATTCTAACGGGTCAGCGTGCTTACTACAGGGCAGATGTCTTGCCATTGGCAGATGAGATGGAGGACCTTGGTTACGGAGTAGAAACTTTTCTCTTCACCAAGTTCCCCCGAGATAGGACGGCTGTGGTCTTGCTCCCAGGATTGGTTCATCTGGCCAAGCAGGACACGTCATCCTTTGCTGCTGCTACAGTAGGCTATCTGAGGGAATCTCTTGAGGTTTTGGAGACCTTGGCGAGAATTCAGGGCGTAGTTCCCAAAGAACTGACCGAACTGAGGCAAAAGATTTCTGCACTACTGGCTAAATACATGGGTACCCGTGAGAGCAATAGCAAGTAGAACGCCGCCCAACATGCGCTTACAATGGACGTTCGCTCCGCCACCGCTGATACCTGGCCGTTAGGCGGAATGCACAACGCGGAACGCTCTACAGCATTGGGATCAGCCGCGATTGGCAGCAGAACAAGGAGGAGCAGAGGCAATGAAGAGAATATCTATCTGCTTCCTTATGGCGTTGCTCAGGGCTTCGGCTCCCTCAAGATAACCAACTCACCCTCAATGGGGTACACACCCAGATGCGCGCTTGCGCTTGCGGCCCAGCTTAAATTCCGGTATCATATTGCTCCCCCTATAGGAGGTATCCATAATGGCGGTGAATCCCACGCCAATGAAATGGCGCTACGACGAACTCAGTTGGCCGGAGATGGCCGAGGCCCTGGCCCGCCAGCCGGTCATCATCCTGCCCGTCGGCACGGTCGAGGACCACGGCCGCCATCTGGCACTCAACACCGATAACACCATCCTGGAAGGCATCATCCATGAGGCCGCCCGGCGCGCGCCCGGCGACATGCTCGTGCTGCCGACGATCCCCTACGGCCTGGACGAGCACCACATGGATTTCCCGGGGACGATTTCCATCAATATCCATACGCTGATTGACTACGTCGCCGATGTCGCCATCAGCGTCGCCCGCCATGGCTTCACCCACATCCTGATCGTCAACGGCCACGGCTCCAACGCGCCTGTCGCCGACCTCGCTGCTCGCAAGACCGTGATCGAGACCGGTGCTATCTGTGCCAGCATGTCACCCAATGCCGCAGTTGACCCGGCGCTCGTCGCCGACGTGCTGGCCGAGGGCCGCCGTTCGGCCCCAGGAGGTATCGCTCACGCCTGTGAGTATGAGACCTCGATGATGTTGTACCTGCGCCCCGACCTGGTGGATATGTCTCAGGCCGCGGCCGACTTTGGCCAGGTCACGCTCAAGTATTTCAACTGGGACCATGACAGGCCCAGCGTATTGGCCTGGCAGGACTGGTGGTCGCGCTTTTCGAAGCTTGGCGTCGCCGGCGACCCGACCGTGGCTACGGCCGAGTTCGGCGCGCGCCTGTTTGAAGTCACGGTTGAACGGTTTATCGAACTGGTGCGCGAGTTCCGCACCATTCGCGTCCGGCCCCGGGTGGACCATCATCCCGCCCCCCGACCGGCATCATCTGGAGGAGACCTATGACACGGCTGCCATTGATCCGGGCTGTCGGAACACACGCCGAGGTCGGCCGGCAGATCGGTGCTGCCTGCGCCTCGGCATTGCGCCGCTCCATCACAGATACACAACATAGCCTGCCTGCTGGCGTCTCTTGGGACGATCTGCGCAGGCAGACCCTGCCTTATCTGGCTGCGACCGAGCAGGCTCTGCCCTGGGTCGTGGCCGAATTCCAGGGCGCGGCTGAAGGGGCCGGGATTGACTTCCTGGACCTGTTTGTACTGGCTTGCGAGGAATTACTCCACGTGCCCCCGCTACCGGAGGGCCGCTGCACCGACTTCGCCGTTGCGCCGGAGATCAGCGCCAACGGCCATGTGCTCCTGGGACATAATAATGACCTGTCGGCTTCGGCTGAGCAGGATTTGGCCCTGGTTGAGTGGGCAGTTGAAGACCAGCCGCGCTTCGTCTCAGTAGGCGTAGGTGGGCTGTTCATCAGCATCGGCTTCAACGCGGCCGGCATCAGCCTGACGGGCAATGAGGTGCATCCCAACGACGACCGCCCCGGCGTCCCTCGCCTGCTCATAGTACGCGAGATCCTGGCGGCGCGCACCTATGAAGAAGCGCTCAAGGCAGCGTTGCGCCCGGACCGGGCGTCCTCATACAATAATCTGATCGCCACGGAGGATGGCTGCATCGTCAACGTCGAGGGCTCAGCCACCGACTACGCGCTGATCCCGGCGCAAGAGGGTTGGACGGTCCACAGTAATCACTACGTATCACCGAAGATGCAGCGGTATGAGCGGTATCCGCAATGGACGCCGCAGTCGGTGCGCCGTTATGAACGTGCCTGCGAACTGATGCGGCGGCGGCCCGGCCCGGTCACGCACCAGATGCTGCGCAACTATCTGGCCGACCACAGCACCGAACCCCGTTCGATCTGCTATCATGGCAACGGCCGCAAGACGGTCTTCAGCGCGCTGATTGACCTGAACGAACGGCGGCTGGACCTGGCCGTCGGCAACCCGTGTATGTCCACTTACGAGCCATACCGGCTGGCGTAAAACGTGAAACGTAAAGCGTGAATTACGTTTCAGCTTTACGTTTTAGATAGTACCAGCCGCCGCTTGGCGAGAACGCCCGCCCCAACGCCCGCGCCGCATCGCGCCATCCGTCCAGGAGCATCAGCCGCAGCCGCCACTTCGCCCGCCCCTGGAAGGGCCTGGCCTGGTTCAAGAGGTCATCGGCCCGCACTGTGCGCTCGAAGGCGCGGCGTTGCCAGGCGCGCGGCCGCAGCGCCCTCAGGACCGGAGCCGGTAGCGGTGTGCCCAGCAACTCGCCGCTGAGTGTCAGCGTGAAGTACAGTGCCGTCGCCAGCCGCTGCGCCTGCGCCTGCGCAATGACCTGGTCCCAGAAGGCCGTCGCGCCCTCGCCCACCGCATAGCACTGCACCAGCCGGTCTACGTCCACGTAAATGCGCAGGCCCAGCTCGGTGAAGGCATGCAGCAGCGT
>CADDZL010000272.1 GCA_902812335.1 Chloroflexota bacterium | reverse complement strand
GGCCATCCTGATGCTGCCGGTTGTGGTTCGCACAACCGAGGAGATGCTCAAGATGGTGCCCAGGTCGCTGCGCGAAGCATCGCTGGCCCTGGGCGTGCCCGAGTGGAAGACGTCGCTGTCGGTGATGCTGCCCGCAGCGGCCACCGGTATCGTCACCGGCCTCCTGCTGGCGGTCGCCCGCGTGGCCGGCGAGACGGCGCCCCTTCTCTTCACCTCCCTGGGGAGCAACAGCTTTTCGACCGAGCTAGACAAGCCCATCGCCTCGTTGCCGTTGACCTTGTTCAAGTACGCCGTGGACCCGAGCAAGGTGCGCAACGCCCAGGCCTGGGCGATTGCCCTGATCATCGTGACTCTGGTGCTGCTCCTGAACCTGGGCGCTCGTCTCATCACGCTCTGGCGCTCCAAGACGATGAACTGAGAGAACAATTTCCTGTCGCACCGCCTGATGGTGCGAGGGTGAGGCAAGAATAGTGGAAGTAACCAACAAGCTCGAAACACACGACTATGCCTTGTTCTACGGCAGCTTTGAGGCGCTGCATGGCATCAACATGCCGGTGCTGCCGAACCAGATCACGGCCATTATCGGTCCCTCAGGCTGCGGCAAGAGCAGTCTACTGCGCACCTTTAACCGTATGAATGACCTCATACCCAGCGCCCACGCCCAAGGCAAGGTCACCCTCGACGCCCAGGACATCTTTGGGCTCGACGTGGTCGAGCTGCGCCGGCGCGTGGGGATGGTCTTTCAGCGGCCCAGTCCCTTTCCCAAGTCGATCTTTGACAACGTCGCCTATGGCCCGCGCGCCCATGGGACTCGCGACCGGGCCGGCCTGAGCGAGATCGTGGAGCAGAGCCTGCGTGCCGCAGCCCTTTGGGATGAGGTGAAAGACGGCCTGGGCAAGTCGGGCCTGGCCCTCTCCGGCGGCCAGCAGCAGCGCCTGTGCATCGCCCGCGCCCTGGCCGTCGGGCCCGAGGTCATCCTGATGGATGAGCCCTGCTCGGCGCTGGACCCCATCGCCACGTTGCGCATCGAGGAGCTGATGCGGGGGCTGAAGAAGGACTACACGATTGTGATCGTCACCCACAACATGCAGCAGGCGGCCCGCGTGTCAGACTATACCGCCTTCCTGATGCTGAACGAGCAGCGGGCGGGAGAGCTGATCGAATACGGGCTCTCCCGCACTTTTGGTGAACCGCACGCGACTGGCGCGGCTTACGCCGCCAAGACTCGTTCCCGGAGCAGATCGAAGTTGGCACGGCCGTACATCTGCCGCTTGATCAGCTTTAGCCGGTTGACCTGTCCCTCAGTCTGGCCGTTACTCCAAGGCAGCGACAATGCGGCCACAACCGCTTCCCGATCCCTCTGGATACCTGCGGCGAACCGCCGCAGATCTGGCAATTCGCTTTCGCTCACTGCATTCATCCAGCCATCGAGCGCATCTGCCCTGCGTTCACGCACCATTTCAGCGAACTCTTGCCCCAGGGCGTAGCCTGCTGCGATGTCGGGAGCCGCTTCGCGCAGATGGCGTACCTGTATCTGCTCTTCTGGCTTGAGGTCCGCAGGTCGGCGCATCAAAAGCCACGATGCCTGACGGCAGGAAAGTGGCCGTTGCGACGGCTCTGGACGGGGCGCTGGCGGACGGCCACGTCGCTTCTCCGTGTGCTCTGCGTGCTGGGCCTGCCGATGCTGGGCTACCCAGACAGACACCACACCGCGTGAACCCACGTACCCTTGCTCACGGATTTCGCGCCACAATTGAACAGCGTTCTCGCACCCAGCAGCTAACCGCTCATGCAGGTAGGGCTTGTAGGGATCCAAGATGCTCTGAACCCTTCGTCGCTGCGCCGTCTCCGGAAAACGCCCTGCGCGAAGGTAGCGACGCACGGTTCCACGGCTCATCTGCAGTTCGCGAGCAATGGCACGGATGCCCAAGCCTCGCTGGTGCAGTGCCACCACTCGATCGTATCGTGTTTGCCGCCAGGCGCGCTTGCCCTCACGCATCGCCTCCGCCTCCGTCGCTGGTGACGACGGACCTTTCTGGATGGCAGTGTCCTCCGCCATCAACGCCCAGCGCACGAGGGGTAGCGGCTTCAGGCACGGGATTGCGCCGGATGAGGCGCAGAAGCGTGTCTGGACTGGTACCCATGCCTATGTGCCTGGCCACCCTGGCACCGGCTTCGCCGCCCAGTTCTAGCCCAATCTGCCGCTGCTCATTGGCTAGCCTCAGCGTCCGACGCCCCGATGGGCCGACGACGCCGGGAAGCCGCTCCGCGAAGACGCGACGGTGGCAGGACTGATTGAGGCAGAACAACTTGCGGACCTCCAGCTGGAGGTGCATCGGCACACCCGCACACGGCAGATCCGCTACGCTCCGCCGGTAGCGGCTATGAATGCGCCGGGATGGTTGGCTACACACTGGGCATTCGGCTTCTGGGCGGACTGCCGTTACCACAACAGTCAGGCCCTTCTCATCGCGATCCACATGTAAGGCATCCACTCGAAGCTCGGAGGAATCCGGTAGAAGCAACTCGGTAAGCATCAATCTCCCCAGGCACGCAGTTTGTCTCGTCAGTCCTTATTGTACCAGGAACCAGTGCCTGGGTTTTCACCAAAAGTGCGGGAGAGCCAGTTTTCAGGCGGAATCAACACCCGGCCAACGTACTGTGTCACATCGGCAGTCCGCTCGCGGACCCGTCTCAGGCAGCGTTGCCTTGTCAGATCAACGCATAACCAAGTTGGAAGGATTTAGTAGATGATCCGTTCTCGAGGCTAGTGTCTTGTCAAGTGGTGTAAAAGCAAGGCTGTCGCCGCTTCGCCGGTTGGGGATTGCTTCGTCGGCCGCGGCCTCCTCGCAATGACCTGCTGTAAGGAGAGCTATTGACAAATCGCACATTGTGTGCTACAATGCATACAGACTGGTTTGCATAACAAACCTGTCTCGCGCAAAGACCTCGAGGCGTTGAGGATGAGGATGCCATCCGATATCGAGCGCGCCATGCGCCGCCCCTGGCGCTACTGGTTCGAAGACGGCCTGGCCGAAATCGGCATCGCCGCCATCTTTCTCACCATCGGCCTCTCTTTCTACCTGGAGACGCTGCTGCCGCCCGGCCCGCTGCCGGCGGCGGTGGGGATGCTGGGGCCGCTGGCCGCCGTCTTCGGTGTGGGGCGTCTGGCCGGCCTGGCGGTCCGGAACGTCAAGGCACGCGTGACCTACCGGCGCACCGGCTACGTCTCGTACCGGCGAGACCGCAGCGCCCGGCACGCCGCGCAACGGTTCGCCCTGGGCGCCGCCATCGGGGCGCTGGTGGGCGCTCTGGCGGCGCTGCCGGCGCTGCAGATGTGGGTCCCGGCGCTGACGGGGATCATTATCGGCGGCGGCTTCCTCTACGGGGGCTACCGGCTCGAACTGGCGCGCTTCCACCTCCTGGCGGCCTTCTCTATGGTGAGCGGCACGCTGGTGGCCCTCGCCCGCTGGGATACGAACGTGGGCGGCGCTGCCTATTTCGCCGCCATGGGCCTGGCCCTGATCGTGTCGGGCGCGGCGGCCTTCTGTGGCTACCTGCGCGCCACCCAGCCGTTGGCCGAGGCGGAAGACCATGGCCCATGATATCAAGGATATCGCCGGCGTCGACCGCATCATCCACGAGCCGGCACGCACGCTCATCACCGCCATCCTCTACGCTGTGGAGAGCGCCGACTTTACCTACCTCTTGCGCGAGACGGGCCTGACCAAGGGCAACCTCTCGGCCCACCTGGCGCGGCTCGAAGAGGCCGGCTACGTCAAGATCGAGAAGGGCTACCGCGGCAAGGTGACACAGACGACCTGCAGCCTGACCGAGGCGGGGCGCGCCGCCTTCCGCCACTACCGCGAACAGATGAAGCGCGCGTTGGATAGTATGGGGTGAGGCGGGGGCGTAATGCGTAAAGCGTAATGCGTAAAACGTGAGGTGTGTTGCGTGGACGGCATGCTGCGGGTCACGCCACACTTTACGCATTACGAAGTACGTAATACGCAGTACGCAGCGCCCCGCACGCACGGAGGACACACATGAACCCACTCGCCATCCGCACCACCGACCTGAGCCGGCACTTCGGCCCGGTGAAGGCTGTCGACGGGCTGTCGCTGGAGGTGCCAGCCGGCACGGTCTTTGGTTTTCTCGGCCCCAACGGCTCGGGCAAGACGACGACCATCCGCCTGCTCCTGGGCCTGCTCGAGCCGACCCGCGGCCGCGCCGAGGTGCTCGGCTTCGACACGATGGCCCAAGGCGACGAGGTGCGCGCGCGCACCGGCGCGCTCCTCGAGCACTCGGGCCTCTACGAGCGCCTGAGCGCCGCCGACAACCTCGAGTTCTACGGCCGCGTGTGGCGCCTGCCCGCGGCCGAGCGCCAGGCCCGCGCCCGCGAGCTCTTGACCCACACGGGCCTGTGGG
>CADDZL010000271.1 GCA_902812335.1 Chloroflexota bacterium | reverse complement strand
GTATTTCGATAGTCCCTCCGGCGCGCACGACCAGGGGCGGATTGTGCCCGGCATTGCTGTAGATGACCATAGCCTCATCCGGATCCCACTGGACATAGACGGCGGTGGCAAACAAATCCGAATGGGCATCGGCCAGGATCAGGTCATTGACCCGTTCCAACACCCTGGCCGGGCCGCGCCGGCCGGCAATGGCTACAGCGCGGATCAGCGTGCGCAGCAGTGCCATGAATAGCGCTGCCGGCACACCCTTATCGGCCACGTCGGCAATAACCAGCCCGCAGCGCCCGGCCGCCCTCTCCCCTGTCCCCCTTCCCTTACCAGGAGAGGGGTCCTTCTGGTCCCGGCTCAGGGGGATATAGTCGTAGAAATCGCCGCCCACCTGGCGCGCCGCCTGCCAGTAAGCGGCCAGGTCCCACCCCGGCACCTGAGGGAAGGCTGCGGGCAAGAAGCTCATCTGGATTTCCCGGCCAACTTCCAGGTCGCGCTCCAGCCGCGCCCGTGCCGCCGCCTCCTGGTTCCTGCTGGCGTGCAGGCGGGCATTGCGCACCGCCACCGCCACGGCGTCAGCTAACGCCTGTAAGACGAAGCGGTCTTCTTCGCCGAAAGCGGCGACCCGATTGCTCTGCACGTCAAGCACGCCCAGTACATGCCCGGCCATGCGCAGCGGCACGGCCAGTTCCGAGCGCGTATCCTCCTGGCCGGGGCCAATGACATAGCGCCCATCCTGGGCCACATCCGCAACCAGAGCCGCCTCGCCTGTGCGCGCCACCCAGGGGATGATGCCGGGCGCATCCAGCGGATCGCGCAGGCCGGGCACTTGGAGCCCGGTGCTCGCGCGCCAGACGATGTCGGCAGAGGCCCCATCGGGCCCGGCCTCTACCAGGAAAATGCCTACGTGGGGATAGCCGAATCTGGCGCTGATCAGATGCACCACCTGATCCAGTAGCTCATCCAGATCGAGGATCAAGGTGATGGCGCGAGCGACCTCGGCGATGGCGGACAGTTGCTGTGTGCGCCGCCGCTCCGCCTGATAAACGTTATGCTCGTGAATGGCGATGGCGATCTGATCGGCCAGCGTGCGCAGGATGAAGATGTCGTCATCGCTGAAGGCGGCGACCCGGTCACTCTGCACATCGAGCACGCCCAGCACGCGATCCTCGACCTTGAGCGGCACGGCCACCTCGGCCCGCGTCTCAGGCAGGGCAATATCGAAAACGAAGCGGCGGTCGGCCGTCACGTCATCCACCCGCACCGGCTCGCCACTCTGGGCCGCTGCGCCGATGATCCCCTGCCCCCGCTCCAGACGGGTCACACTGCCGGCTACTTTCGGGCCGGTGTGCGCCTGGAGCACGGTCGCACCATCGGCTTCCAGGGTGAACAGGTTGACGCCGTAGTAGCCGAAAGTGGATTGGACCAGGTTGACCACCTGGGTGAAGAGTTCGTCCTGGTGCAGCAGCGCTGCGACCTGCCGCCCAACCTGGGCGACGAGTTCAAGCTGGGCCGCGCGCGTCTGCGCCTGGCGATAGAGCCGGGCGTTCTGAATCGCGGCCGCAACCTGATGGCTCAGGATCGTCAGGCGGCGCAGGTCGTCATGGCTGAAGGCATCAGGCCGATCGCTTTGCACCGCCATCACACCGATGGCCTCGTCGGCGGCCACGAGCGGGACGAATAGCGCCGAGCGCGGCGGCTGGTCGTTGTGGTAGGTCGGTCGGGCCGGCAATGTCGCCGCTTCGCGCTCGAAGTCGCGGACCAGCAACGGCTGGCGCGTCTTGCGCACCCAGCCGACCAGGCCACCGTTCTGGCTCAGGTCGAAGGTGGCCGGCGGACGGCGCTGGCCGCGCACGCGCCAGATGGGAATGTGGTAACGTTCGCCCTCGAACAGGCCAAGTTGAAATGTATCGGCCGACACGATCTGGCCTGCCTGCCGGTCAACCAGCTCCAACAGCGTGTCCACATCGAGCTGCGCGGCAGCGATGGCGCGGCCAACTTCGGACAGCACCTCGAGTTCGCGCAGATGGGCTTGCAGTGCTGGCTCAATGCCCTGTGACTGCATCATGAGGCCGGGGTTTCGGGCAGCAGCGCCGACAGCGCTTGCTCGGTTGTGTCGCGGATGGTAAATACGTGGTCGAAGCCGATCATCTCGAAGACTTCGCGGACGCGAGGGCGCAGACCCGTCAGGACGAGAGCGCCGCCGCGCGCATGGGCGCGCCGCCAGGCGCCGAGCAAGGCCCTGAGGCTACTGCTAGAGATGTACGTCGCCCCTGCCAGGTCTACAATCAAGCGGGTCTGGCCGGAAGCCAGAGCCGCTTCCAGCTCGCTTTCGAGCGCTGGCGTGGCCGCAGCGTCCAGCCGCCCCTCGGCGTGGAGGAGGCCGACCTCGCCCGCCGCGCTGGCAAGCACTTCACGTGTGACCGGCACTGTTCTCCTCGGCCTGGTGATGCTGGTTGGCGTGCTTGATCATGATGAGTGTGTTGCCTTTGACGGGATCGAACTCGAAGCGCACCTCGTCCATCAGTTTGCGCATAAAGTACAGGCCCAGACCACCAATGGATGTCTGATCCAGATCGGTACCGATCTGAGGCGGCAGTACTGCCTGAGGGTCGAAGGGCCGACCATGGTCGTGGAGTGTCACAACAAAGTCATCGCCCTGGGTATGGCAGGCCACTTCGATTGTGCCCACATCTTCGCCGCCATAAGCATGCCGGATGATGTTGGTGCAGGCTTCGTCCACAGCTATCTCGACGTGGAAGACGGTATGATCGTCCAACCCGGCGTCGCGGGCCGCCTCCGCGCAGCAACGGGCGGCCTGGGCAATGCACTCATAGCGGCCGGGCAGCGTCATCTTCCGGCGTCGGACCCGTTTAACCATGAACTAGAAGGAACCCACCGCGTCCACCTGGCTGGGGTAGACTTCGAAGATAGAGGTCAGGCCGGCCAGTTGTAGCACCTCGCTGACACGATTGGAGGGATTAGACAGGCGCAGGTCGCCGTTGCCCTTGCGGGCGGCCTTCAGGGCCGAGACCATGGCCCGCAGCCCGGCGCTACTCATGTAATCCACACCTTCGAGGTCGAGGACAATCTGATGGTGGCCACTCTCCAGTGCAGCCATGAGCGCCCGCTCGAACTCCGGCGCTGTCGAGCTGTCCACGCGCCCCTTGACAGTGATGACTTCCACTCGCTTGAGCGGCTTGGTCGTGATCTGCAGCATGATGCTACCTCCTCATCCCTTCGTGATGCTTGGGGCCAGCCCTGGTCTGCCGGCCATGGGCCGGGACCGTATGAAGAGATTATACCACAATCCTGGGACAGTCGTCAGGCCCAGATATGGCTACTGACGATTGGCGAGGCGCGTGGCCGCCACCGCCAGGCCGACGATCAGCCAGAACAGGGTGATGGCGTGGTGGAAATCCAGATTGAAGAAGTAATGGTCAAATAGCCCGCCGACGAGCGCCCCCGCCAGTGCCATGTGCAATCCCAGCCAGGTGGGCTCCAGCCGTGGGTCGGCCAGTGCGGCCGACCGGACGCGCCAGGCCGCAGCGAACAGCGCGATCACCAACGCCAGAAACGCCGCCAGACCCAGCAATCCCATCTCTTCAGCCATCAGCAGATAGACGTTGGAGACCCCCAGATACAGGTCCAGATCGGGCGCGCTGGCGAAGCCGACGCCGAAGATAGGGTAACGGCCGATGAGCGTGAGCGCGTCCTGATACTCGCCGAAACGCATCTGCGTCGCCAGGTCCTGACCCTGCAAGCCCGCGACGAGGTGGGCCACGTAATCCTGTGTCGCCGGTAACAGCAGCAACAGGGCAGTGGCGACGAGCAGAAGCGGCAGCAGCCGGCGGTAGCGGATCAGCGCCAGCCCCAGGGCAGCCGCGACCACGCCGGCCAGGGCCCCGCGCGAGAAGGTCAGGATCAGGCAGACGGCCATCAGCCCGACGGCCAGTGCGGTCCAGCGTCGCGGCATCAAGGGCTGGCTGGTCGTGAGCTGGGGCAGGGCCAGGCTGAGTGTCACGATGAGTAACCCGCCTAAGACGTTGGGGTCCACCGACGTACCGATGGCCCGTTCCGGCAGATCAGGATTGTCCTCGATGAAGCGCAGCACATCGCCGGTCGGGTACCCCAGAGGGCGCAAGCCGTTGAGGAGGAGGTTCGCCGTGTCCTCGGGCAGGGCGTAAAGCACAATGCCCAGCGCCGCTGCCAGCGTCCCGCCCAGGATGAGAGCCCGCACCAGCCGCTCCAGCGACGCATGATCGCGCACCATGTCCACGACAACGAAGAAGAGGGCGATACTCATCAATAGCTCGACGAAGTGGCGCAGGACGTTGGCCGTAAGCGGGGCATGGCTGAAGCCGGCGATGAAGGCGAAGACCGCCAGCGCACCAAAGGCCGCCACCCCCCAGGGCAGGCCGATGGCCAGTTCATCGCTCCCC
>CADDZL010000270.1 GCA_902812335.1 Chloroflexota bacterium | reverse complement strand
GGAAGCCACGGTCCCACAGGGCAATCCGTTCTATATGGCTCTATTCGCGTTGAAGGCCCGTGCCCGCAACGCCATTGCCGCCAGCCTGGCCGAGCCTCAGGCCAGCGTGCTCCAGGGCATCCTGCTCGGTGACCGTTCCGGCATCTCAACCGCTCTCGAGGACGCCTTCAACCGCACGGGCACCAGCCACATTCTGGTCATCTCCGGCTATAACCTGACCATCGTGGCAGCGCTCTTCGGTGGCCTGGGGCGGCGGGCGACCTGGCCGTGGCGGCGGACGCTATCCGTCCTGGCCGGCATCACCGCCTACACACTGCTCGTCGGGGCCGGGCCATCGGTTGTGCGCGCGGCTCTCATGGCCGGGGTCGTCATCCTCGGCCGGGCACTGCGCCGCCCGGCCCACCCGCTCAACAGCCTGGCCCTGGCCGCCCTGACCATGACCGCCTTCAACCCGCTTGCCCTGTGGGACCGTGGCTTCCTGCTAAGCCTGGCCGCGACGTTGGGCCTGGTGCTGTATGCCGGCCCGCTCCAGGAGCGGATTTCGGCCTGGCTGGCGCAACATACCCCCGCAGGCCCGATCCGCGCCGCCGGTGACACCATCAACGCGGTCCTGGCACCGACACTGGCCGCTCAGTCGCTCTCATTGCCGCTGCTGGTTCTGTGGTTCGGGCAACTGTCGCCGGTGACCCTGCTGGCGAACACGCTCGTCTTGCCTGTCCAGCCACCCCTAATGATATCGGGTGGGCTGGCGACTCTGGCCGCCATGATCTGGCTCCCGCTGGGGCGTCTCCTGGCCGGTATCCCCTGGGTGCTACTCACCTGGACGGTTGATAGTGTTGCAACCCTGGCGCAGTTGCCCTACGCAGTTATACCGTTGGCTCCCCCCCTTGGTCTGGTCTGGGCCTATTATGCCCTGATCCTGACCGCCACCTGGTGGTTCAGCCAGGACACAGCAACCCGGCAGGCGCTGCAGGTGCGTCTGGTCGCGCCGCCAACCCGGCTCTGGGCTCTGCCGATGGGCCTGGTAGCCATGGCCGTTTGGAGCGCAGGCGGAGCACAGCCCGACGGACGCCTGCACGTGTCTTTCCTCGACGTAGGTCAGGGAGACGCCATCTTCATCGTCACGCCGCACGGTCATCAGGTGCTGATAGATGGTGGACCGGAGCCTGACCTCTTGCTGCATGAACTGGGCCGCAGAATGCCCTTCTGGGACCACTCACTTGACCTCGTCGTCCTGACCCACCCCCACGCCGATCACCTGACCGGCCTGATTCCCCTGCCCAGGCGCTATGACCTGGAGGCCGTCATAGATAACGGCACGCGTGCATCCGGCTCGCTGGGGGACGCCTGGGCTCAGGCGCTCCAGGCCGGGCGCGGTGTGCGCCTGCTGAAAGCAAGCGTCGGGATGCGCATCCAACTGGAGCCGGACGTTAGTATGACCGTGCTCAGCCCGGGCCTATTGCCAACTGCCGATGTCGAGAACGACTCGGTGGTGATCCGCCTGGTCTACGGGCGTGCCTCCTTCCTTCTGACAGGCGACATCGGCGCAGATGCCGAACGTGCGCTACTCGCCTCCGGCCAGCCCCTGACCAGCACCGTGATCAAGGTTGCCCATCACGGCAGCGCCTCGGCTACCACGCCGGCCTTTCTCGATGCTGTTAACCCCCAGGTCGCCGTCATCTCCGTGGGGGCTGACAACCGCTTCGGCCATCCTGCACCCCAGACACTGGCCCGCCTGGCCGGGCGCAGCCTCCTGCGCACCGATGAGCGCGGCACAATCGAGTTCACGACAGATGGGCAGGCATTGTGGCTAAGCACCGAGCGGTGACGTTCTGGTAAGCCCCCCCACATCGTGCTACAATATCCCATCGTGCGGATCACACACCTCAGCTTGACTAACTTTCGCAACTACGCACGGCTGGAGTTGGATCTGCCGGAGCAGACGATCCTGCTGCACGGCGCTAATGCCCAGGGGAAAACCAGCCTCTTGGAGGCCATCTATTATCTGGCGACTTCCCGCTCGCCTCACACCCCGGTGGACCGCCAGCTCATGAACTGGCTGGCCGAGCAGGAAGCACTGCCCTTTACCCGGCTGGTCGCGGACGTGGCGACGCTTGAAGGCACTCGGCGCATCGAGATCACCCTGATCAAAGAGGCCCTGAGTGGCGCGGAAGTCCGCTTTCGCAAGCAGGTGCGCGTCAATGGCCTGCCCCGGCGCACAATCGATCTGCTGGGCCAACTCAAGGTCGTGCTATTTCTGCCCCAGGACGTTGCCCTAATCAGCGGCCCGCCCGGCGAGCGCCGCCGCTACCTCGATATTACCCTGTGCCAGGTAGATCCGGCTTACTGCCGTGCGCTCAGCCTGTATAACCGCGTCGTGGCCCAGCGTAATGCGCTCCTGAAAGCACTGCAGGAGCACCGTGGCACTCCCGACGAACTGACCTTCTGGGACCAGCAATTGGTTGCGGCCGGGGGGACGCTCATGGCCAGCCGGGCGCAAGCAATCGCTGAACTGGAACGCCTGGCACGCGACATCCACCGCGACCTGAGCGGCAACCGTGAGCACCTGGCCCTCCGCTATGAGCCCAGCGTCGTCCCCAGCCAACCTCATCGCCTGCCCGGTTCCCGGCCTGACGTACCGCCTGGAGCCCTGGCCGACGATTACGGAGCCGCTCTGCGCGACCAGTTGACGCGCGGACGGCGCGACGAGATCGCCCGCGGCATGACCCTGTGGGGACCCCACCGGGACGAACTGCGCTTCCTGGCCAACGGCGTGGACCTGGGCATCTACGGCTCGCGCGGCCAGCAGCGCACGGCGGTGCTGGCACTCAAGCTGGGCGAGGTGGCCTGGATCCGGCAGGCAGCAGGTGAGTGGCCTGTTCTACTCTTCGATGAGGTTCTGGCTGAGCTGGACCTGACGCGGCGACGCTATCTGCTTGACCGCATAGACAACGCCCAACAGGTGCTGCTGACCAGCACCGATCCGGGTCTGTTTGCACCCGATTTCTTGCGGAAAGTCAAACTACTGCGGGTCGAGGCCGGCCGGATCATCGAATAGGTCGTTTGTGGGGCACGCCGGGCCGCCGCGGATAGGCCGAAGGCGTGGGGGCCACCTTGCTGATGACGACCAGGGTGCGCAATTCACCCAGATCGGGAAGTTGCACCGGAATCGTCCGCTCCAGGCGGCCACCCAGAACATCAATAGCCGTTGCAGACATAGCAATTTCTCCTGCGATGTCGCTCCCCTTCTGTGCCACGCAGCCACCGCCAACATGACACAAGGGCAACAGGTACTCCACAAGCTCGGGCAGCGCAGCGACAGCCCGCGCCACCGCCCAATCATAGGCCTCGCGATGGACCGGATCACGGCCAGCCCCCTCAGCACGGGCATTGACTATACGAACTTTCGATAACCCCAGCCGGCTGACCACGTCCTTGAGAAAGGCAGCCTTCTTGCCCGTCGCTTCCAGCAAGGTCACCTCCAGTTCCGGACAGGCGATGGCGAGCACGAGTCCGGGAAATCCGGCACCGCTGCCCACGTCAATGAGACGCTCCCCCGGCTTGACTTCGCCCAGCGCCAGTAGACAGGTGAGCGAGTCCAGAAAGTGTTTGACCTGAACTTCGTGATAGTCGGTGATCGCCGTCAGGTTGACACGCGAGTTCCAGGCGACGAGATGCTCGTAGTAAAGCTCAAAACGGGCGAGTTGCTCCGCAGTGAGTGCGAGCCCCAGTTCCCGTGCGCCGGCGATGAGCTGCTCCATTATGCGTGTCCTCCTGGGGTCTTCTCCCATAGGCTCATAGGCTAATGCCCCTTGCTTACACCTGCATCCCATCTTTGTCAAGCCGACCGATTGATGTCTGGGCTGCCACAGGCGCAAAGCACATCCTGTTGTCGTGGACAACTTGACATTCGCGCCGGGTCAGGTTATGCTATAACTAATCTAGCTACGGAGTATCTAGCATCTATGAGTGTCAAGTATGCCCTGCTCAGCCTGCTTTATCGCCAGGCCGGGCATGGGTACGAACTGCGCGAACGGTTCGAGGCCATTCTCGGTCATGGCTGGAATCTCAATCCGGGCCAGGTATATACCACCCTGGATCGCCTGGAGAATGACGGACTGGTGCAGCATGACCTGGTGCTGCAAGATACGGGCCCCGACAAGAAGGTGTATTCACTGACCCCCGCCGGCGAGCGAGAGCTGCGCCACTGGTTTACCTCTCCTATCCAGAAACCAGATCGCCTGCATGACGAACTGTACGTGATGATAGCGATGAGCCTGGCGAGCGGGGTGATGCCGCCAGAGCAGGTGATTGAGACGCAACGCCAAGGGCTGCTGCGTGAACTCCACGAGGTGATCCTTCGGCGTGCCCGTTGCGATTGGGCCGGCGAGGTGCCACGCCTGCTCCAGCTCGATGCGGTGATCATGCATCTCGAAGCCGACTTGCGTTGGTTATCAC
>CADDZL010000269.1 GCA_902812335.1 Chloroflexota bacterium | reverse complement strand
GCCTGAGACTGGTCGTGATACTCCTCGCCGTCGGCACTGGTCAGTAGCCAACGGGGGGTCGGTGCGAGAACCTCGGCCTCGCTGTCGGTGGTGAAGACAATGGCCTCCTCAGTCTCCGTCCGTTCGGTGGCGACCTCGGTCCAGGCCGGGATGATAGCGCGCCGCTGGGGGGTCGGGGCAGCGGAGAGGGTGAAGGTGACATCACCCCTGGCCGGCTGAGCCGGCTCGAGCCTGACGCCGATCAGGTCGAGGAAGGCGATGAAGTTCTTGTCAGGGACCTGATTCAGCCGGAAAAGGTACTGTTCGGTCATCCAGGCGAATAGCTCGATCAGGGTGACGCCGGGGTCGCTGACGTTGTGATCGGTCCAGCCCGGGCAAAAGCGGGGGATGCGCCGCTTGGCCTCGTCCACCAGGTCCTGGAAATGTCGGTCGTCCAGATTCGGAGCCAAAGCAAGCAGAGACATAGTCATACTCCTTATTCACCCGGAATCCGATAGAAGGGGTATACCAGGCTGCGCTCATCATGGGTGGCTTTGATGCGGTAGCGGATTTCGATGAGCAGGACGTGGCGCTGCTCTGGGTCGGTCCGGGCCGTCACATCTAGCACCTCGATCCGCGGTTCCCAGAACGTCAGCGCGTCCTGGACATACATCTCCGCCAGGCCGAAGGTCTCGGCGTTGGCCGGGGCGAAGACAAGTTCATGCAGCCGGCTACCGAAGGTTGGGCGCATGACCCGCTGGCCGATGGGCGTGCTCAGGATGATCCAGATGGCCTGTTTGATGTCCTCATCGCCTGAGACCAGGGCCATCCCGCCACGGCCATCGGGCTTGGGCGGAAAAGCCCAACCCGTTCCCAGAAAGTCACTCATAAAGAACCTCCCTCAGGGTCCGATCAACACCGTTGGCAAGCCGCCCGCAATCGCATCGGGCGGTCCGACGCAGGTCGCCATATCGCCCATCCGCGCCGCTGGCTGGCCGCCGATCAGCACGGTTGGGCTGCCGGGCGGCAGAATCGGGCCGCCGACGTGCGGGACGGGCGGCGTGCCCGGCGTGGCCAACGGGCAGGTATGCATATCGCCGACGCGGGCGGCTGGCTGCCCGCCGATGAGTACGGTCGGGCAACCCGGTCCGGTGATGACACCGCCATGGGCGGTCATGTCGCCGATGCGTGCTGCCGGTTGTCCCATTCTCAGCTCTCAATTCAACTTGATGGGGGTGCCGCTGACACTGACCGGGCCGGTGCCGTTGATATTCACCAACGAACCTTTGACGGTGGTCTGGGCCGAACTGCTCAATTCGGCACTGGCCTGTCCGGAGAGTGTCAGTTGCGCCTGACTGCTGACGTCCACCGCCGATTGGCCTTTAATGGAGAAGCCGGCCTGGCTGCTCATATCCACACCGCTCATGGCCTTCAGCGTGATCTTGCCCTGGGCCTCAATCGTCAGGTCGCCCTGCACCTTGATCTGCATGGAATTGTCGGGCGAATGAAAGACGATCTTATTGTTGCCCGTCTTATCCACAATCGTGATCTCCTCGCCGCCGTCGCTATCGTCCAGAGTAATGGTATGGCCTGAGCGCGACTTCAGGATGCGCTTGTTCACCTTGCCGTCGCCGCCTACGGCCTGGCTGGCGTTCATCGGCAGTTTATCCTTGCCGTTCCACAAGGCGCCGATGACAAACGGGCGGTGAATGTCGCCGTGTTCGAAAGCGATCAGGACTTCGTCATCCACCTCTGGCAGGTATAGAAAGCCGCGCTCATTGCCCGCCATGGGTGCGACCACGCGCGCCCAGGCGCTCTCATCGTTGTCGGATAGCCAGGGGAATTTGACTCGCACGCGGCCCAGTTCCTCAGGGTCCTTGTTATTGGTGACCACACCGATCACCATGCCGGTCCCCGCAGGGCGCGGCGCGGGCTCTGCCAGCAGACTCCACACGCCCCGGTCGCGCCGGCCGCTGACGGTGAAGTGGGTCATCAGACCCCGCTCTTTGGTCCACTCGTGGATAGCCTGGGTGACGTAATAGGTGCCGCTGAAGCGATTGCCCACGCCCTCAATCCGAACCGCACACCCTGCGCGCAGTTTCGGATTGCCATCGCAGGTGCCCTCGGCCTCGACAAAGGCGGCGGTGCTCTCATCCAGCACCGCCTGGGCCAGGGCCTCGGCCTCATTGGGCGACCGCACGAACTGGTCAACCACAGCCAGCTTGGCCTCGCTCCATGCCTGCCTGGCGATATCGGCACCGGGCTGCGCAATGCCGACCTGGGGCGCGCCCTGGCCCCGCGTCGCCCGTCCGACGACCTCACGCTTCTGTTTGGGATCCCAGCCGCGCACTTCGACTTCGTTAACCTGTTCGGCCGTGGACAGGCGGGGGCGGAAGCTACGCAAGTCCTCGCCCCAGGCCAGGCGAACCGGTGCCCCACTGGGCTTGGGCTTGCGGAAATGGAGGGCGTCATCTTCGACCCAGAGCTCGTAGCCGAGGCGCTGCGCCCTCTCCAACAGGAATTCGGCGTTGGTCTGATTGTTCTGGAAGACGTATTCGTGCACCTCAGGGGTGCTGTCAATGGTGCCTGGGCGCAAGCCCGCCTCGCTGGCCAGCTTCTTCGCCAGGTCAGCGTCGGTGACCTGGTTGAAGGAGCGGCGGTGACGGCCACGGTAGAGCTTGTGAGACAGGTCGTAGCCGCGCACCACCAGGGTTGGCTCGGTCTCGGCCAATTCGGGTTCCAGGGCGGCGACCTTGCCCGAGAGCAGCTTGAGGGGAGGCTCGCCAGCCAGGATCTCGATCTTTGTCCCTTCGCGGAATGTGGTATCCTCCAGCCACTTCATATCGTGGTTGAAAAGGCGGATGGTGAACATGCTGGGCAGATGCAAGCTATGGTCAACCATGATCTCGACCAGGTCCTCAATGACCAGGTCCGAGGCGGGCGCGCCTTCGATCTTCAGCGAAAGGTGTGAGACGTGGCGGGCTTCAGGCATGGCACTATCCCCTACAACGGCGGAATGGCCAGGGCAGTCCCTGGACGCAGGTCGAGCGGATTGAAGATGCGGTTGGCTTCGGCGATACGGCGCCATTCACGCGCATCACCGTATTCCTGATAGGCAATCCAATCGAGCCGGTCGCCCTCCTGGACGACCCAAATGCGGCGGCCGGGCTCACCGGCAGACGTCGGGTTGGTCGGCAGGAGGGCTTTCGGGTCGCGTACCTCTTTGAGGGTCAGGGTGGCGGTGGCCCGGACCGGGGTGCCATCCTCCTGGAACAGGGTGTATTTGACCTGGCAACTGGTGATGTAGCAGTCGAATTGGTGCTTGGTATCCTGGCCCCAGATCAGGCGGCACTTGGGGGGCTGGCCCATTTTGCTGTTTTTCCCTTTGAGTGCCGCGTCAATGGTCATGAAGTTGAAGAGCTGGTTGGTGAGCTTGCGTACGTCGGTGGCTGCCACGCCCTGGCGCGGCAGGTAAGACTCGAAGAACAGTTCGACCTGGAGCTGGCGCGGCTCACCGCCGCCGAACTCCCATTTGGGGACATTGCCGCTCTTGTTCGCCTTGAGGTTCCACTGGTTGCTTTTGGAGATGGTGTACTCGGTCGGGTTAAACATGAACTCGACGGACTGGCCCTGGAGTGAGCCCTCCTCTACCACCAGTCGCCCTCGGATGAGTTGACCCATCGCTTCTCCTCCTCTACCTCCATCAGCGGCTATAGAGTTGGTGGCGCTCGCGCTCGGCCCGCAGACGCGTCTTGAGAATGGCGTATACCTGTCGCGCCAGAGTGTCCAGTTCGGCGGCAGCGGCCGGTGTGGGTGCTGCCCGCTCTGGCGGCGCGGCATCCCCGCCGGGTCGGGGCGCTGGCGACGTGCCAGCTTCCGTCGCCCTCTGAACGGCCATAACGCTGCCCGGCGATTCAACCGGCGGGGTGAATGGACCGGAGCCTGGGAATCCCGCTGCCGGATGGTCTGACTCTGGGCCTTCGGCCTGATGGCTGCCGAGGGCACCAGCGGAGCCCGCTGCGCTTGCGACGGGCGATACCGTAGGTTGGGCTGAGCGCCGCACTTGCATCTGTGGTCCCTCAGGCCAGCCCTGCTCGATGGTGCGCTGGATGAATGCCTCCTGGTGCCGGGCGGCGCGCTCCTCTGCGTCCATGAATGTCGGGCTGGCCTCCGTTGCCTGTTTGAAGGCGAGTGGCTGGCCCACATGAGCCAGTTCATGGCCCAGCAGGGCGAGGCCGTGGCTGCTACGCCAATCCATCCGGCCCGGCGCGAATACGATGCGCTCGCCGGTGGTCAAGGCTTCAGCGCCCAGCTCTTGAGCCAGCGGTGAGGTATGAATGCGGACCCCGGAGAAGTCACGAGCGAGAAGCCTCTCCATAGGCCTGCGCAGGGATACGGGTAGCGGTTCACCCGGCCCGAGTTGTGCCAGCCGCTGCAAGGCGGCTGTGGCCGGCCGGGCGTGGGCCGGTGACAGGTGCCGCAGGATGTGTAAGGCGGCTGGCTCATCGT
>CADDZL010000268.1 GCA_902812335.1 Chloroflexota bacterium | reverse complement strand
CGAGACGGACACACATCCGCCGACGGTGACCGTGTCGTCCCTGCCCCCGGTCAGCCCGCCGCAGATCGCCCTCGCCTGGCTCGGCTACGACCTGGGTTCCGGGATCGCGCAGTATCAGGTGTGGGTCCAGGTTGATGGCGGTCCGCTGACCCTTTGGCTGGAGACCCCAGCCATCAGCGCGGTGTACATCGGCAGTTCCGGCCATCGCTACGGCTTCGCCGTGCGCCCGCTTGACCGCGCCGGCAACTGGGCGCCGGTACCAACCGAGCCTCAGGTAACGACGACTGTACAGTAGTACGCGACTGATGGCAGATTGGGATGTGATCATCATCGGGGCGGGCCCGGCGGGGTGCTCTACTGCCCTGCATCTGGTTCAGCGTGACCCCACCTGGGCCGGGCGCGTCCTGATTCTGGAGAAGGCGTATCATCCCCGCCCCAAGCTGTGCGGTGGTGGCGTGACTAACTACGGCGAGGCCATCCTGCGCGACCTGGGCCTGCAAATCCAGGTCCCTAATGTGGCGCTGCGCAAAGCTTACATTCGCTTTCAGGACCTATACTGGACCCTCCATGGAGATCCGGTCTTCCGGGTGTTGCGCCGCGAGGAGTTCGATGCCTGGCTAGCCAGCGAGGTGAGAGCGCGCGGTGTGGCACTCCACGAAGGCGAAGCGGTCCTGGATGTCCGGCGCGAGGACGCTGGCGTGACCGTTGTAACACGCGAAGGGACTTACCGGGCACGGGTGCTCGTCGCTGCCGACGGTTCCAAGGGCGTTGTCCGGCGCAAGCTGGGTATCGAGGACGGAGTATCACGGGTCGCTCGCCTGATCGAAGTGCTTACGCCGGAGGACCCGGCTGCGCGTCCGGAGTTTCGTGAGCCCTATGCCGTCTTTGACTATAGCCCGATCGCGCAAGACGTGCAGGGCTATTATTGGGATTTTCCCTGCTATATCCGGGGCCAGGCACATATGAACCGGGGCATCTATGATGCCCGTATCCGGCCCCAGGCGCCCCGCGCGGCGCTCAAAGAGACATTACACGTCATGATGGCCCGGCGGGGTGTGGACCCAGATGACTGCGAACTGATGGGGCACCCCATCCACTGGTTCGATGCACGTGGTGTGTTCTCCCTCCCGCGGGTGCTTCTTGTGGGTGATGCCGCCGGTGCCGATCCGCTGCTCGGTGAGGGCATCTCGTATGCCCTGGCCTATGGTCAGATCGCGGCCGGGTCTATCGCCGCTGCCTTCGCTGCTGGTGATTTCCGCTTCAGCGACTATCGCCGGCGTATTCTGTCGCATCCGTTGGGCCGGAGCCTGCGCCATCGCGCCTTTGCCGCCCGCGTGGCTTACAGCGTGCGCAATGTGCGCCTGCTGCGCCTGTTCTGGCGCGTAGCCAGTACCGCCATAGCCCTCGGATTTCTCCGCCCGCGCCCGGCGGACGACTTCCATTTCCCTCAGACGTCGTAGAGCAAGAAACCCGTTTTCTTGCTCACAAATTCGCCCGTTCGATGCTTCGCCCGTATAATAGCACGGTCAGCTCGTGGCGAAGGACGCGCGCCGTTCGTCCCTCGCTGTGGGTCGTTTGTGGTTGGTAATAGCTGCTATCGAAGTTGGAGGGAAGTGTGAGACAACGTAACTGGCTAATTGTGGCTGGGGTTCTAGTAGCGTTCCTATGCCTGTGCTTGATCGTCCTGGGTTCAGGGACTGCCTTGCTTCTCCCGCGTGCGTTGAGCGGAGTGCGCAGCCTGCCCAGCGAGAGCGGAAGTACATCCCAGCAGGCAGCCCCCACGCCCGCGCCCACAGCCACACTGGAGCCGCATATCGAGCGTTCTCCGGTCCCGCCGGATGCGGCCCAGACTGAAAGGCTTGTAGCCGAAACGAATGTGCCCTATGCCGATCTGATCGCTATCACCAAGCGATTGAAGAAAATACCGAACATCCCGCGTGTGGTGCGTGAGCAACCGGTGATTTACACGGTTGGCGATCAGGCAGTGTTCTGGGTCAGCAACCCTGATACCGAGACCAATCGCCAGATCACCGCCACGTTGCGCTATGTCACCCCCCATGTGTATATGTGGGTTGAGAACGGCGTACGCGCCGATGACGGCGATCTCAAGCGAGCAGCCGATACGTTTGAGAACAAGATCTATCCCACGGACCGCGAATTCTTCGGCAGTGAATGGACGCCGGGGATTGACGGCGATGTGCATCTCTTTCTCCTGCACGCCACCGATCTGGGCAAGACCATAGCTGGCTACTACTCCATTCCTGATGAGTACCCGCGCGTAGTTCACCCGTTCTCCAATGAGCACGAGATGTTCTATCTGAATCTGGACAACCTTGTGATTGGCGACAATTTCTATAATGGCGTGATGGCGCACGAGTTCCAGCATATGATCCACTGGAATAACGATCCCAACGAAGAGACCTGGCTGAATGAGGGCTTCTCGGAGTTGGCCTCTTATCTCAATGGTTACGATGTGGGCGGTTTCGACTTCGAGTTTAGCCGCCACCCCGACACGCAACTCAATAGCTGGCCTGAAGGCCCCGGCTCGGCTGCCGCTAATTACGGCGCGGCCTACCTGTTTACCTCGTACTTTCTTGATCGCTTCGGCCGTGACGCGACTCGCGCTTTGGTCGCTGACCAGAAGCACGGTATCACCAGCGTGGACGACGTGTTCCAGAAGCTGGGCATCAAAGACCCGCAGACAGGCAAGCAACTGACGTTTGATGATGTCTTCGCCGACTGGGTTATCGCCAACATGCTAGATGACCCAAGGATTGGGGATGGACGTTACGGCTACCACAGCATCCGCGTGCCAACGCCGGTCACGCTGGAAAGCTATCAGAACTACCCGGTCGGCCCAGTCCAGCAGACTGTGCATCAGTATGCCACGAACTACATCTCGCTCAAAGGCCAGGGCGACCTGATGGTCCATTTCACCGGCTCGACCACGGTCAAGCTAATGGACAATAACCCCCACGATGGGCGCTACGAGTGGTGGTCCAATCGAGGTGACTCAAGTGACATGACGCTGACCCGGGAGTTCGACTTGAGCGGTGTTCAGACGGCGACCCTGGACTTCTGGGCGTGGTACAACACGGAGAAGGACTGGGACTATGCTTACGTCGAGGCATCAACGAACGGCGGCGAGAGCTGGGACATTCTGAAGACGCCGGCCTGCACCGACACCAACCCCAATGGCAACAGCTACGGATGCGCCTGGACAGGATCAAGCGGCGGAACGACGCCCACCTGGATCGAGCAGCAGGCAGACCTCACTCCCTATGCAGGGCGTAAGGTTCTGGTCCGCTTTGAGTACATCACCGACGCCGCAGTGAATCTGTCAGGCTTCGCCGTTGATGATGTCCGTATCCCCCAGATCGGTTTCCAGGACGATGTCGAGCAGGGCGACAATGGCTGGCAGGCAGCCGGCTTTGTCCGCACCAACAACACTGTGCCGCAGCGCTTTCTGGTCCAATTGATCGAGAAGGGCCGCGAGACACAGGTGCGGCAGCTACCGCTGGATGCGAACCAGAGTGGCACGTGGGACGTTCAGTTGGGCGGCGACGTCAGTGAGGCCATTCTGGCCATCTCCGGCCTGGCCCCGGTGACGACCGAAGTCGCATCCTACGAGTACAGTATTACAACTCGGTAGAGACTGCAGGGATCAGGGGGGCGAGTTCGCCCCGGCTAAGCTCTACTACCCGCCTCCCGATCCCTGCAAGCGTGCAAGCTCATGCTCCAATTGCGCCCGTCTCTGGGCAGCGGCGCGTTCGGCCTCAATCTTGGCCTGTTCGACGCGGGCGCGGGTTTCCTCGCGTAGTTCCTCGCCTGACATGGGTGCGAATAGCAGCGCCAGCGTCGCCCCGACGATCGCGCCGCAGATGGCGCCGGCTAAGAAGCTGAATATTCTATTCATGGCCGATCTCCTTTACCTCCACCTATTTATGCACCCATACCCAAGTGCCTGGATCGGTGTCAGTCGGTAGCATGGCGTTCTGGCCCTCGGGCACGGAGGGCGTAGTCCAGTCAAACAACCATCTGGCGTCGCGGGGGGCCAGGTTGACGCAGCCGTGGCTGTGCGGATAGCCGAAGCGGTCATGCCAGTAAGCTCCGTGCAGCCCGGCCGCCTGATTGAAATACATGATCCAGGGCACGTCTTCAAGGAAGTAGTAATCGGGCCTGCCATCGGCCCCGCTCATCTTGGCAATGCGCAGCTTGATCCAAATCCGCGTCAGCCCTTCGGGCGTGGCCCATTGGGGCAGGCCGGTTGAGACCAGCGTTGCGTACACCATCCTGTCACCCTCATAGGCCGCCAGGGTTTGCTCAAACAGATTGACCTCGATCCACTTTTCGGTGGGGCCGACTCCCTCAGGCCGGGGGCTGACCGAGACCTTGCCGACCAGTTTCTCGTTGATCCACTGGTCAGGCGCAATTTGGTACCACTTGCCGTTGTCTAACTGCTTGGTATCTGAGATGATCACCATATCATAGCG
>CADDZL010000267.1 GCA_902812335.1 Chloroflexota bacterium | reverse complement strand
CGCTGGAGTCGTCCTGGTGCAGAACGTCTGCTGCCGGTGCGGACGGCGATCATGAGCCAGCGATTCGACGCTTTGTGGCAGGCGGCTTACAAGTCGCCCCTAAACTGAAATGCACCCCTGCGCCCGCCCCTACTTGCTGTGGTTGGCCACTTCGTAGTATAGTTTGAATCTTCCTGACAGCCGAGTTCTGGTACATCCGTCTGGAGGAGGAGCCTATGCATACCGGCTCGTATATCAACGGCCAATGGATTCACCCGCAATCGGAGCGCATGGTCCGCAACGTCAACCCGGCAGATACAGAGGATGTCATTGCCGAATTCCCCTCGGCGACCGCTGCCGACGTTCAGCGGGCGATTGAAGCGGCACAGGCAGCCTTCCCCGCCTGGAAGAGCACGCCTGGCCCGGAACGCGGGCGCGTGATCTGGCGTGCGGCGGACATCGCCCGGCAGCGGGCGGACGAGATCGCGCGCATGATGACGCGCGAAGAGGGCAAGGTCCTCAAGGAGGCCAGAGGTGAGGTACTCAAGGGCATTTCGCTCCTGGAGTTCTATGCCGGTGAGGGCTTCCGCCTGCACGGCAAGACTCTGCCCTCGGAAGCACGCGACACATTCACCTATACCATCCGCCGCCCGCTGGGCGTAGTCGGCCTGATCTCGCCCTGGAACTTCCCCTGGTCCATCCCCATCTGGAAATCCGCGCCCGCCATCGTTGCCGGCAACACCGTTGTCTTCAAGCCGGCCGAACTGACGCCGGCCACGGCAACACTCCTGACCGAAATCTACGAAGAGGCGGGCCTGCCGCCGGGCGTATTCAATCTGGTCGTCGGCCCAGGCTCGGTGGTAGGGGAAGCCATCGTGGCTTCGCCCACCGTCCGCGCCGTGTCGTTCACCGGCTCGAACGCAGTCGGTAGCGCGCTCTACGTGAAAGCCGCAGCGCGCGGGGCCAAAGTAACCTGCGAGATGGGCGGCAAGAACGCAGCGGTCGTCATGCCTGACGCCGACCTGGACAAAGCCGCCGTAGCGATCCACGGTGGTGCTTTCGGCTCCACCGGCCAGCGCTGCACTGCTACCTCGCGCGTGATCGCCATGGCACCGGTCAAAGACGCGCTGCTCGAACGTCTGGTGGAGAACGCCAAAAAGATCAAGGTCGGTTCGGGGCTTGAGGAAGGCGTGGACATGGGGCCGGCAGTCGATGAAAAGCAGTGGAAGACCGACCTGGATTACATCGCATTGGGCCAGCATGAGGGGGCGCGCCTGGTACTGGGCGGCAAGAGGCCGGAGCACCTCTCTCGCGGCTACTTCATTGAGCCGACCATCTTCGACCAGGTCTCGCCAGCTATGCGCATCTTCCGCGAGGAGATTTTCGGCCCGGTGCTGTCGGTAGCGACGGCGAACAGCCTGGAGGAAGCACTGCGCTTCGCCAACTCGGTGGACTATGGGCTGACGGCTTCCATCTTCACCCAGAACATTGACTGGGTGATGCGCTTCGTGGAGGAGGTCGAGACCGGTATGGTGCACGTCAACGAACCGACGATTGGGGGTGAAGCGCAACTGCCTTTTGGCGGCACCAAGGCCACCGGCGTGGGTGAACGCGAGATGGCCGAAGAGGGCCTGAACTTCTTCACCGAACTGAAAACGGTATTTATCAACTACTCGGGCAAAGCCGAGCGGCTGTTGATCCGGTAGAACAGACCGGCCAGGTTTCGGAAACCCGGCCGGTCTTATCATCTACCTCTACCCCCTGCCAATGCGCCCGGCTGGGCTCGCCTAAGACCTACATAGACCGTTAGAGTAAAGTGTTAATGTGGGTGAATTCCCGATAGATACAACAATATTAGTCTTACCAGTGGGCAGGCACTCGACCCGGTGCAGGTGATTGACACCCTGCCCTTGCCCGTGTGTGGCACGAGTCGCGCCCAGCGCGACCGCCGCTTCAAACCTGACGCCGACTACGACTACTGTGCCGCCAAGGACCAGCACTACTACGGCTTCAAGCTGTAGCTGCGGCTGTCGCGCTGGGGCATGATCACCGGCTTTCCCTTGTTGCCTGCCCGTCCCCATGACATCCAATTGCTCGATGACCTGGTGGAAGGCTTCCGTGGCCTGGTGCCGGCGGCTGCGCAAGCGCGTGGAGACGGTGGGCCCGCACTTGACGGAGCGCTTTGGGGTGGCGCGGATACGGCTGCATGACCTGTGGCACTATCAGCATCGCCTGATCCGCAACAGGTTCGCCGCCCTTGTTCACCACCCTGTCCGATCTCATGTCTGAAGTTCAGGATCCCCTCTTAACATTTCACCGCCTTCTGGCTATCACTACCACCGCCAGGGAGAACGCCGCCAGGCCGGCTAGTGCTGCCAGGACACCTGTGGGCAGATGGTTGCCCGCAGGTGGCCCCGGCTCCAGTAGCAGACCCGACGGAGACATCGGTGTGGCTGTCGCATCGCCAGCGGGGCTTGGCGCGGTGCTCGCGGGCGGGGGTGTAGCCGTGGCCGGCAAGGTCAGCGGGTCGCCAGCACCTGCTACCGTTTCATAAGCCATGCCATCCAGGACGACGATCACCTGCGGGCCTAGGGCGAAGACCGGCCCCAGCTCCGGCCGGGCCGAGAGCAGCTTGAAGTAGTCATCCGAGCCAAAGCCGACGCGGGTTGTCTTCATCCGCGAGGGGTCAAAGGCTGTATCCGTCCACACACCGCCCTGCAAGATGAAGGTCTTGCTGCCCACCACCTTGATGACCTGGGCCTCTTCGCCGCCCGTCTCTCCACCGCCGCCACCACGGGGTGCTAAAGGCTGTGCCGCGTCACGCAGTGCCTGCTCGGCCTGGCTCTTGGCCACCGCAGCGCCGCCGGACTGCGGCATGGCCGCTGGAGCCGTCGCCATAGCCTCCCGCGCGATGCGCTCCTGTCCTTCCTGGGTCAGCGCATCCTGCTCCTGCACCAGGTACGAGGTATAGGGCGTGACGATGCCATAGCGCACGCTCAACTTGACGATGGCGTCTATGGTTTCCTGGTCGGGGCCGTTCAGCCGGACTTGCGTCAGCAGGTGGCCGATGGCGCGCGTCGCCCACAGGCGCGGGATGAACGCCTCGCCGCCCTCTGAGCGGAAGGTCTGGTCGGCGTAGGTGAAGCGGCGCGTCTCGCCATTGATCTGGCCGGTGAGCGTGATTGTGGCCGGGCCGCTGCGCCGATAGCGCCCAACCACGACCAGTTGTGCCCCGGCAAAGAGGTCGGGCAGCGGATCAGGGTAGACCTCATCCACCGTCACGCCCTGGACCTCGAGCTTGAGGTCCGAGAGGAGTGGCGTCTGCACCTTAGCATAGAAACCCGACACCGCTTCGTCCAGCCGTTCACCAGGGCGGACGTAGGCGCTGGCCCCATGGTGGTCCTGGGCGAGCGTGTCCAGCAGGGTGGTGTTCACATCGTCGCCGACACCAAAGGCGAACAAGCGCACGTTGTCCGGGGCGGCCTGGGCCACATTGCGCAGGATGGCCGAGACATCGGTGACGCCGGCCGTGGGCAAGCCGTCGGTCAGGAAGATCAACACCGTGGGCCGTTTGCGCCCGGACGCTTCGCTCTGGCCCATCGCTTCCAGCAGGGCACGGTTAATGTCGGTGCTACCGGCGGCCTCCAGCCGGCGCACAAAGTCGCGTGCCTCAGCCGCCTCGCTCGCCGGCCGCAAGCCGTCGGCGTAGCGCTTGAGGCCGGTGCTGAAGGCGATGATGTTAAAGCGGTCCTCCGGGTTGAGGTGATCCAGGATGTAGGTCAGGGCCTCTTTGGCCTGCGCAATCTTCTCGCCGGCCATGCTGCCGGAGGTGTCGAGGACGATGATCACATCTTTGGCAACGACTTGCGACTGATCCACCTGGACCTGGGGCGCGACCAGGAGCAGGAAGAAGCCGTCCTCGTCGCCCTCACGGTAGGCGAGCAGGTTCACCCCAACCGCGTCCTCGGAGACGGTATAGTACAGCTCGAAGTCGGTCTCCGGACGCACGTTGGCATCCTCATAGCTGACTACGGCGTGATGATCGCCGTCGCGGTCAATCGCAACCTTGTGACTGGGCGAGTAGATCGCCTTGAGCGCCGCCTGTGAGCGGATGTCCACCTGGATCGAGACGTCCTGCAGGGGTTGGGCCGAGAACTTCTCGGTGTTGAGTGGGTAGACATAATGGACCAGGCCGCCTTCCAGCGGTAGGACCTGGCTATATTCCAGTTCGATGCGGCGCTCGGCCTGAGGCGGGATGGGGAAGATGCTGGCCTGGACCGCGCCCCGGCCAACGTATTCTAGCAAGGCCGGGTCGCGCCGCTTGCGCACGATCTCGTCGTAGATGGCGCGGGCCTCATCGCGCCCCAGAACTCTGCCCTCAACCCGCTTCCCGTCCACCCACATGGCGAAGTCCGACACCGTGGCATCGGACGGCAAGGGGAACAGGTACGTGCCTTCGACCGTATAGGGCTGGTCGTTGACGAAGACCTGGTCCACGTGGGTCGTCGCCACGCCATCTTGAATGATCACGGTGACGTGATGG
>CADDZL010000266.1 GCA_902812335.1 Chloroflexota bacterium | reverse complement strand
ACCGTGAACTGAACGCCCAGGCCTTTACCGTCGGCAGCGACATCTTCTTCGCCGAGGGCAAGTATAACCCCTCCAGCTCCGAGGGGCAGGGGCTCCTCGCTCACGAACTGACGCACGTCGGCCAGCAGACAGGTTTTGGCGGGCAGGCGGTGCAGCGCCAGGCCGAGGAAGAGGAGAAGAAGCCGCCGGAGAGCGGCGGCGCAACCCCGGAAGCCGCGAAGAAGCCGGAGGAGGAGGAAGCCGGTGGCGGAGGCGGCGGATAGGAGAGCCAGCCAACCTCCGCCAGGGAGAGCGTATGACCGACCATGCCAACGACGAAGCCCTACGCCGCTTGCGCCGGCGAGCCCTACGCCGCCGCCACGACGAGGAGTCCGCACCGCATATAGACACGCGGCCGGAAGAGACCGAGGCTAAGCAGGCCGCCGCACGGCTGGCCGCAGCCGGTCACTCCGTGGCAGAGGTTAGCCAGGTCCTGGGCAGTGCTCGGGGCGAGCAGAAAGCCGGGCTGCTGGCGCACCTGCAGCAGGGCCACGGCAACGCCTTCGTCGGCCAGGTGGTCCAGCGCAAAGAGGAGAGCCAGGGCGGTGAGCAGCAGGCACGTGCCGGTGGGCTTGATCCCGCCACACTGGCGCTCAGCATCGAGTTCTTCCTGGGCAGCCAGTGGGCGGCGCAATCCAACCGGCGCGAGCCCCTCCACCTCACACCCGAGATGATCGAGCGACTGCGCGAGTGGTTGCCCCCGCTCTCCCAGCCGGTCTTGCGGACCCTCTGGGACCCTGAGCCGCGCACGCCACAAGAGGCCCTGCAACGGCTTCAGCATGCTGGCTTCATACCGGTCACACCGCCGGAGACGGACAGCGAACGGTTGCGGCGCATTTTGTCGGCGCCGGGTGCGTTGCCCGGCGGCACCTCAACCCCGGCGGGTGAGGTCACCCTTGCGTTGTTTGGCACGGGCATGGCCGGGTTACATGTGGCCATCAATCAACCTCCGCCCACACCCGAGATCGCCGTCATCGTTGCCACTTTCCGCGGCCGCGGCCTCCGCCTGACCGACCCGCAGCTCAAGGCGCTTCTATCCAGCCGCGAGCAGGGCATCAGGCAGATCGCGGCGGGGTTGAGCGAGATTTTGCCGCACGAACTGCGGGGGCGGGCCCAGGACATGGCCGAATGGCTGGCCGACCTGCTGCTATCCCGCTCACTTGAAACCCAGCTTCAAGCCGAAGAGCCGAAGGACGTTGACCGGCTTCTCTTACGGGACGAGCCGCCGCCGCCCCGGGACACCGGTGTCGGCCTGTCGGGCACGCTGGCCGACCTGGCGCGCCAGGTGCCGATGGGGGCATCGCTGACGATTCACTTCCAGTAGGTGTCAACCGCCATGATTGATGATCTCGACGAAACCCTCAGGCAGTTATTGATCCAAAAGGCCGCGCTCGACCCGGCCGAGGTGGACATCAGCTTCGACATCCCCACCCGCGACTGGTCCACCCCGGTCACCCGCCCCACCGTCAACCTGTACCTGTATGACATCCGCGAGAACCGCCAGCTCCGCGAGATGTACTGGGACCAGGAACCGAGCGGCAACGGCAAGGTCCAGATTAAGCGCGGCCCGCTGCGCATTGACCTGTCGTACATGATCACCTGCTGGACCAGTGCCACCGAGGACCAGCATCGTCTGCTGTGGCGCGTCCTGGAGACGTTCTTCCGCTATTCGCCCTTGCCGGAAGACATGCTCCAGGGGGGCCTGCGCCAGCTCGTTCACCCCGTGCGCACCGAGGTGGCCCAACCGGACGGTGTCCTCAAGAACGTCTCGGACTTCTGGGGCGCGCTGGAAAACCAGCTCCGCCCCTCCATCAGCCTGGTGGTCACGCTCGAACTTGATCTCGAGCAGATCAGGACCTTGCCGCTGGTCTTTGCCAGGGTGCTCAAGTTCGGCCGGCCAGCCGTGTATCGCGACACCGAGGGCCATGAATACCTGTTGCGGCAACTCGAATCGGGCTGGGAGGCAGCCCCGGTCCGGCTCGCCGGTGAGATTCATGGTGCCGGGGGCAAGCCCATCGGCGGCGCCGCCGTCCGGCTGATCGGCACCCAGGCCGATGGCCATCCCGTCCAGGTCGGGCCGACGCTCCAGACGCAAGCCGACGGCCGCTATGTCTTCGAAGGCATTCCCCCCGGCGACTATACCCTGGTGGTCGAGGTGACGGGCCGTGCCCCCCAACAGCGGCCACTGACACTCGCCGTCGGGGAGCGCGGTGAGCTATTGCCCGAACTGGTGTATGAAGTGGAGGTGCCTATGACGTGATACGTGATGCGTAACATCCAACGTCACGACGTCTGATGCTTGATGAGAAGGAGGTTTCGACATGCCATTCAACTACAAATCACCCGGTGTTTACGTCGAGGAGGTGGACAAGGGGGCGCGGCCCATCGAAGCCGCTGGCACCTCGGTCCTGGCGCTGATTGGCCTGTGCCGCGACACCATCCAGGTGGAGAAGCCCGGCCAGGGCCTGGTCAGCCAGCCCACGCCGGCCGCGCCCACCTTGATCACGAACTGGTCCCAGTTCGTCAATACCTACGGCGACTTCGACCAAGCCGTGCCCGGCGGCTACCTGCATCACGCCATGTACGGCTACTTCCTGAACGGCGGAACCTCGGCCTTTGTCGTCGGCCTGCCCGTACCGGTCAAAGAAGTGGCTGAGGTGCCCCTGCTGCCTGCCGGGGAGGGCTATCTGCTCAACGCCGCCGGCCAACGCACGCTCCATATCACCACCACCGGCCCACTCAAGGCCGGCGAAGACATCTCGGTCGAGGTCCAACCGCCCGGGGAGGGAGCGCCCGAAGGCGCGTTTAACCTGGTCGTCCAGCGCAGCGGCGCCGAGCCCAAGACCATCCCTAACCTGAGCCTGGCCAAGGGCAAAGGCCAGCGCAACGTGGCCGACGTCTTGGTCAAGGAAACTGATAACCTGCTCACAGCCGAAATCCTGGATATGCCAGGGGCAGTGGCCGAACGCCTGCCCGCGCCGGGCAGCAAGGTCACCCTGACGCCCATGGCCGCACCGCCCAAACCGGCCGTGGCGGATGAGGTCAAGCAGAAGGTCACACCCGGCCTGTTCAAGGGCGACGCTGCCGAGCGGACGGGCATCGCCGGCCTGGAGGCCGTGGATGAAGTGACCCTCCTAGCCTGCCCGGACATCGTCGCCGCCTACCAGTGGGGAGCCTGCACCGAGGAGGACGTCAAAGCCGTCCAGACCTACATGCTCAATCACTGCGAGGCCATGAAGGACCGCTTCGCCATCCTCGATTGCCCGGCGGGCATGGGTGTCCAGGACATGATCGACTGGCGCAAGAACCGCATGAACTTCGACTCAAAGTACGGGGCGCTATACTACCCCTGGGTCAAGGTCAACGGTAAGCTGGTGCCGCCCAGCGGCTACGTCGCCGGGGTGTATGCCCGGGTGGACGCTGAGCGGGGCGTGCATAAAGCGCCGGCTAATGAAGTCGTACGGGGCGCAATCGGGCTGGAACGCAACATCTCGCGCAATGAACAGGATCACCTGAATCCGATCGGCGTGAACTGCATCCGCTCGTTCCCCGGCCAGGGTATTCGTATCTGGGGTGCGCGTACACTATCGAGCGATGCGCAGTGGCGCTACATCAACGTGCGGCGCTTGTTCTGCAACGTGGAGGAGTCCATTCTCCAGGGCACGAACTGGATCGTGTTCGAACCCAACGACCAGGTGCTGTGGCGCGCCATCAAGCGGGACATCACCGCCTTCCTGACGGTGGTTTGGCGCAGTGGGGCGCTGTTCGGTGTGACGCCGGAGCAGGCCTTCTACGTCAAGTGCGACGAGGAGACCAACCCCAAGGAACTGCGCGATCTCGGCTACTGCATCATCGAAGTGGGCATGGCACCGGTGAAGCCGGCCGAGTTCGTCGTGTTCCGCATCAGCCAGAAGGAGGATGGCGCTGGCTCCGCCAGCGAGTAAGCCGCACCCCATCGGGTTGTAGCTAGTAGTCAGAGATGACGAGACTGAGAACAGGAGGTATCTCACATGCCAGGGCGACAAGACCCATTGATTGCACCACGGTTCATCGTGAAGTTCGGCAGCAAGGTCGCCGGCTCGTTCCGCGAAGCGACGGTGGTCTCGGCCGAGCATGAGCCCGCCGAGTACAAGTTCGCCGATGAGAAGGGCAACCCAGGCTACTATGCCGTTCCGGGCCGCATGAAGTTTGGCCGGATCACGCTCAAGCGTGGCCTGACCAATGACATGTCCATGTGGAAATGGCGCAAGGAGGTCGAGGACGGCAACGTGAAAGCCGCCCGCACCAACGGCTCGATCCTGATGTGCGACCAGGACGGCACGCCCATCGCCGAGTACAACTTCGAGAACGCCTGGCCGCTCAAGGTCAGCGGGCCCACGCCCAACGCCAACTCCAACGAGCTCGCTATGGAAGAAGTCGAGATTATCTGCGAGCGCATCTGGCGGGCGAGCTGAGCAGATGTGCGCAAGGCCCTCACCCCAACCC
>CADDZL010000265.1 GCA_902812335.1 Chloroflexota bacterium | reverse complement strand
GAAGAAGATCACACCCATCCAGGCCAGACTATAGCCGAGTTGGGTTCCGCCCAGGAACAGCAGGCCGACGAAGAATAGAATCGGCCCCAGCCACGAACCCAGACTGACTATCGGAACGATGCCTGAGCGCAGCCGCATGGGCTCATAGGCCTGGGCGTCCTGTTGAGCGTGGCCGACCTCGTGGGCGACAATCGCCACCGCTGCCACCGAGGTGGAGTAGGCCACATCGCGCGACAACCGCAACGTCTTGGTTCGTGGGTCATAGTGGTCCGTAAGTGTCCCCGGTGTACCGTCAATGTTTACGTGGCCCAAGCCGTTCGCGGCCAGCAACCGCTTGGCGGCCTCTAGGCCACTGATGCGCCGCCAGTTGGGCACTTGTAGGTACTTGCTGTACGCTCCCTTCACCTTCGCCTGCGCGTACAGCGCCAGCAGCAGCGCCGGCATCGAAATAATCAGGTACAAGGGATCAAAGAAGAACATGCTCTCCTCTCACCGATAGGCTCTCCTGCCCCTATTGCCAAACATGCCGAGGCGGAGAGAACTCCATTTAGCATATCTTAGGCTAAATTATAGCATAACCTTGAGGCCACGACTATCCCAAACGGCAGCCTATTCCCTGACAGGCTTCTGACGATCACCGCTGCGATCACGTCAAGAAGCCCATCTCCTGCTGTATAGAGACGGGCTTTCGCTTGGGTTGACAGCGCGCTGAGTTGCCGTCCGATGCTCAAGAAGCGCCTGAGCGGAAATCAACAAACCGATAACCGACACCGCGTTCCGTGAGGATGTACTCCGGGTGGGCCGGGTCCTTCTCTATCTTCTGCCGCAGGTAGGTGATATACAACCGCAGGTATTGGGTTTCATCGCGGTACTCGTAGCCCCACACTTTGGCCAGCAGCGTCTCATGAGGCACCACCCAGCCGGCGTTGCTCACCAGGTGATAGAGCAGGCGGTATTCTGTCGGGCGGAGCTTGATGGCTTTGCCTTCCACCAGCACTTCACGCCGATTGAAGTCAATAGTCAGACGATCGTCAATCCGAACGATGCCTTTCTCGAACGGCGCGGTCAGGTCGGCCCGCCGCAACACTGCCTTCACCCGGCTTGACAGTTCGCGCGGGCTAAAGGGCTTGGTCACATAGTCATCGGCGCCCAGCTCAAGCCCACGCACTTTGTCTTCTTCATCCGCTTTGACCGTAAGCATGATGACGGGCACATCGGATACCTCGCGCAGTAGCTCCAGCGTCTCGAATCCGTCCAGTTCCGGCATCATGACATCCAGAATCACCAGGTCGGGTAAATCCTCGCGGACACGGTCAAGTGCTTCCAGGCCGTTGTGTGCCTCGATTACCCGATAGCCTTCCAGTTCCAGGTTCATGCGCATGAACCGGATCATGCGGGGTTCATCATCAACCACCAGGATTAGCTTAGGCTGGGAGGACATGGCATGGGACACAACGGTCACTCACGGACGAAGGTAACGACTTCTTCCTCGCCGCCTGCCGGGATGATCTCCAGGAAGCTGATGCGATGCCAGGGCAGCACCACTGTAGACACTTCTGGCATGAGATAGTGCAGTTCCTTGCCATCGCGCCGGCGCGGATTCTGGGCCACCAGAATCTGATCCTTCGGATCCGGCAACTCTTCGATCTCGGCCAGGATCGGATCCTCATTGGTCAAGTGAATCAAAACGCTCTGAGTCACACAACCTCCCCCACCACCTAGTCCTCAATATACACTGTGAGCCGCAGCGCTCCCAGCTCGATCTCATCTCCATCGTGCAACGGCTGGGGCAGGTTAGGCACCAGTTCCACCCCGTTCACCAAGGTGCCGTTACTGCTTGCCAGGTCTACGATCACCACATCGCCGTTCTCTTGGCGGATTGCGGCGTGAAGCCGTGACACACCCGCGTCCAGCCCACCATCGGGCGATAGATCTAGATCTGGATGAACCCCACGCTTGGTATCGGTCCTGCCGAGGGTGATCTCATGGGCCAGGGAGAACGTCACCATACGCTGGCTGGCGGGGACAAGCAACCTGACCCGAACCGGGCTGGCACCCTTGCCCGATGCCGTCGGCGGTTTGGCAGGTTGCCTATACTGGGGTACATGCACTTCGCGCCCCGGGTGCACGGGTTGCTTCGTGTCCGGCTCCGGCGCGACCGCGTCATCCGTGACCGGGCTGAAATCCTCCTCCTGCACCGGCGCGGGTTGATGCCACGGTTGGGCCGACGTCGGATCCGCCAGGTACGTGCCACACTCCAGACAGAACAACGTGCCGGTCAGATGGCGTTCACCGCAGGTTGGACAGACGATCATGGCGCGCTTCCCCTCAAGGCAGTCCCAATCAAGGCACGAGTGCCATACTTGAGGCGCTTGCGTCCCTCTTCCGACAGTGAACCGGTCTTCTGGAGACGATCAGCCTCTGCCAGCGCGGTCTGTGCCAGTGCGGTCTGTCCCAGGTCACCGAGCCGGCGGGCCAGCGCCTGCAGGCGTCGGGTCGCCAGTTGCGTCTGGCCGCGCTCAACATCTTGTATCGAGCGCTCGTGCATATAATATAGGCTGAGCTGGCCCAGGGCCTCGACAAGTTTGGCCGGCGGGTTCTCCTGAGGGGCTGTTGCCGAGAATGTCAGACCGAGATGGCATGTCGTCTGAAATGTAGATCGGCTGAAGCCGCGCACTTCCGCAGCCAGGTTCAGCTCGAACAATCCATGCCGGCCCGGCGGGTGCGGCTGCACCACCAGTTCCAGCAGCAACTCCAGCGTCTGGCGTTCTGCCAGAGTACCCACATGGTAGACATCACGATCGGCGGTGAGGGGCTGGGGCGTGGGTGCAAGCTTGAACATTGAACCTATCTGAGTGCCGGGCTGAGGCCGCACTTCCAGGCGCACATCGTGCGCAAAGGTCGCGTCGAGGCTGCGCACGCACTCATCCAGGAATTTCACCACGTGCTGGTCGCTTTCGATGTAGAGCGAACTGCCGCCGGTAGCGCCCGCCAGCCGGTCCAGGAAGGCATCGTTCCATTCGTTGCCGATACCCATCGCGCTGATGGCTATCCCATCTGGCGCTGCCTCGGCGGCCAGCGCCAGACAATCATCCTCATCGCCGTACGTGCGCCCATCCGTCAGCAAGATCAGGTGATTAGGCCCGCTCGGATCACGTTGTTTGTACAGCTCAGCCAGACCGTGCATCAGGCCGCGGAAGATCTCGGTTCCCCCACTGGCGTGTATGGTATTGACCCTGGCTTTGGCCTCCTGCTTGTTGACCGGGCGCTGCGCCGGCACAATTACCTCGGCGCGGTCGCTGAAGGCCACTACCGAAAGCGCGTCAGTATCATCAAGCGCATCAATCAGACGGTGGGCTGCTGCCTTGACCTGCGCCAGCCGTGCGCCCTTCATCGAGGTACTGCGATCCACCAGCAGGCATAGGTTCAACGGAACGCGGACCCCGACCAACTGCGAGTTCGGTTTGATCTCAATCAGTACATGGAGAACTTGAGGATCGGTGATGCACGCCAGCGTTGTGCGGCTGGGTGTGAGCTGCACGGTGATCGGCGCTTGTGTGATTCCCTCTTGCGGCCGTTCCGCCCGATCCGGTTCAGTCATGGGGCATTGACCTCGACGAGAATCGCCGTAATATTGTCCGGCCCGCCACGGCGATTAGCCGCCTCGATCAGCCGCTGGCAGGCGATCTGAAGCGCACCTGGGGAACCACACCACTCGTCTATGGCCTGGCGAATGATCATGTGTATCTCCCCGGCCGGTACCACGCCCCACAGGCCATCGCTGCACAGTAGCAGCATGGCTGGCGCAGCCAGCGTGTGGGCGGAAACGTCGGCCTCCAATAGATCCGCCTGGCCGACCGCCCGGTACAGCATGTTGCGTGACGGATGAACTGCCGCCTCCTCTGCCGAGAGTTGGCCCAACTCCTGCAATCTCTGCACCAGCGAGTGGTCGCGAGTCAGACGCTTCAGCCCATCATCGCCGACGAGATAGGCGCGGCTATCGCCCACGTGAGCGATGGTGAGTTGGTCGCCGACGATCAAGGCGGTGGTTAACGTCGTGCCGCCGTCCGGAATCGCCGCCCGTACTGCCTGATTGGCAGCGGTGATCGCTTCGGTCAGCGCCTCCTGCCAGGGCTTGCGGTCGGCATCGGGCCCCCCCCCGCTCAGGAAAGGCAGGTAGACCTCCTGGGTAACGTAGCGCGCCACGGTGCGGGAGGCCAGTGCGCTGGCCTCTTCTCCCCCCTGATGCCCGCCCATGCCGTCAGCAATAATGAACAGCCCGAATGGGACATCGCCGGCATCGCTGCTTTGCAGGCTGGTCATCGCGAAGAGGGCGTCTTCATTGTGGTCGCGGACCTGTCCGACGTGGGTGGCCAGACCGACTTGCAAAGGCAACCGGGAGGCAGGCGGGTTCGGCGGTGGGGGGGAATATTCCCCGGTCTGCTCCCCCGCTGCCCCGTTCCCTTGCTCAGTCGCCCCTGCTGCCGGCGCTGGTGCACCTGATGCCGCCATCCCAAACAATCGGCGAATTC
>CADDZL010000264.1 GCA_902812335.1 Chloroflexota bacterium | reverse complement strand
ACATACGCCGGCCGCCTGTCCCAGATCGCCGGGCGGTTGGCGGCTTACTATGCCCAGGCCGGGGATGGAGTACAGGCAGGGCTCTATGCCGAGAGGGCGGCTGAACATGCGCTGGCTCTGGCAGCCCCCGCCGAGGCGGTGGATTTCTATCGGCAAGCGCTCGCGCTCGATCCAACACCGGCGCGGCAATTGGGGCTCGGCCAGGCCCTGTTGCGCCAGGAGGACTTGGCCGAGGCACGGGCGGCGTTCGAGGCTGCCTTGAGCGCCGCCGAAGCGGAAGGCGATCAACGCAGCGCAGCACGCGCCTGCCTGGGCTTGGCTGAAACCCACCTGCCGGAGGGCCGCGCCGACGAAGCTGCCCGTTGGATGGAGAAGAGCCTCACCTACCTCGACCCAGGGGCCGATCCGGAGGCCCACGCCCTGGCCCATTTCCTGTTGGGAGCGAGCCGGCTGGACGCCGGGCAGTCGCTCGCACAGTCTGAAAAGGAGCTGAACGAAGCTGCGCGGCTGGCGGCTGAGAATAATCTGGTCGAGATCGGCTCGCGCAGCCGCTTCATCCTCGGCAACGTGCTGGCCCAACGCGGCGACCTGACGGGCGCACTCCAGGCCTTCCGTGACTCGATTACCCTGGCGCAAGCAGCGGGAAACCCCTATCAAGAGGTGCTGGGTCACAACAACACCGCTTATCACGCGCTGTTAGCCGGCGATCTCGCCGCCGCGCATAAGCACGTTGAGGCTGGTCTGACTCTGGCCGAGACCCGTGCCCTGCATTTGCCGCTACAATACCTGTATAGCACGCGCGGTGAGATCGCCCTGGCCGAGCAGCAATGGGCAGACGCGGAAGGGTGGTTCAAGCGGGCGCTGGCCGAAGCGGAGCGCAACGGTAATGTGCAACAGGCCGCGAATATCCTGGCGAACCTGGGCCTGGTGGCACGTGGGCGCGGTGATTCTGACCAGGCGTTGGCGCTGTTGGAAACCGCCTGCCGTTCGGCTGAAAAGCTGACTGCCCCCTATCTGCAAATGCAGATCGATTTATGGCTGGCTGAGCTATTCCTCGAACGTGGCGAGCGCGCTGCGGCTGACGAAGCCCTGCGGCGCGCTCAGACACGGCCAGCGGCCGAGCAATACGCGCGGCTGTGGGCCCGGGCTGGGCGGTTGCGGCATGCCTCTTTACTGACCGCTGGCTAAGCGCTCTTTGAGCAACGAGATAGACGGCACAGGTGTGGGGTCCACGCCGTAGCACATGGCCAGGTAGTAGCTGGTATAGTCGCCGAAATGCAGGACGGAGAGCATCTGCGCCAGGGGGCTCTGACCGCGCGCCTTGATCACGTCCACCGCAATCCCCTGCTGCATCATGATCTCGCGCGTGATGCTATGGCGCCGCTGCACTTGGGGGCGGTCAAGTGACGAAGTTAACTGGATGACCGCCACCTTCGTCATGAGTTCCGGTGGAAACGAGATGCCGGAGACGGCGTTGTGATCGAGTTCGGGCAGAATCTCAAAGTGGCTCCATGCTTTGGCGTTCTCGTTGATCTGGGTCTTCCAGCGGCGTGCCACCGGCGCCAGATAGCCTGCGCCGTAGATGATCGGGATGCGCTGCACGAGCTGGCCAGCCAGCCGCTTGGCGGGGTTGCGCACCACTGGCACATCGGCATGGATCTCGGCCTGGCGGGCTTGCATGACGCTGATGGCCTCGGCTAAGTCGTCTGTCTGATCGCGCAGGAAGCCCAGGCGGCATAGAAATGCAACCAGCGGGATAAAGCTATAGCCCAGCGCGGCGCGGGGTTGTGAACGATAGGGGATGATCAAGGCCGGCGCACCATACTGATGGGCAAGCTCACCCAGGCGACCGCCGGTCGTCAGCGCCAGAAGCTGGCAGCCACGTGCGTGGGCCTGCTCAAAGGCGCTCAACGTCTCCTCGGTATCTCCGGAGTAGCTGACACCGATTACCAATGTGTCAGGGCCACTGACGAAGGCGGGCAGATCATAGCCACGCACAACCGTGATCGGGATCGGGCACGCCGGCGCGGCCAGCGCCTGAAGCAGTGAGCCGCCGATGGCCGATCCGCCCATTCCGGCCACGACAAGGTGGTGGATAGACCGCATACTGACGGGCAGCTCGAAGCTGTGGGCCTGTTCCCAGGCGTCGTGGCACTGTTGCGGCAGGCGGGCGATATGGCCCAGCATATCGTCGGGGTCGGTTTGGCGAAAGTAGGTCAGATCATCCAGGTTCATGATTCCATTGTAGCCTGCGTTTTACACAGGTGCAAGCACCAACAAACACTAGGCTAGCCTCTCCCCCTGCCTCTCCTCTGCCAGGGGGTTGGGGGGTAGGTCTTCCTCAGCCTCGCAGGGGTGTCGCCCTCTCAGGGCGATGCTAAAGCATCGCGCTTATTCCCCGTTGTCAGTTTGTACACCTCCCGCCGGGGCCAGCCTGAGGCCTGGGCGACGCGCTGGATGGCCTGGTTGCGCCGGACGCCCTCATCCAGCAGCGCAGCCACTGCCGCTCGCACCTGCTCCTCACCCCAGCGCGCCTTCGCCGAGCCGGTTTCAGGTGCGCCGGATGCTCCACTAATGACCAGGGTGATCTCACCGCGCGGCGGCTCAGCCTGATAATGCGCCAGTGCCGCGCTGACCGGGCCACGCCAGACCTCCTCGTGCAGCTTGGTCAGTTCACGGGCCACCGCCACCTGCCGATCCCCCAGGGCCGCCTGAATATCGGCGAGGGCCTGCAGCAGCCGGTGGGGCGTTTCGAAGGCCACCAGGGTATGGCGCTCGGCCGCAATGCTCGCCAGCAGCCGCCGCCGTTCGGCTGCCCGACGGGGCAGGAACCCCAGATAGAGACAGGTATCGGTCGGCAAGCCGGAAACAACGAGCGCTGTGACCAACGCGGAAGGCCCCGGCACAGGCACGACCCGGTGACCGGCGGCGAGAGCCGCCTTGACCAGCTCGTAGCCGGGATCGGATAACCCGGGCATGCCGGCCTCGGAAACCACAGCCACGTCGCCGCTGGCGAGGGCGGCCAGGATAACATCGAGCTTGCTGAGCTTGTTATGCTCGTAATAGCTCGTCAGAGGAGTGTGGATGTCATAGTGAGCCAGGAGGTGGCGCGTGCGGCGGGTATCCTCGGCGGCAATCAGCGTGACTTCACGCAGAGTGCGCAACGCGCGCAGGCTGATGTCCTCCAGATTACCGATGGGGGTACCGACGAGATAAAGTGTACCCACAGCAGTTCGGTCGGTAGGGCCGGCTCCCAGATCATACTACTGCTTTGCGGGGGCTGCCGCTCAGGATGCCCTCTCGGCCTGCGAAAGCTTCGCCGACGACGATGCCGCCCCGCCGGATTTCGTAGCGCCGGATCTCCTTGGCATGATTGCTGCCCCGCGTCTTGAGCACGAGCAGGGCGAGCTGCATCGTGCTTTCGATTTCGACGTGGCGCAACAGCAGGATCGCATCCACGATATAGGAGACGCGCCCCCGTTCGGTCCGCCGTGCATCGGCCCGGCTCTCCTCACCCAGCAGGAGGGCGGTCACGCCTTCGCGCTTCAGCCCGTTGACAACGGTCGCGTAGATATGGCGCAGTTCAAACGGATCGACCGTCAGGCGCGTGAAGTGCGTCATGCTGTCGAGGGCCATGCGCCGGATCCCGGCGTCCAGCATCAACTGCATCAAGGGGCTATCGGGCGTCTCCAGGCTCTTGAGGAATACCTCAGGCGAGGTGAACATCATGTGCAACAGCCCCGCTCGCTCCAGCGCGTGCAGGTCCCAGCCCAGCGATTCGGCATCGCGGAAGATAGACTGGGGGAACTCCTCGAAGGAGATCCACAAGCCCGGCTCATGCAGGTGGGTGGCGCCATGATAGAGGAACTGTAAGGCCAGCGTCGTCTTGCCGGTGCCGGGCGCGCCGCGCACCAGGACGCATGAGCCGGGCAGGAAGCCGCCGGAAAGCATGTCATCCAGCCCAGGAATGCCTGTCGTGACTCGTTCAGTCATGTCAACTCCCTTTCGCGCTTTCGCCCCCTTCACTTCGTTCAGGGCAGGCCCTTTTGTGTTCAGCTCCTACCGGATGTCCACAAAACGCTCAACGTGGGCCCCGGCCCGCAGCGCAGTCAGCCACGTTGCGAGTGCCTGCCGCCGCAGTTCAGCCTGCTGTTCGAGGCTGAGCGGCCGGGCCGGGTCGCGTTCCAGGGTCTGGACGATGTGGTAGCCCAGGGCGGAGTGCACCACATCGCTCAGGCCCCCAGGCACGAGTCCAAAGGCCGCCGCCTCCAGTTCCGGTGCCAGCAATTGGCCCCGGCTGAACCAGCCCAGGTCACCGCCGCGCGCTGCCGTGGTGACATCCAGTGAATAGGTCCGGGCCAATTGGGCGAAGTCGGCTCCGCCCACCAGCCTGGCCCGCAGGTCGCGCGCCTCCGCCTCGGTTGCCACCAGGATGTGCCGGGCGTGGACCTGTTCGGCGGTCGCCGGGACCGCGCCCAGGGCATGTTCGGCCAGCGCCTGGGCCAGCAGTTGCAGCCGCAGCGTCCCCCGCAGCATCGCCGGGGTCCAGTGGTTGGCCA
>CADDZL010000263.1 GCA_902812335.1 Chloroflexota bacterium | reverse complement strand
AGGATACCGGGCGCGGGTCTTCAGGCCCGCGCCCGGTATCCTCGCGCCCAACCGGCAACTGGATAGTGAACGTGGTGCCTTGGCCGACCTGGCTCTCGACCTCAATCCGCCCGCCGTGAAGCTGCACCAGTTGCCGGGCGATGGCCAGCCCCAAGCCGCCACCCGCACCGTCGGCGTGCGAGCGCGACCGGTCGCCGCGCCAGAAGCGGTCAAAAACGTAGGGTAAATCCTCAGACGGGATGCCCTCGCCCGTGTCCCGCACGATCAGGCGCACACCCTCCGGGAGGCGTTCCCCCGCCAGCGTGATGCTCCCGCCGGGCGGCGTGTGGCGGAGCGCGTTGACCATGAGGTTGCCCAGTACCTGGTGCAGCCGCCCGACGTCGGCGTTAATGGTCATGGCCGAGGCTTCGTCGTCACGGACAACACGCAGGTCGATCCCTGCGGCTTCCGCCTGTCCGCTAAAGCTCGTGCCCACGTCGGCCAGCAGCTCCCCCAGCGGCACCGCTTCCTTTTTCAACAGGAGCTGGCCCGACTCGGCCAGCGACAGCGTCCTCAAGTCGTCCACCAGCCGCGCCAGCAGGCGCGTTTCATCCAGTGTCGCCTGGATGTGCTCGGGGGTCGGCTGGTACACGCCGTCGAGGATGCCTTCCAGGTTGCCCTGAATGATGTGCAGGGGCGTGCGCAGCTCGTGCGCCACGTCAGCCGTCAGATTGCGGCGCTGCTCGTCGGCACGCTGCAGCTCGCCAATCATGCGGTTAAACGTCTGCGCCAGCCGGCCGAACGCGCCTGGGCTACCTTCCGCCACCCGCACGCTCAGATCCCCTTCGGCCACGGCCTCAGCCGCCTCCATAACGTTGGCCAGCGGCCTGGCGATGTCGCGGAAGCCGTGGATGGCGAATCCGATTCCCAGCGCCGGCAATGCCAGCGCCAGGCCGCAGCCGCCGAGCCAGACCAGCACCGTCGTCTGCCCATCGCCGCCAAAGGCCCGCGTGAGCACAAAGGCCAGCACTCCCATCCCGCCCGCAACCAGCAGTGCCATCACGCCGAAGATGCGGGCGAAGCGAAGGAAAAGGAAGCGGGGGCCGTGCCACCAGCCAGGCGGCGGGCCGCCGTGGCCCCAGGGTCTGTGCCGGCCCGGACCATGCCGTTCCCAGGGCGGAAGTGGCTCCACGCTCAGACCTCGTCGCTGAATTTATAGCCGACGCCATACACCGTGAGCACATAGCGCGGCTCACCGGGGTCGGGCTCCAGCTTCTGGCGCAGGTTCTTGATGTGCGCGTCAATGCTGCGGTCGAAGCCCTCGTAGGCGACGTCATACAGCCGGTGAATCAGTTGCTCACGGGTGAGGGTCTGTCCGGGATGCTGGGCCAGGGCTGCCAGCAGGTTGAATTCGGTGCGGGTGAGCTGTAGCGGTTCGCCCGCCCGCGTCACGCGGTGGCCATTCAGGTCGATCACCAGGTCGCCGGCGCGAATGATCCCCGCCTGATGCACGCCGCCCTGCACGCGGCGCAGCACCGCCCGTACCCGCGCCACCAACTCGCGCGGCGAGAAGGGCTTGACGATATAATCGTCCGCACCCAGTTCCAGGCCGATCAGCCGGTCGGCCTCCTCCACGCGGGCAGTCAGCATAATGATGGGCACATCCGACTCACGTCGCAGCGTCCGGCAGACGTCCAGGCCGTCCATGCCGGGCAGCATCAGGTCGAGCACGATCAGGTCAGGGTGCTCGTGGCGGGCAACAGCCAAGGCCGTTTTGCCGTCGGCGGCGCTAACCACGCGGAACCCGCCCTGCTCCAGGTAATCGCGCGCCAGCTTAACGATTTTCGGCTCATCGTCCACCACCAGGATGAGTTCGTTCATCCCTGCTCCGTAGCCCCTATTATAGGTTCAATGGCGAAGGATGTCACACTGAGCGCAGCGAAGCGTCTCTGCATGAATGACGGCGGACGGATGACGAACCGGGCCACCCAGTACCGGGCTTCAGCCCGGTTCCGTCGTCCGTCGCCCTCCGTCCCCTTCAGACGCCCGCTGTGGGCGGCACGTTCTCTTCTTCCTCGCCGAAGTGCCACCCCCAGGGGCCATGCCCCCAATGACGCCGTCCAAACATCCAGCCCATAGGCCCGCCCATCGGACCGCGAAAACCGAACGGCATACCCTTGCCGAACGGCAGGCGTTCGAACAACTGCTTGAGCTGCGCCTTGTTCCCCTTGATCTCGATCCGATAGCCGTCATCGGTCTCGATGATCTTCACTTCGTGGATAACCTGTTCCATGGTTCCATCTCCTTTCTGACAGCAGTATCACACCAATTTGTGAGGAAATTGTGAGGACGTTGAGGAGATGTGGTGAACTGCTGGGGGATTTTGGGGTTTGACAATCTGTGTAGGACGTGTACCATGAGGGCCAGGAATGGACTCGCCCGATGCACGCGTTCCACTATGAGCAGGGCACACTCTGCTGTGAAGCGGTTCCGCTGGCGGTGATCGCGCAGGCGGTGGGAACCCCCTTCTACCTGTATAGCTACACCGCTATTCGCCAGCAGTACCTGACGCTCGATCAGGCTCTGCAGCCGATACCCCATCTCATCTGCTTCGCCATGAAGGCCTGCTCCAATCAGGCCATCCTCAAGGTCTTCATTCGCGAAGGGGCCGGCCTGGATATCCTCACCGGCGGCGAGCTGTACCGCGCCCTGGCAGCCGGGGCCGATCCCCACAAGCTGGTCTATGCCGGGGTGGGCAAGAGCCGCGCTGAGATCACCGAAGCCCTGCGGTCGGACGTGCTCCTGCTCAACGTCGAATCCCGGCAAGAGCTTGAGGCAATTGATGCTATCGCCGCCAGCCTGGGGAAGAGGGCACGGGTCGCCCTGCGCGTCAATCCGGCTGTCGATCCCAACACGCACCCCTATATCGCCACCGGCTTGAAGCAGAGCAAGTTCGGGATCGAGATCGCCCAGGTACGGGAATTGGCCCCTATGCAGGCGAACCTGCCGCGTATCGAGATCATCGGCCTCCACTGCCACATCGGTTCCCAGATCACCCAGCTCAGCCCATTGGTCGAGGCCGCAGCCAAAGTGGCCGGGCTGGCCCAAGAGCTCCAGGACGCGGGGCTCGACATCCGTTATCTTGACCTGGGCGGCGGGCTGGGCATCCCCTATCAAGAGGAGCAACTCCCGGCGCTCTCCGACTACGCCGAGGCCATGCGCCAGGTCGTCGCGCCTCTGGGCTATACCTTGATCCTGGAACCGGGGCGCGCGCTGGTGGGCAATGCAGGTGCCCTGGTGACCCGCGTTCTCTATACCAAACAGAACGCAACCCGGCAATTTGTCGTCGTGGACGCGGCCATGAATGACCTGATCCGGCCCAGCCTGTATGGGTCCTATCATGCGATTCTGCCCGTAGAGGAAGCCCAAGCCGGGGCCGAGCCGATGGTCGTGGACGTGGTCGGCCCGGTGTGTGAGAGCGGCGATTTTCTGGCCAGGGACCGGCCGCTCCCGCCAGCCTATCCAGGGGACCTGCTGGCGGTCATGAGCGCCGGAGCCTATGGCTTCTCGATGGCTTCAAATTACAATTCCCGGCCCCTGGCCCCCGAAGTCCTGGTACGTGGCGATGAATACTTCATCATCCGCGAGCGGCAGACCTATGCGGACCTGATCCGCGGCGAGAAAGTCCCTGCCTTTCTCGAAGGCGCTTAGATGGCACGCTGCACGGCGGCGCTGCAGCCCCGCAGCTTGAACAGCAGCACCGTGCCCAGCGTCAGCGTCTCCAGCGTCGCTGTGACAGCCAGCGCGATGGGGATGGCGATGACGCCGAGCCGGCCGACCAGCAGCGCTATGATGATGGCGCGCCCAATGAGTTGAGCGGTGTTGGTCATCAGCGGAGTGCGCGTATCACGCAGCGCGATCAGGCTGCGGGTGATGACCTCAGTGCCGACGTAGGCCGGCAGCGCCACCGAGTAGGCGATCAGAACGCTGTACGTCAGGTCGCCGGCCTGAACTGTGAACCGGCCGTGCTCAAACAGGAGCCGGATGACCAGCCGGCCCAGGAAGATGAGGGCAAGCAGCGCCGGTACCGCCAGCGCAACGGCTGCGCCCAGCGCCTGGAGCAGCGTCCGGCGCATCTGCCCCCAGTCCTCAGCGGCAGCGTGCCCGGCCAGGCGCGGAAAGGCGGCTTGCCCCACGGCCTGGCCCAGGAGCGCAATCGGCAGGCCCACCAGCAGCCAGGCGTTGTATAGGGCCGGCAGCGCCGCGAGTTCGGGCACGGTCGAGGCAAAGGCGGTATCCACGATAAAGCCGGCGTAATTGACGCTGACCGAGAGGCCGTTGGGGATGAGCAGGCGGATAACTTCGCGCAAGTGCTGATTCCAGGGCTCCCATAGGAGTTGGAGGCGTGTGCCCCGCGCCGAGAGCCCCGGCCAGAGGATGGCCGACTGGAGCACAGCGCCGCCGACCACGCCGAGGATCAGCCCGTAGATGCCCAGCGCGGGCAAAAAGCGCGCCCCGATGATGCCGATGATGAGCGCGATGTTGTGGCTCGCCACCGAGAGCGCCGTGAGCAAGAACTGGTTGCGGCTATTGAGTACGGCGGTGG
>CADDZL010000262.1 GCA_902812335.1 Chloroflexota bacterium | reverse complement strand
GCCGATAGCCTTTCAACCGCGCTTCCACCAGGACCTCCGCCACCGCCAGATAGCCCGTGGCTTTCCAGTTCACGTCCTCCAGCACCCCCCGCCGATAGGCACGAAACAGGGCAGTGTAGGTGTATATCCGCCGGTCCACCAGCAGCCGGTACAGGAGCGAGCAGCCCCGGCTGAGCGCCAGCCGATAAGCCGGCACCCCCTGCACCCCTCCCTGAGGGTGATAGGGGGAGGCAGTCACAACATCCACCTGCGGCCCCAGCGCAGCCAGGAGGAGGGGGATGGTGGCAAAGTCATAGGTGCCATCGCTGTCGGTGGTGACAATCACCTGGCCGCGTGACGCCTGCAGGCCGCTCCGCAGGGCAACTCCCAACCCCAGGTTGCGGGGATGGCGCACCACCTGGACGTCGGGGTCGCTGGCAAAGGCGGCTTGCAGTCGCCGGGCGGTGGCGTCGTGGCTGCCATCGTCAACGAACACCACTTCGACCCAGCCTCTGAATTCCCCACGCAGCTCTGACAGCACCGGCTTCAGCCGCCTGGCGAGTTGAGGCACGTTCTCTTCCTCGTTAAAACATGGGATTACAATCGAAATATCCACGTAACTGCTCCCCCTCCACCAGGCCGGTCCACCCCTGGCGGGCGTTCCGCCGCCTGGATAAATGCTACCCCCTGTGAGATTCAATTTATCATGGGCGCGGGAACACACCGGTTCCCGTAAGCTCCGGCACCTATGCGAGTAGCACCCTCCCCATGATGCCATCGGGTGCACAAGGTCTTTCTTGTTTTTGCCAAGGAGGGTATAGAAGGCGACTCAGCGACGGAGCAGATGGTGTGCCTGGTGTGAGCAACCAGGTATGTGTCCTATGACAAGCTCCCTCACTGTCTTCTGTGGCTGCACTGGTGATGAAAAGGCCCTCAAGTGGATAATGTCTCCAGGCACATAGTCCGGCTTGTCAGTGCCAAGCGTCGGACCGGCCAGGGCTTTCTCATGATTGTCGTCTCCTGGCAACTTGGCTAACATGGTCCCCCTCTGGGGGGTCTATCCAGACGGCTCTAGAGGCTGCGCGACGGCATCCTGGCCAGGGGGGTAGGCACAGCCTTAGACCCGTCTCGGGTGTCGGCAGATAACCTGCGGGGGGCCCCTCTATCGGTTGTGAGAGGCAAAACATCACCTCCTTTCGCACGCTGTCCGCGCGCTAAGGGGGAGCAGGGGAACGGAGCCGTGCAGCAGGGCCGGTTGACCTAGCCGGTCTACCGCTGGTGTCTCCTCTGTGATCGCGTCCGGTCATGCGAGCCTGACCCTGCCAGATAAACTAATCTGCCTCACTGAGCAGCGCCCCCAGGGGCTGCATCTGCAAGTTTAAGCCTGAATATCCGCCGTTGGGGGGGTCCGCCTTATATATGTCAATAATATCACCTATCTTGCGGCCTGTCAATAACATGGGCTGCTCCAGCCACGTTCGCTCCCATGAACCGCAATGCTCCTGGCACAGAACCGCCCCTGTACTTGTGCGACAGAACCCAGCCGTTAACTTATCTTTGATGATGATAGCCTGATGGGGCTACAAAGTCAATACGATCTTTGACGTATTTGGGCTATTACAAGTTGCGGTCACTCCGATCAGCCGTAACAGGGCAGATATCCATATCCCTCCATGGGTGACCTGGTAGCCTCTCCCCCTGGCAGAGGATACCGCCGCTTGCATGTGGCGCAGTCAGGTGGCAGAACGGCAGCCTAACCAGCAAGGTTGCCCCGGCGAAAGTAGTCTACCGTCCGGCGCAGGCCGTCTTCCAAGGCCACCTGAGGCTCCCAGCCCAGCTCACGCCGGGCCTTGCTTGCATCGAGGAAAATGCGGAAGGTCTCGCCGGCCTTCGGTGGGCCATAGACTGGCGGACGCTCATAGCCGATGATCTCGCTCAGCCGGGCGTAAATGCGGTTAATGGTTGTGCCCTGACCGGAGCCGATGTTGTAGATCCCCTGGGCGCGTTCTTGCATCGCCAGGAGGTTAGCCCGAACACAGTCGCTGACATAGACAAAGTCGCGCTCCTGTTCACCTGAGCCGTAGATCGTCGCCTGCTTGCCGGCGAGCATCTGCCCTGTGAAAATGGCGACGACTCCCGCCTCACCATTCGGGTCCTGGCGCGGGCCATAGACGTTGGGATAGCGCAACACAGCATATTCCAGGCCGTAGAGCATCTTATACAAGTAGAGGTAGTGCTCGACGGTGTGCTTGCTCACACCGTAGGGGGATAAGGGGTTGATGGGATGCGCCTCATCGCAAGGCAGGTAGACCGGCTCACCGTAGGCCGCGCCGCCGGAGGAGATGTATATGATTTTGCGCACGCCGGTCTTGCGCGCGCATTCCAGGACGTTGAGCGAGCCGCGCACGTTGACATCGGCGTCAAAGAGCGGGTCGGCCACAGACCTGCGTACGTCCATTTGCGCCGCATGGTGGTTGACCATGTCGGGCCGCTCCTGTTCGAAGACCTCAAGCAGGCCGGGAGCGCGGATATCCAGGTGGACGAAGCGCGCACGTGGGTCCAGGTTCGATATATAGCCGGTGGAAAGGTCATCCACGACAACGACCTGGTGGCCGGCAGCGAGCAGTGCATCTACCACGTGCGAGCCGATGAAGCCGGCCCCGCCGGTGACGAGAACCTTCAGCCTTATTAAATCCGAGCGACCTCTATCGCCCTGCATATCGAACTCCAGCGAAAGATAAATGAGACCTGCAAGGCGTGCATCATACCATTTCTCTGTCAGGAGAGAAAATCCGCTGCTGGCGGAATTGGGCAAGTGTGATACCATAGGCGCATCTTTCCTGGCGGAGTGCCCCGGCCAGCATAAACATGAGAAAAGCCATTGTTGTTCTTGAGATCTTGGTCTTAAGCTTGAGTCTGTTGAGTTGCCGCACACCTGTGCCAGCCATCAGCACACCGACGCGCACCAACACCCCTGCGCCGGCTACCACCACAGTCACATCTACAAGTACGCCGACGAGCACCAATACATCTGTGCCTCTCGTGAGCACACCAACAAACACGGCCACATCTACAAGCATAGCGACCGGGACCGCTACGCCGTCACCATCCGGTTCTTCTGAATGGACACAGCACGCTCATGATGCCCAACACACCAGCTACACCGATCAGGTAGTGGCTACCCCCTGGCGCTGGAAGTGGGCCTGGAACGGACCGGACGCCAACGGCGGCATCGTACCCGGTAAGTTCGCCCTGCCGCGCAACGTCCAACCCGTCACCGGCGGCGGTAGAGTCTACATCGCCGCCGGCGCGCGCGGCGTCTACGCCTTGAACGACAGCGATGGCTCTCAGGCCTGGCTGTCCACCGCCGTGGGCACCGTCAACTCCACCGTCGCTTACGACGCGGCTACCCAGTCCGTCTTCGTGGCCTCGTCCAACGGTACCCTCTACAAGCTCAACGCTGCCAACGGGGCGATAGCCGGTCAGTTCTCCTCCGGCCAGAACTCCAGCCTGCCCCTGCCCCCGGCCGTGATTGCCGACCGCGTCTTCTTCTCCATGGGCAACAATGTCTATGCCATCAACAAGAGCAGCATGGCTCAAATCTGGAGTTACAATGCGGGTGCCGCCGTCCACACCCCTCCCGCCTACTCCCCGAGTCGAGACCGGGTGGTCGTCGTCACAGCCGACCTGTATGTGCATGCCATCAACAACAGCAATGGGACCCAGGCCTGGAGGGTGAAGCCCACGACGAGAAACGGCGGCGACCCCGGCCAGTCGAGCACCACCCTGGGCGAGGCCCAGTATGGTTGGCCGGTGATTGCCGAGGTGCATGGGTTGGCCCTGGTCAAGTACCGGCTCGAATGGGAAGCCCTGTGGACCTGGAGTCCCTGGCCAACTGATAATGCCACAATACGATCCAATCTTCAATCTCAGCCTAATCAGCAAGCTATCTTTGCGCTGAGTCTAGACGACGGCTCAACCGCGTTTATTTCAAACCTTGGGGGTGGCGGCTGGGGAGATGGAGTTATACCGATGGGGCCTCAGCCCGTGGTCAAGCCGTTCTCGGATGGGACAGAGGTTGTGTATACTGTCATAAGAGGTAGCAGTCTGTATGATGGCCGGTGGGATTCGAAGTTTGGCGAGATGCTGTTGGATAGCACGACGGTGGCGGGGTTTGGGGCCGGCGATGTTCGCTTTATCTATTACGACTGGACAGGGCAGAATAATGCCTGGCCCAATCCATACCTGCTGACCGATGAACAGCCGTTTGTCTCGATGGCTGGGGATTACCTGTTTGGTGGACACTGGATGGCGGGGTATGCGACCAAGATGGGGGATCGCATCAATCACAGCGGCCTGTTCAGCGATCCCATCAGCACGACGCCTGTGCCCCAGATTGTGAACTCCTCCACCACCTGTGCCTTCAGCCCCAGTCATTACTGTGCCACTGAAACCTTCCAGGATGGGGACACGCGCGGCTATGGTCCGACGGCGTTTTATATCTACTATAATCAGCCCGGTGTGTATGACCAATACTGGAGTGGGTATGCGGGCTGGGTGGTGAGCAACAACACCCTCTACTTTGTCAGCACCGATGGAGCTATCGTCGCGCTTGAGA
>CADDZL010000261.1 GCA_902812335.1 Chloroflexota bacterium | reverse complement strand
GGGGGATGCGCTGGAAGAAGCCTTGCGCTCGGTGCGCCAGCGCCAGAAGCAGGCCAAGGAGCAGTTGCGCGACCTGCAGCGCCAGGTAGCCGCCGCCGTCGTGGACCGCGAGATCGCCGATCTCAGAACGGCCTATGCCCAGGTCGAGGCGATCTTGCATTATCTCGACGAGGCCCGCGCCGATATCCTCGACCAGGTAAGTGCGTTTCTGCCGCAGGAGGAGGGCCAGCCCCCGGTTGAGGCCGCGCCGTCACGAGCCGGTGAGCCCCCCGGCGTGCGCCGCTATGCCGTAAACGTCGTGGTGGACAACGGCCGGACCCAGGGCGCGCCGGTCGTCGTCGCCGACAACCCTATTTACACTAACCTGGTTGGCCGCATTGAGCACGAGGTCCGCCTGGGCGCTCTCGCCACCGACTTCACCCTGATCAAGGGCGGCGACCTGCACCGCGCTAACGGCGGCTACCTGGTTCTACAAGCCCTGGATGTGCTGGCCGACCCCTTCGCCTGGCAGGCGCTCAAGCGCGCCCTCCAGAACCGCCAGGTCGCCATCGAGGAACTGGACAGCCGCGCATTGATTGCACCCACCCTGACGCTCGAACCGGAGCCCATCCCGCTCGACGTCAAGGTCATCCTGATGGGCGGCCCGGAATTGTATGACCTGCTCTATGAGAGCGACGAGAACTTCCGCGAAACGTTCGGCGTCAGAGCCGACTTTGACACCGAGATGGAGTGGACGCCCGAAAACGAGCAGCAGATCGCCCTATTCATCGCTGCCCGCTGCTTCGAGGAGGGCCTGACGCACTTCGACCCAACCGGCGTAGGCAAGGTGGTTGAGTTTGCCTCCCGGCTGGTAGGCGATCAGGGCAAGCTCTCAACGCGCTTCGGTGCGATCGCCGACCTGGTGCGTGAGGCGGCCTATTGGGCGCAGAAGAACGGCCATGCCCTGGTGACCGCTGCCGATGTGATGCAGGCCATTGACGAGCAGACCTATCGCTCCAACCTGCTGGAGGAACGCTCGCGTCAGGCCGTCGAGCAAGGCCTCATCTTCATTGACACCGCGGGCGCTGTCGTCGGCCAGATCAACGGGCTGGCGGCGATACTACAGATCGGCGATTACGCCTTCGGCCAGCCGCAGCGCATCACCGCCCGTACCTTCATGGGCCGGCTGGGTGTGGTCAACATCGAGCGCGAGGTAGCCCTGGCCGGCCCGATCCACAACAAGGGCGTGATGATCCTGGCGGGCTACCTGGGTGGGCAATATGCCCAGGGCCAGCCGCTGACGCTCTCGGCCCAGATCACCTTTGAGCAGAGCTATGGCGGCATCGAGGGCGATAGCGCCGCTTCAGCCGAACTGTACGCGCTGATCTCCAGCCTGTCGGGCTACCCCTTGCGCCAGGACATCGCCGTCACCGGCTCGGTCAACCAGAAGGGCGAAATTCAGCCCATCGGCGCGGTGACGGAGAAGGTCGAGGGCTTCTACGCTGTGTGCAAGGCGCGCGGCCTGACCGGCACGCAGGGGGTGATGATCCCGGCGGCCAACGTGCGCCACCTGATGCTGCGCGAGGGGATCGTGCAGGCGGTGGCCGAGGGCAAGTTCCACATCTGGCCGGTGCGCACGATTGACGAGGGGTTAGAACTGCTCACCGGCGCCCCCGCGGGCGAACGCGGGCCGGATGGGGCGTACCCCGAAGGCACCGTTCACCACGCCGCCCAGAAGCGCCTGCGCGAATGGGCCGAGGGCATGGCCCGCTTCGAGCACCCGCCGGTTGATCGGCAGTAGTCTGATGGATTATGGTCCAGCTTTCACTGCCCTTGAATCTAACAGATCAAACAGAGCCCGATGAGCTGCGCCGCAGGCGATTGGCTTCGCTTCTCTCTGAAGATCTGGATTTCCATAGCCAGGATAGTCAGTATGCATCGCATAATTTTCATTCTTTTCCCGCCAAGTTTCCTCCTCAGTTGCCGCGTAAGTTCATCGCGGCTTTAACCGAACCCAATGATGTCATTCTGGATCCTATGGTCGGATCAGGCACAACCCTCTTGGAAACGTATCTCCTTGATCGGCGGGGAATTGGGTTCGATATTGATCCGCTGGCACTTCTGATATCGAAGGTGAAAGTGACTCCTCTAGATGTCCTTGAGGTCATCCAGACTGGGCATAGCCTGCTACAACGCGCCACCGACGCGCTTGAGGCTAGATGTGATGTGCTTGAGCAGGCCCTGGAGAAGCGCTTCGATGCCAAAACGCGGCAGTTTATTGATCACTGGTTTACCCGGACCACACAACTAGAACTGTCTGCCCTTATCATGGAGATTGAGCAGATTCGGGATCCCGGATTGAGAGCTTTCTTTGAACTCGCCTTTTCCGCTATCATTATCACCAAGTCTGGCGGTGTGTCACTCGCGCTCGACCTGGGCCACACCCGCCCCCATCGTGCCAAAGTCGTCATGAGTAAGAGCGGGAACATTGTATTTGGACAGGATCAGCCAGATCGCACTTCGCCTCGCATGAAAGTCCACACAAAGACGCTACGCCCCGCGCTGGGCGAGTTCGAAAAACGTATTCAGCAGAACGTGAGAGGATTACTCGAGCCCGGTTCGGGAAAAATACAGCCCACCATCGCGCATGGGAACACCCAATTCCTGCCCCTCGCGGATGCATCGGTTGACTTGATTGTAACGTCGCCACCTTATGCCTCCAATGCGATTGACTATATGCGCGCGCATAAGTTCTCGCTCGCTTGGCTCGGTTATGCTATCGAGGACCTGAGCCAGAAGCGCAACGACTATATTGGTGGCGAAGCAGTCACCGAGGTGGCGTTTGAGCCCTTATCTACCTTTACTGCCAACGTGGTGGAAGACGTGGTGAAACGCGATGAAAAGAAGGGGCGCATCTTGCATCGCTATTACTCGGAAATGACACGTGCCCTTCGCGAAATGTTCCGCGTCCTGAAACCCGGCAGAGCCGCTATCGTTGTGGTGGGAAGCTCTGTCATGCGGGGCAGGGATACGGAAACGCACCGCTGCCTTGCAGATATCGGTCGGTCGCTTGGCTTCGATGTTCCCAAAATCGGTGTGCGCAATCTGGATCGCGATCGGCGTATGCTCCCGGCCGGATCGGAGTTGAATCTCAGTTCCCAAATTCAGCAGCGGATGCACGCCGAGTATGTAATTGGCTTTTACAAGCCTCAGGTTGGGGAAAGTCCATGAGTATCGCCGCGCTGCGCCAAGCGTACCATGCCCGCATCTGTCAAGAGGTTATCCGCATCCGCCGTGGCAAGTTGGACAGGAAGGGGACAGCCATCGAATATCCCAATTTTGCAGATGGCGATAATCGCAGTAGCATCAGCATTGCTTGGGCCATCGTCAAGCTATTCAACTGCTTACCGAATTATGAAGGCCTTACGGAGCAAACGGCGGGTGACCGTTTCGAACTCATCACGAAAGAGTTTCTGGAGAAGGGATTTGAGCTAATTGAGCACCTACGCCCTGGCGAGTGGCATTTCTCTACGATTCAGACCGCGATTTCAAGCTTTGATCAATATGAGCACTTGGCCCATGTTGCCGCAGCCATCAAGCAGGACAAAGAGCTATCGTCAGCGCTGGGGGGCAATTACATTGTGACGCCCGACATCATTGTGAGTCGAGCCTCTGTCTCAGACGATGAGATTAATCGCTTGGGACAGGTTGTAGCCAAAGAAGACCCGGTTGCAGCCCTCACTCCGTTAAGGCGCGTCAATCGCGCAACCATACATCTCATTTTGCACGCCAGCATTTCTTGCAAATGGACGATTCGAAGCGATCGGGCACAAAATACGCGCACCGAGGCGCTCAACTTGATTCGGAACCGTAAGGGCAATCTGCCCCATATCGTTGCAGTGACGGCTGAGCCCTTACCCACCCGTATCGCTGCCCTGGCTTTAGGGACGGGCGATTTGGATTGTGTCTATCACTTCGCGCTATCTGAGCTCCTTACCGCCACTCAAATGGTTAAGAACGAAGATCAGCTCGATATGCTGACGATGCTAATTGATGGTCGCCGCCTGCGTGACATCAGCGATCTCCCCTTTGACTTGGCTATCTAAAGCAGTGGGGCCGCAAGAGGCGAAAAAGCAGGTATGCAACCCATCCTACTTAATCAGCAGCCCCGTCACATACAATAGCAACATCCCCAGCGTCACCCCGGCGAAGTCGGCGAGCGGCCCGGACTGCTTCTCGCCCGCCCCCCGCAGCAACCTGGCGATCTCGTAGACGACCTCGAATACCGCCCCGGCGCCGACCGCCAGGAACAGTGCCGCCAGCGCCGTCGAGTAGGTGAAGGCACCGACCCAGGCGCCGACGACTGCCGGGAACCCGCCTAACAGCCCCAATTGCACCAGGCGGCGCAACGCCGGGCGGTCGCGCAGCACCGGCGCGATGATGCCCAACCCCTCGGTGATGTTCTGCAGAATGAAACCGATGACCAGGAACGCACCCAGCGCAAACTGGCCAACGGCGTAAGCCGCACCGATCGCCAGCCCCTCGCCCAGATTGTGCAGACCGATGCCCAGCGCGATCAGGTAGGACAGCCGCAAGCGCCGTTCGGCGTCGCCACGGCCTACGCCGGCCTGCCCCCGCCCGATGG
>CADDZL010000260.1 GCA_902812335.1 Chloroflexota bacterium | reverse complement strand
GTCCCATATTGATTCGCGACCGCCAGATCGGCAAAGCCATCGCCGTTGACGTCGCCAAAGACGATATCCTCACGCGAGTTACCGCCGAGGAAGCCGAAGCTCTGGACCCAGGTGCCGTCGCCCTGGTTCAGGTAGACGTGTACACCGGCGCAACAGCCGAAGGAATTCGAGGCGATGTCGAGGAGCCCATCGTTGTTGACATCGGCGAAATCGGTGCCGAACATGCCATAGGTTTCGCCGTTGGTGGCCAGCCCATCGTCCCAGGGCTGCCAGGCCTGACCGCTGCCGTCGCCCAGCGCGACTTCGATGAGCTGGTCACCGAAATCATTGCCAGAGTAATTGTGGTGCATGCCGTAGCCCACATCCATGAGACCATCGTTGTTGGCATCGCCCAGGGCGACGCCACCGTAGCCGAAATCGCCATCCTGGAAGATGCTCCAGTTGCCCTGGCCGTCGCCGAACCAGACCATCACGCCGTGCTCGCTGGTGTTGATATAGGGCGAGCCATGGTCACCGATGGACACGAGATCGATGTTTCCATCACCGTTCACATCGCCCATCTCAATCTCGGTTCTGCCGCCATCCCACTGCGGGGGTTCCAGGCCGGTGGATGACTCGACGTAGCTCAGGTCATGGGGGGCAGGGGGGCTCACGCCGGCAGCCGGGGCGATCAGGGCCAGGACCAGCAAGACGGAGACCAACCCCAGGCTTGGCCTAAACCAGGTCCTATAAGTTCTCATGGCTCCTCCTGATGTTCATCTTTCGGTCCAGATGGTTGAGGGCCTCACCTGGCTCTTATGGCTTATACTGGTTAATGCCCCACAGGTGCTGAACGAGTGGGGGACGTTTAGCACCGCGGCGGGCGTCAGAGATTGTACCATCGGTATCCGCCAGATGCCAACATCCGACGTATTCCACCAACTACCTACTTCGTAGTAAAATAGCTCTACTCGTTACCCTCTGGGGGGGTGATCGGCTATGGCTAAACATATCCTGCTCGTAGACGACGATGCCCTGCTACGACGCAGCCTGGCCTTTAATCTGGAACAGGCCGGCTATCGGGTGAGTACGGCGGCCAATGCGGAGGACGCCCTGGCCCTGTCTCAGCGCGACCTGCCCGATCTCGTTCTCCTGGATATTGGGCTGCCCGGCATGGACGGCCTGGACGCCCTGCGCCATTTCCAGGAGCAGATGGGGCTGCCTGTGATCTTCGTCACGGCGCGCCGGCGCGAACTGGATCAGGTGCTGGGCCTGGAACTGGGGGCTGACGACTACATCACCAAGCCCTTCGACCTGGACGTCGTCCTGGCCCGCATCAAGGCCGTTCTGCGGCGGTCCCAGCGCGCGGCCGCCCCCTCGACGCAACCGGCGCCCCTGGCCGTGGGCGATCTGACCATTGACCCGACCGCCCACACCGTCACCGTCGGCGGGCGACCCGTGGATTTGCCACCGCGCGAGTTTGACCTGCTCTACGCCCTGGCCTTAGAGGCCGGGCATGTCATCTCGACCGACGACCTGTTGGCGCGTGTATGGGGAGCCGAATACCAAGGCGAATCCCAGGTGGTCTATGTCCACATCCGCTGGCTGCGTGAGAAGCTGGAAGAGGACCCCCACCAGCCGCGCCGCATCATCACCGTGCGCGGCGTGGGGTACAAACTGGAGCCTGTAAACCCCACCCCTGGCGTAATGGGAAAGGTCTGATGCTGAGCAGCCTGCGCAGCCGCCTCATCCTCAGCCACATGCTTCCCTTGCTCATCATCGTGCCGCTGATGGGCATCGCCCTCACTTATGTCCTGGAAACCCAGGTGTTATTGACCAGCCTCTCCAATGAACTGAGGGGGGAAGCTGTGCTGGTTGCCGAGATCGCCCGCGACCATGCCGACATCTGGCGCGATCCCGCCCAGGCCCAGGCCTTTGTGGCGCGCATCAAGCCGCGCCTAATGGAACGCGTGATGCTGGTGGACCCCGCTGGGCATCTGCTGGCCTCCAGTGATCCCGCTGACGCCGGACGCCTGGGCCAGGGGCTCGACGTGCCCACCTTAGCCGATGCTCTGGCCGGGAGGGTCAGCACGCGCACGGTTTACAGCCAATATCTGGCGGCAGAGGTGGTGGATGCCTCAGCTCCCGTGGTAGGGCCGGATGGGCAAGTTATGGGTGCTGTGCGTTTAACCCACCAACTGACCAGTGTTTATGAGCAGTTCCTGCGCCTGCGCTCGCTCATCGGCGGGGTGTTGGCCGCAGGGCTCCTCCTGGGCAGCGCCGTAGGCTGGGTACTGGCCCTGAACCTGGAACAACCGCTGCGGCAAGCGACTGAGGCGATCCACCGGCTGGCCAGCGGGCAGGAACTGACACCACTTCCGGAACAGGGACCGGCGGAGATCCGCTTGCTGCTGCAAGCCTTCAACTCCCTGGCGGAACGTCTGCGGGCCCTGGAGCAGACCCGGCGCCGCTTGCTGGCCAATCTGGTCCATGAACTGGGGCGACCTTTGGGGGCATTGCACTCGGCCATCCAGGCCTTGCAGGGCGGGGCAGATCAGGATGCAGTTCTGCGCCAGGAACTGCTGGCAGGCATGGATGGAGAGATAGGACAGTTGCGGCGCCTGCTAGATGACTTGGCCCGGCTCAGTGACCAGGTCGTGGGCACGCTGGAATTGAGCCGCCGGCCGATTGCCTTGAACGACTGGCTGCCTCAGGTGCTGGCACCCTGGCAGGTAGCAGCGCAGGGAAAGGGATTGTACTGGGAGACGGTGCTCCCGGCCGACCTGCCGGAACTGGAAGCGGATCCCGATCGGCTGGCCCAGGCTCTGGGTAATCTGCTGAGCAATGCGATCAAATACACACCCACCGGTGGCACTGTCTCCATCAGAGCCCAGGTTACTGAGGACGCGGTCTCAATTCGGGTGAGCGATACCGGCCCGGGCATTGCGCCTGAGGAGCAGGCACGCATTTTCACCCCCCTCTACCGTGGCCGGTCGGACCGCCGCTTCCCTCAGGGGATGGGGCTGGGCTTGAGCATCGCCCGCGACCTGGTCGTTGCCCACGGCGGGCGGCTGGAGGTGCAGAGCACCCCCGGCCAGGGCAGCCATTTCACCATCTGGCTCCCCCTCGTCCCTGAGAGACCCGTCGCGCTGCCGACCTGACCCCGGTGGCGTCGCGGGCAGGGTGCTAGGTGACAATGTTAGGATACAGACGCCCGCCCAGGATCACTACGACCACCGTCGCCAGGAGCAGGATGCCACAATCCAGTCCCACCCCATACATACTCGTTCCACCGGCCAACATCAAGGCTCGCAACGCGTCCACTTCGTAAGTCAGCGGGTTGATGTGTGAGATCACCTGTAGCCAGCCCGGCATCAGCGCAATGGGGTAGATAGCGTTGCTGGCAAAGAACAGCGGCATGGTCAACACCTGGCCGATGCCCATAAAGCGTTCGCGCGTCTTGACCAGGCAGGCAATGATCAGCGAGAAGGTGGAGAAGAACACTGCCCCCAGGAGTGTGACGGCCAACACACCCAGCAGCCCCAACGGGCTCCAGTTCATCTGGACGCCCAGCAGCAACGCCAGCACATAGATAATCACCGCCTGCGACAGGCCACGCACGCCAGCCGAGAGTCCCTTGCCCAGCACCAGCGCTGTGCGCGGCGTAGGGCTGGCCAGGAACTTGTGGACAATCCCCAGATCGCGCTCCCAGATGATGGCAATGCCGTAGAAGATGGCCACAAACAACACACTCTGAGCCAGGATGCCAGGGGCCATGAAGGCGATGTAGGGCAGATCGCCCGTGGGGATAGCCCGTATCCGCGTGAATACCTGACCAAACACCAGCAACCACAGCGTTGGCTGAACCGCGCGCGTGATCAGTTCGGTGGGGTCATGCCGTAGTTTGCGCGCTTCCAGCTCGGCGATGACTACCGTCTTGTCCACGAAGCTGGCGACGGCTGCCAGCGGATTGACCAGGCGCGGCCTGGCCAGGCTAACCGAGTCTCCGGGCAGTACGCCTTGTTCTTGCAGTCTCACGGTAACTTCCTCCTGATTCCAGTTCACCACCGGTGTAATGGGCGAACACATCATCCAGCGTCACGCCGTTGCCACCGATGGATGCCTTCAGTTCGGCCGGAGTGCCGATAGCAGCTACCTCGCCCAGGTGCATGATCGCCACCCGATGGCACAGGCTGTCGGCCTCCTCCATATAATGCGTGGTCAAAAAGATCGTCGTGCCGTAGTCGGTGCGCAGCCGTGCGATGTGCTCCCATACCGCCTTGCGCGCCAATGGGTCCAGTCCGACCGTAGGCTCATCCAGGAACAACAGCCGCGGCCGGTGGAGCATGGACTGAGCGACCTCCAGCCGCCGGATCATGCCGCCGGAGTATTCGCGCACCAGCTTGTCAGCCGCATCTTCCAGCCCCATGAAGGCCAGGGCGCTGCGTATGCGTGACTCGCGCTCGGCCCGGGGAATGTCGTACAGTCTGGCAAAGATCAACAGGTTTTCGTAACCGGTCAACGTGCCGTCGGCGGAGAGCACCTGGGGCACGTAGCCGATAATGCGTCGTACCTCGGCGGGGTGGCGGACGACGTCGAAGCCGGCGATAGTCGCGGCACCCGCAGTGGGCGGCAGGAGCGTGGTCAGCATCTTGATGGCCGTGG
>CADDZL010000259.1 GCA_902812335.1 Chloroflexota bacterium | reverse complement strand
CATAGATGTCTCCAACCCCTCGGCTCCCACTGAGGTGGGCTTCTACGATACGCCCGGGAGCGCCGAGGAGGCAATTGTGTCTGGGCGCTACGCCTACATTGCCGATTATGACGGTGGGCTGGACATCGTGACCACGCTACCCTGAGAAGCAGTTCACCGTTATAGCTGGCAACTCGGCCAGGCGGCTCGATCGTGCTATACTGTATGTATGGCACCTCTACCCGCCTCAACACGCCGCCGCTGGTTGATCATCCTGCTGCTGGCACCGTGGTTGCTTTATGCCTTGCCCAGCCTGTACGTGGGCCTGGAATCACTCTGGCGCTGGGACCGGGCCTACTTCACACCGGAGTTGGTCGCCCGCTACGCCAAACCCGAGGTCGCCTTCGACGACCTGGTGGTCGCCCTGCGCACCGGTAACGCCGACGCCTACAGCCGGGTGCTGGGCCAACGCTGGAACGGGACACTCACTCCGCAACCGGACCTGAAGCTGATCCCGACCGGAGCTGATCAGGTGAACGGTTACTGGCATTTCTACCAGCCGGGCGTATTCGACGCCTACTTTGAGCAGGTCAATGGGCGCTGGGTCTACGCGCTGCCAGACCTGCGCTTCTCGGTCTATACCGGCGAGTTTCTACGCGAGGTTCTTGGGGGCGCTCTCTTCTACTATGCCATCCTCGGCGCGATGGCCCTGATCTCCTGGCTGCGCTTGCAGCGGAAGATGCAGACGTCTACGCGACCGGGGACTCCGCGATAAGCTCGGCGGTCAGTCTCAGTAGATCACATTTTCATCATACTGAACGTAGCGAAGCATCTCGACTAAGAAGCCGCGACGCTGAAGCATCGCGCTGAGAGAGCGAAGCCTCCTTCGCTGCGCTCAGGATAAACTCTGCGGGGCTGAGGAAGACCTACCCCCCCAGTCCCCTTCCCTCATAGGGAAGGGGGAGTACTCTCCTCCCCTGACAGGGAAGGAGCCAGGGGAGAGGTTAGCCCGAAGAAGGGGGCGGAGCCGGCGGAATAATCGGCCCCATGTGATCCGCCACCGACCCCGCCTCGGCCTGAACCTGGATCGGCCCGTGGGCAGCCTCATAGCGGCGCACCAACTCGCGCCGTAACACCTTGCCCACGAACGAGCGCGGGAAGTCGGGAACGAACAGCACCAGCCGGGGAACCAGTTCCGGCGGCAGGCGCCGTTTGCAGTAGGCGATCAACTCGGCTGCACTCACCGGCTCCTCTTTGGGGATGACAAAGGCCACCGGCAGCCGCTCGATCCCGATCACCACGACTTCTTTGACTTTGGGGTACTCGAAGAGCACCTCCTCTACATCCCGTGGGAAGGCTGGACGGCCAGGCGGGTAAGCGCGGTCGGGATACCACATATCCTGGCGGCGGCTGATGATCTGGAAATAGCCATCCTCGTCCATGCGGGCCACATCGCCGGTGTAAAGCCAGCCATTCACCAGCGCCCGCTCGGCCGGCGAGGTCCGCGCGGATTTGCCGCCTGCGCTCTGACCCCAATAGCCCATCATTACCTGCGGCCCGCGCACCGCCAGTTCGCCGATCTCGCCTGGCTTCACCGGGCGACGCTTGACCAGGTCCACAATGCGGGCCTCGGTTGAGGGCAGAGGAATGCCAATCGAGCCGGGTTTGCGTAGCCCGTGGATGGGGTTGGCATGGGTCACCGGCGCTGCCTCGGTCAGGCCGTAGCCCTCGACCAGCCGCGCCCGTGTCAACCGCTCAAACGTCTCCTGCACCTCAACCGGCAGAGGCGCAGCACCGGAGATGCAGGCGCGGATGGAGGCGATGCCGTACTTGCGGGCATCCGGCCTATTGTTGATCGCCAGATACATCGCCGGCACACCGGGGAAGATCGTGGGCCGATAGCGGCGGATGGCCCACAGCACCTCGGCCACCTCAAACGTCGGCAGGATGACCATCGCCGCGCCCATCGCCACCGGCATATTCATCGCCGCCGTCGTGCCATAGATGTGGGAGAACGGCAGGACCGACAGGAATACCTCGCGCCCCTCACGCAGATCGGGGAGCCAGTGGCGCGTCTGCAGGGCATTGGCGACCAGGTTACGATGGCTGAGCATAACGCCTTTGGGAGCGGCGGTCGTGCCGCCGGTGTACTGGATCACCGCCAGGTCATCCGGCCCCAGTTCGATCTCCGGGCGCACCGACGGATAGCGGTGCAGCAGGTCGTCCAGCCGGTGCATCCCCGGCTCCAATTCGTCGAAGGGCAGGCGGTGGCCCTCTTTCACCTCGCGCGTGAGTGTGAAGACCAGCCGCTTGAGTGGCGGCAGATAGTCCTTGACGTTGGTGAAGATCACGTGGCGCAGCCCCGTCTGTCCCTTAACGCGGCGGGCCAGCTCACCGAAGCGCGTCAGCGTGATGAGCACCGTCGCGCCGGAGTCGCGCACCTGGCGCACCACCTCGGCCTCTTCGGCCACCGGACTGATGAAGACCACGACCGCGCCGGCTTTAAGTGCGCCGTAGTAGGCGATAACCGTCTGCGGCAGGTTGGGCAAAAGCAGCATCACCCGGTCGCCTCGGTCCACCCCCAGCGCGCGCAGCGCATTGGCGCAGCGGTCGGCCAGCCGGTTGAGCTGCGCATAGGTCAGCCGCGCCCCGTAGTAATAGATGGCCGGCCGGTTGGGGAAGCGACGGGCAGCGCCAGACAGGAAACGGTGCAGCGCGCGCTTGGGCACAGCGATCGTCGGCGGCACACCCTCATCGTAATGGGCCAGCCAGGGCCGTTCCTTCTTAAGACGGAGGACGGAGGGCGAAAGACGAAGGTCATCGGTCCTCCGTCCTCCGTCCTCTGCTTTGAGAAAGCGCGTGATCGCCCGGTTGACCGCATCGCGGCGCTCCAGCATGACCATATGGCCGGATACGCCTACATCCACCTCTTCCGCCCCGGGGATCAGCCGGGCGACCTCCTCAAACTCGCCCCGGCTAAAGACGCGGTCGCCATGGCCGCGGATGACCAGCGTCGGCACGCTCACCTGGGGGAGAACGCGCTGACCATCCCAACGCTTGACAGCGTTGTCATAAAACGGCTTGAGGACATGTGGCGGGGCGGCCAGCGAGCGGCGGATGAGCTTGCCGATCGGCCGCAGGGCAGTGACGGGCAGGCGCAGGAGCTGCTGGGCCCAGGGGTAAATGCGGAACCGGGCAGCAGTGGCGACGAGGATCAGCTTCTCGATACGTTCGGGATGGGCGACGGCATACTCGGCGGCCAGCGCACCACCGAAGGAGTGACCGGCCAGGACGAAGCGGGGCGGGACATGCAACGCAGCCAGGGCATTTTCCAGGTCATGCAGCAACTCGGCTACGCTGTAGGCCGAGGCGGGCTTATCGGAATGGCCGTGGCCACGCAAGTCAAGCGCGATGCAGCGGTGACTGTCGGCCAGGGCCCGAACCTGATAGCGCCATTGCGTCGCCTGGCCGCCGAAGCCGTGCAGGAAGACAATTGCCGGCGGTGATTGTGGCCCACCGTCGCGCAACGGCTCCGGCTCAACATCAATCACGCTCAGCCGCAGGCGCGGCTTCTCTGCGACAGTCACGTCTTCGCGGTAGAGTTCCAGGTCAATGTCCATGGTCATCCTACCACGAGGACACGGCTGTGATGCCTGAGCTGACCTTCATGGCGCTTGCCCCCTTGTGGCTGAGCGCCAATTATAACACCATCGCCTGCCCGATAGCCAGGCGGCGTATTCGATGGGCGTATTTCTAGTCGTATGGCTGCGTGTGAGAGGCCAGGCGATAGCCGAAGCCGCGAACGGTCTGGATCAGTTCGGGCCGAGTCGGGTCACGTTCCAATTTGCGGCGCAAGAACCAGACGTAGCGGCGCACATAGCCCGGCGGGTGGCGACGCAGGGGACCCCAGGCCAGGCGCAGCAATTCCTCCTCGCTGAGCACCTCACCGGGGCGGCGCGCCAGAGCAGTCAGCAGGCGAAACTCCGTCGGCGTCAGCGGGACCGGCCGGCCAGCCAGCCTGGCCTGCCGCCGGTCCAGGTCAATCACCAGTTCGCCACAGGCGATCACCGAGGGCTGGGGCGCGGCGTCCGACCTCCCCGTCCGGGCCAGGACGGCGCCGATGCGCGCTTTGAGTTCGGCGAAGCTAAACGGCTTGGTGACATAGTCATCCGCACCCAGGCGGAAGGCGCGCAGCTTATCGGCCTCGCTGCCCTGGCCGGTAAGCATGATCACTGGCGTATCCGTCAACTCGCGGATGCGGCCGCACACCTCCCAGCCGTTCATCTTCGGCATGAGCAAGTCCACCACCACCAGCGCCGGCTGCTCATCGAACAACAGATGCAGCCCGCGTTCGCCGCTTTCCGCCCGGAGCGACTTATAGCCGCTCGCGTCTAGATAGCTTCCCAGGAACTGAAGCAACGCCGGGTCGTCGTCAATCAAGAGTACCTTCGGTTTCATCGCAAACTCAACAGTCAAAGCATGGCGTTGGCGACGGCGTGTTCGTTGGCCGCGGCGTCGGCGTAATGGTAGGTCCTCCCGGTGTCCACGTCGGCGGCGGCGTATTGGTCGGCGGTGGCGTGCTGGTTGGCGGTGGCGTTGGTGTCCGCGTTGGTGTAGGTGGATTGGTCGGCGTGCGCGTCGGCGTCCGCGTGTACGTGGGCGTGCGCGTCGGCGTGCGCGTCGGTGTGGGCG
>CADDZL010000258.1 GCA_902812335.1 Chloroflexota bacterium | reverse complement strand
TCTCGGCCCTGGGCGAACGTGGCAAGCCATCGGAGCAGGTGGCGGAGGAGGCCTGCCGTAGTCTGCTCGCCTATCACGCCAGCGGCTACGCCCTCGACATGCACCTGGCCGACCAGGTTATCTTACCGCTGGCGCTGTCTGGCTACCCGGCGACCTTCACCACCTGTCGTATCACACGTCATCTTCTGACCGTCCTTCACGTCATGCAATGCTTCCTCGATATACCCGGCCGGGTCGGGGGCGAAGAAGGGGGGCCAGGTCAGGTCTGGGTCAATTGTGTTTGAGATCGTCTTTTTAGGCACCTCCGCTTCGGCTCCATCGGTCCATCGCGGGCTATCGGCCCAGATGGTGCTGTATAACGAGTACCGCTTCCTGATTGACTGCGGTGAAGGCACACAGCGGCAGATCCTCAAGAGTGGCCTGGGTTTCAAGCGCCTCGACCGCGTGCTGCTCACCCACGGCCATCTCGATCACATTCTGGGGTTGGGCGGGCTGCTTTCGACCTTCAGCCGCTGGGAGACGCTGGATCGGCTGGAGATCTGGGGTGGGCGCTGGACCCTGGAACGGGTGCACGACCTGATCTACCGGGTGGTGCTGCGCGGCGCACGCCCCCCGCTGGAACTGGTGTTTCGTGAGATCCAGCCGGGTGTGATGCTGGAGGACGAGTCGTTTCAATTAACCGCCTTCCCGGTATCGCATCGGGGCGCGGAGTGCTTCGGCTTCTGCTTCGCTGAGAAGGCCCGTCGCCCGTTCCTGGCCGATGTTGCCGAGGCGCTGGGAGTGCCGCGAGGCCCGGAGCGGCGCCGGCTCGTATCAGGCCAACCGATCACCCTGGCCGACGGTCGTGTCGTCCACCCCGACCAAGTGCTCGGCCCGGTCATCCCCGGCATCAAGCTCGTCCACGTCGGCGACGCCGGTCGGACCGACGACCTGCTTGAGGTTGTTCGCGATGCCGATGCGCTGGTGATCGAGGCCACGTATCTGGAGGTTGAAGCCGAGATGGCCCATCAGTTCGGCCATCTGACAGCAGCACAGGCGGCCCGGCTGGGGCGTGAGGCTGGCGTGCGCCAGCTCTTTCTGACCCACATTTCACGCCGCTACCGCGAGGCCGAAGTTCAGGCCGAGGCTGAAGCCATCCTCCCCGGCACAATTGTCGCCCGTGACTTTGACCACTTTCGCATTACGCGCTCCGGCTGCCAGCGGGTGAGTCAGGAGTAGCCTACCAGGCCACGGAGGCCCGGCCGTACTCAAGCCACACCGTTTACGGTGTGGTATCCTGCCTGGATAGGGGTCGAGGGTGAGGTCAGTCGGGCGAAGATGATGGCTGCGCGTCCTTTTCTTTGCCTGTGGATGATGGGGCGGAGGCCTCCGCCTGGGGGATGGCCACGAAGAAGGTGCTGCCCTTACCTGGCTCGCTCTCGACCCACACCTGCCCATCGTGCATCTCGACAATATCGCGCACGATTGCCAGTCCCAGCCCCGTGCCGCCGAACTTGCGCGTGGTCGTCCCATCCACCTGATAGAAACGCTCGAAAATGCGCTCGTGCTGGTCGGCGGGGATGCCGATGCCCTGGTCCTGCACCTCGGCAATGACCATGCCTGTAGCCTTATCATCGTGGAGCCGTACCCAGATATCGCCGCCGTTGGGGCTAAACTTGATCGCGTTGGAGAGCAGATTGTCGAATACCTGGCCGAGTTGCCTGGCGTCGCCCCACACCGGTGGCAGATCGGGGGGAAATTCGCAATGCAACTCGATCCCGGCACGGTGGGCTGCCTGACGGGCCCCGTCCAGTGCCGCCTGGGCGATCTGCGCCAGTTGCACCGGCTCCATCTCGGCCATGCCGCTTTTCACCCCGTGGAATGTCGTGATCTGGTTCACCAGACTGGCCAAGGCCTCGGCCTTGGCCACAACGATGCGCAGGCTGTTCTTCTGTTCGTCCGCCAGCGGCCCCAGTTCGCCCTCCAGGAGCAGATCGAGATAGGCACGGATGAAGACGAGCGGCGTGCGCAGTTCATGCGAGACGTTCTGCATGAACTCCGACTTCATCCGGTCTACCTCCTTCAACTCGGCATAGGCGCGTTCGAGTTCCAGCGCATGGCTCTGCAGAGCCTGATAGAGCCGGGCATTCTCAATGGCGATAGCGGCGTAGTCGGCCAGGGCCAGGAGCGACGCCTCGTCCTCCTGGCTGAAACCGCGTCGTGAGGTCTGCTGATCTACCGAGAGCACGCCGATCACACGCCCCTTGAGCCTGATGGGTACGTGCAGCAGGGCGCGGACGAAGTAGCCGGTCTTCAGCTTGAAATCCCGCTGCGCGCTGCTGCCGGACAGGCGTTCCGGCTGGCCCTTGCGCACGACAGAGCCGACCAGGGTATCGCTGACCGGCACGCGCATTAAGATGGCGCTCTTGTCACCCAGATTCTTCCCCGCCCGCAGAATAAGTTCGTCTGTCCTCTCGTCGAGGAGCATCAGGAACCCTTCCTCGGCGCGGGTGAGGTAGACACTGGCCTCGACAATGCGCGTGAGCAGGGTGTCCAGGTCGAGGAGCGAGGTGACTTCCTGACCGACGCGAGAGAGGACTGACAGCCGCTGTATCTGGCGCTCCAGATGGGCGGTCAGTTGTTGCTTGTCCTGCCGCAATCGGGTCTCGGTCAGCGCCCGTTCGACGGCGCGCAGCACAGTCGCGGCTTCAATCGGCTTGATCAAATAGTCGCGTGCGCCGATGCGAAAGGCGTCCACTGCCAGGCTTTCGGAGCCGAAGGCGGTCATCAGGATGACGGGGGTCTGGGGCGATTCACTTACAATGGTGCGCAACACCTCCAGGCCATGCAGATCGGGCAGTTGGGCATCGAGGAGAACGAGGTCGGGGGTTGCCTGGCGGAAAGCTTTCAACCCTTCGCGTGCCCGGTAGGCGGCAAGCGTGTGGTAGCCCGCTTCCTTCAGAATGACTTCAGTCAGATAGTCGGCGATCTGGCGGCTATCGTCAATGACCAGGATTTTCTCGCCTGCCATATGGATCCCTGACCGGACTGATGCTGCGCCATGATCAAGCTTGCGGATGATAGCATGTCAGAGTATACCATATCACCAGCAACCGACGCAATAACGCATGATCAATGCACCAGATCATCCTGTTGGGTGCGCAGAACCGCCTGAATACGCCGGGCCAGCGTATCGCCGCGCAGGAAAAGCTTCCCCAGGAAGTCCTCTGCACCGAGCTTGCGCGCTTTCTCTTTGTTCTCAACCCCGTCGTAGGCCGTCAAAAAGATGACCGGCACATCGGCGATATCCTTGATAAGCTGGTAGACTGCCCAGCCATCCAGGTCCCGCATCATGATGTCCAACAGCACGATGTCTGGCTCCTGTTGCCTGATGGCCTCGACGGCGTCCTTGCCTCCGAAGGCCAGACGTATGTCATAGCCATACTTGCGCAGGATCAGCCGCAGTAGTTCCGCCATCTCTTTATCGTCGTCAACGATCAATATCATGGCCATATGCACCTCCTTGACTCGCCCCTTGATTGAAACGCGAGGCCCGGGATAGTCTGGTGCAATATGTGTGCCCGCAAGAACAACTTCTGTGGCGGTACCTGCGATCACGCTGCCTATGGCTTTTTAACACTTTGGCAACATCGGCGCAATGATGCACTTGTACTACTTGAGATGGGGCGCTATAGCGATTGAATCACCCGCTTCAGGCGTTCGGTGGCTTCCTCGGCCACAGCGCAGACCACGGGGTTGTCCGATACGCCCAGCGCGGCCACGGCATTCTGCGCCACCACAACCGTGCCGCCGTCGTCCTCATAGACGATCACGTTGCACGGCATCAGCAGGCCGATTTCGGTTTCAGCGCTCAAGGCGCGGTACGCCAGCGGCGGATTACATGCGCCCAGGATGACATAGCGCCGGAAGTCCACATTCAGCTTCTCCTTCAGCGTCTTGCGCACATCAATCTCGGTGAGCACACCGAAGCCCTCGCTTTTGAGGGCTGTGGTCACGCGCTGTACGGCCTGCTCGTAGGGCAGGTTCAGGCGCGTTCGGATGCCATATTCAGTACCCATTGCTTTATCCTCCGTTAACTACCGTCACTCGCCGCCCGCTGAGCAACTCGATAAACTCGATCCCATCGGGGTCGCGCCGTGGGCGACCGGCAGGGGGCATTTGCGGACCCCGCCTGGGTGCGGGTCAGGGCCTCGCGGCGCGCAGACGTACCGGCCGGAGGCGTCGTTGCTCTCGTGATGCATAGCTCTAATTACAGCACAGACCATATCCCTTGGCAAGGGGGGAGACGGGAAGGAGTACCTCTGTCTATAAGCCATTTATGGCCGAATCTCGGCCGATTGGCTCTTGACAAAGGTGGGAGTGCATGGTATAATCTGGGATGCTTGAATATCGGTGATCTCGTCCGTATTACGGAAAGATCCGACAATCAGACATCAGAGGGGGGAGAGGACCGGAAACACAGTCTTAGTGGCAAGCAATGAAGTGAGGTAGTTGTCTCTCTGCCCTCGCCGATGCTCAGCACCGGCGATTTTCGTCTCTGAGTCTGAGCAGCACCTTAACAACTGAGGGGAGGAGCGGAGGATGGGCTCACGGAAAGGCTGAGAGCACTCCGTTAGGGGTGTTTGAGGTAAGTACGGAGAGTTTGATCCTGGCTCAGGATGAACGCTGGCGG
>CADDZL010000257.1 GCA_902812335.1 Chloroflexota bacterium | reverse complement strand
CCCAACCGTCACCATCCGGCGTGCGGTCAGCGCTTCGGACTTCGCGGCCTTTGAGGAACTTCAGGCATTGGGGTTCGGACAACCCCTGCTGCGGCCCAGCCCCGCGTTGGGGCTCATGCGGGCTCTTGGCCCGGACCATCCCGATCTCGACCACTTGCGGATATATCTGGGTTGGCTGGGGCACAGGCCGGTGGCAACAGCGATGTGCTTCCGTGGGGCCGGTGTCGCCGGGCTGTACGGTGTCGCCACGCTGCCGGCCTATCGCCGCCAGGGCCTGGCCACCGCCTTGACGCTCCATGCACTGCGCGAGGCCCGCGCCGATGGCTACCGGCTCGCTACGCTGTATGCCTCGGCTATGGGGGGCGAGGTCTACCGCCGATTGGGATTCGAGGTCTACTGCACCATAGACCGGTATGTATGGACCGGGGAGCCAGCGTGATACATTTGCGCCAGAGCTGAGCAGGATTATTATAATTGTGGCGTCAAACTGGGAGGATCATTACATGCGTATTGGACTACAAGTTCCAAGCTTCACCTGGCCGGGCGGCCCGGCTGAGATAGGCTCCCGGCTGGCCGAGATCGGCCGGACGGCGGATGAGGCCGGTTTCGCCAGCCTGTGGGTCATGGATCATTTCTTCCAGATCCGAGGGGTTGGCCCGGTGGAAGACCCAATGCTCGAAAGCTATAGCACCCTGAGCTACCTGGCGGGTGTGACCAAACGCGCCCGGCTGGGCACACTGGTCACCGGCGTCATCTACCGCCACCCCGGCATTCTCGTCAAGACCGTCTCGACGCTCGACGTGTTGTCAGGCGGCCGGGCGTACTTCGGTATCGGCGCAGCCTGGTTCGAACGCGAGGCGCGCGGATTGGGCGTCCCCTTTCCGCCGATCAAGGAGCGCTTCGAGTGGCTGGAGGAGACCCTTCAGATCGCCAAGCAGATGTGGTCGGGATCAACTGCGCCATACGCCAGCCGCCACCACCATCTGGCCGAAACGTTGAATCGCCCCCAGCCGCTGACCAAGCCCCATCCACCGATCCTGGTCGGCGGCATGGGCGAGCGCAAAACGCTGCGGCTCGTCGCCCAATATGCCGATGCCTGTAATCTATTCGCGTTTGCGGGCGTGGATGTGCTGCGCACCAAGCTGGCCGTATTGCAGCGCCACTGCGAAGCCCTGGGGCGGCCCTACGAGGAGATCGAACGCACCGCATTGGGCACGGTCAACCTTGCGCCCGGCGGCATGACCGCGGCCCAGGTGATCGAGTGGTGTCACACGCTCAGCGACGTCGGCATTCAGCACCTCATTGTGAACATGCCCAACGTTCACGAGATCTGGCCGCTCGAAGTCTTCGGACGCGAGATCATCCCGGCGGTGGCTGCGTTCTGACGTAGCTCTCGATGTAGCTCTCAAGGCTTCAAAAACCAACTCTTGGCCGTCTCATCGGTCTTGAAGAAATTCAACAGCAAGCCCGCGACCTTCTGCGCTCCGATGGGTTCGGAAGGATGAGTGCCATCCGTTGGCCGCAGGTCCTGGCAGGTCCACACTAGCCCATCGCTGCGCGGCTTCGTGCCATCGGCCCATAGATACGGCCCCCAGGCGACCCAGGGACGGTACACTTTGTTCTTGATGTTGTTCTCAATCAGCCACTTCACAGCAAAGCCGCTATCGTAGGCATACGGCTCAGGGTTGAGCCGGGTTGAGGCATAACCGGCGTAGATGCGGCTGGAGACGTAAATGAGCTGTAGGTTTGGGAATCTATCCTGCAGATTCCGGATAATGGCGTCCAGGTCGCTTTGCAGATTTTGGGCATCGGTGGGGAAGGAGGCAGGTGGGTTGGTCTCGTAGTTGATGGCCTGCTTCAGCCAGATGGCCTGGACTTGAGCCTTCGTCACCCCAGCATGAGCGATTTTCTCGTCCAGGTGAGCCCAGGAGGGATGGTTCGGGTCCTTCATAAGATCGGCGGTCTGGGCGAACTCGGCCCCGTTGACGATCTTCACCTGCGGGTTCTTCTGCGGGTCACGATTCGCGATGCCTTGAAACGCGGAGTACTCAATTGAGGCATTCGACATGCCAATGGACAGCAGAACGATGCTGCCTACCGGGTCGGGTCGGCCGGCAGCGTTCAAGGGCTGAATCTTCTGGGCATGTGCCAGCCCGATTTGCAGATAATCTGCGGGGGGCTGATTAGAACCACCCGGATACAAACCGCCTTGAAAACCCTGGTAAGTGGCCGTCCCCATATCCGTCAAAGGCGTGAGCCCTACGGACGTGCGGGCGCAATTGGCACTAGCCGGCCCCCCACGGCCATCGGTTTGGGCCACAGTAGGCCTGGCCGGGGCTCCGGTAGGCACGCGGACGCGCGGGAGCGCGGCTGGTCCGCAGGCGCTGAGCACTACCGCCGCCACCAGGAATACAGCCAACATACGTTGGGTTCTATGTCCAGTGGACGCCGGGGGTCTTTGTAGCGGTCTTCTCCTGCTCATTTTGTTATCTCCTGTCCCCAACATGCTTGACTTAATACCTTCCATACTTCTCTCGTCATGCTGAGCGTAGCAAAGCATCTCCGGCGTGCGCATAGGAGACTCTTCGCTGCTCAGAGTGACAGTTCTATGATCTACTGAGTCTTCTAATATCCAACACAAATGCAATCGAAGCATAATCAGATTGTAATAAGAGTGTAATAAAGGCTCAGAGGGCAGATTTGGCCCGGCTACCTGGTGTACAGCGCCCGGTACATGGCGTAATGCTCGGTAATGCGCTGAATATACGTCTGCGGCTGGTCCAGGCTGATCAGCTCGAAGAACAGGTCCTGGTCACCCCCGGCCTGCTGGCGCCAGGCTGCGCTGCGGCCTGGCCCGGCGTTATAGGCAGCCAGCGCCGCATACAGGTCGCCATCGAAGCGGTCACGCTGCACCGCCAGGTAGTAAGTGCCGAAGGTGATGCTGATATAGGGCCGGTACAGATCCTGGTTCTGGTAGTCAGGCCAGTTGAGTTGCTGGGCGATCCAGGAGCCGGTGGCCGGGATGACCTGCATCAGGCCCTGGGCCTGAGCATAAGAGGTACTGAAGCTCTCGAACAGGCTCTCCTGATAGACCAGCGCGAACAGAAGGAGTGGGTCCAGGCCGTACTTCTGTGCCTGCGGCACGATCAGATCGGCATAGTAGGTCGGATAGATCAGTCGCGCCAGGAAGCGGGGCGCGCTGGCGGGGGTTGCCCCGGCCAGGCGCACGGCGCTGGCGGCCGCGATGATGGACGAGCGATAGAGGCCCAGATCGCGAAAGCGCAGGGCCAGTTGGTAGCTGGCCAGTGCATCCTGGCTGTAAGCCTGGCGCAGGCTCTCAAGCTCGGCCCGGGCCTCGCTGTACAGCCCCAACCGCCATAGGGTCTCGCCGCGCCGCAGCCGACCATCGGCGGCAAGCGCCGGGCTGAGGGCGCTCAAGCCAGTGGCCCTGGGCAATGCCAGTCGGGCAGCCAGCCAGCGTTCGGCCTCGGCCTGACCTCTCCCTTCGCTCCCCTCCTCTATTAGGAGAGGGGAGGAGATCGGCTGGCTGAGGGCCTGCTCCCGGCCCGCGACCAGATCGGCGGCGCGGAGGGCATAATAACTGCCGGGGGCGAGGGTCTGAACCCTGGTAAAGTGTTCAGCGGCGGCGTTCTGATCGCCCTTGCGGCGGGCAAGCTGGCCCAGCCAGAATTCGGCAGCTACAGCGCGTTCGCCACCGCCTGGGTGGGCCGCCAGTATGGTCCAGGTCTGATCGGCAGTGGCGGTGTCGCCCTGGCGGTAGGCGCTAAAGGCGGCGCGCCACAGGCCCTTAGGGGCCTGCTCACTGGCCGGGAAGCGGGCGGCCAGGTCGCGAAAGAGGGCAGCGGCGGTGGCAGTGTCGCCATTGCTGTCGGCGAGCAGGCCGGCCCGCCACAGCGCCTCCGGCGCGAGTGGATTTTGGGGAGCCTGATCGGCGAAAGCGCGATAGGTGGCAATAGCGCCGGCGGTGTCGCCAGCCGCTGCCAGAAGGCCGGCCTTCTCCAGCCAGGCATCGCCCCAGCGGGCCGCGGTCGGATAGGTGCTGAGAAGGGTGTCGAGTTCGGTCAGGGCGGCGGCGGTGTTGCCCAGGCCGGCATAGGCGCGGGCATTGAAGAAGTGAGCATCGGCGCGATGCTCGGTGTTGCCGGAAGCAATGTAGCGATTGAAGGCCTCGACTGCCGGGGTGTAGGCCTGGGCATAGAAGTCCACCAACCCACGTTGGAAGTCGTCCACCGGTACGCCGGCATCCACCAGGGCGATCAGGGCCTGGTAAGCATCGGCGGAGGCAGGGTAATTGGCGACGAGTGTCAGGAAGCGGGCATGGCCAGCCTCAATCTGGCCGGCGCTGAGCGCGGCCTGGCCCGCCAGGAAGTTCATCCTGGCCTGATAGAACGAGGAGCCGGAGAGGGTCAGGTTGGCGTCGTAATGGGCAATGGCTTTGGCGACATCCCCAAGGGCAGCATAGGTCCGGCCGGCCTTCTCATGCAAGCTGATTGCCAGGTCACCTGACGCCCCGGTGAGAGCGGCTTCGTAGGCGGCCACAGCCTGGACCGGGTCATTCTGCGCCAGGTAGGCATCGCCGATGCGCTCCTGGGCATAAGGCGCTACACTGTCATCACCGGCAGCGGCCAGGTAGCTCTGATAGGCGCTGATGGCCCCGGCCGGGTCGCCAGCTCCCTGCCGGGCATCGCCGATGAGGAACCAGGCATCAGCAACGCGGGGGTCCTG
>CADDZL010000256.1 GCA_902812335.1 Chloroflexota bacterium | reverse complement strand
ATCCTGCCCTGAGCGAAGCGAAGGAGTAGCATGAAACCTAAGGCGCTATTCGCCCTGGCGATGGCATTCCTCCTGACCGGATGTGGTTCGTTCGGTCAACCCGCACAGCCGCCCCTGCCGACCGTCGTGCTGGGCAACCAGAATGCCACCCCTCAGCCCCCTTCCCCGACGATGGGCGGTGGAGTGACGGCTTCGGGCAGAGTGGTGTCTGCCCAGGAAGTCCACCTGGCGTTCGCCCAATCGGGGACGGTGAAAACGGTCCATGTCGCTGTGGGCGATCAAGTCAAGGCCGGGCAGGTGCTGGTGCAGATGGATGATTCGGTGCTGCGGGCCCAGATTCAGCAAGCCGAGGCGGAAGTGGCCACGGCGCAGGCCAACTATGATCTGCTGGCGGCTGGGCCGACGGATGAGCAGGTGCGCCAGGCCGAGGCCGCGGTCGTGATCGCCACGGCGAACTACAGCCGTACTATCGCCGGCCCCCGCCAGTCGTCAATCGCCGCGACCCAAGCCGCGTTGGTCGCAGCCACCGAGGCATACAATAAACTCAAAGCAGGTCCGGCGCCACAGGATTACGCCATAGCCGAAGCCAACCTGAAGAATGCCGAAGCCGCGCTGCGGCAGGCGCAGTTTGCTTACGACGCAGCCTTCCGGAGCGATCCGGCCGGCATCGGCGCCAGCCCGGCGGCTCTGGCACTCGAACAAGCGACGAACAACTACAATGCGGCCAAAGCCGCCTTCGATAAGGTAGCCCAGCAGCCAGACGCGGCTCAGCTCGCGGCGGCTTATCAACAGGTGCAGGCTGCTCGCGCCGCCTTGGATGCAGCCATGCATCCGGCGCGCGACTTCGACATCGCTCAGGCCAAAGCGCAGGTCGAACAGGCCCAGGCGCAATTAGATGCCCTCAAGGCCGGGGCGCGCCCGCAGCAACTCGATGCCGCCAGGGCGCAGGTCGAAGCGGCCCGGGCCGCCTTGGGGGTGTTACAGGCGCAGTTGCAAACCTACACGTTGGTGGCCCCGTTTGACGCTGCGGTGTTGAGCCGCGCGATACAGCCGGGCGAAACGGCCCTGCCCGGCACGCCGGTGTTGACGTTGGCCGACCTGGGTCACCTGCGCGTCGAAACCACCGACCTGAGCGAGCGGGATGTCCCCAAGATCGAGATAGGCCAGCCGGTCACGGTCTTCGTGAAAGCGTTAAACCAGGACGTGACCGGCCATGTGAGCGCCATTTCACCTCTGGCCGACACCCTGGGCGGAGATGTCGTCTACAAAGTCACGATTGAGCTAAATACGCCTCCCGCCGGGTTGCGCGTGGGCATGAGCGTGGAGGCGCAATTTGGGACAGGGCCATAGATGTGTCATTTGTCCTGGCCCGCCTCAGTCATTTGACTTACTGACCACTGCACAGACTTGTAAACGCTCATCGGGTGTGGTCATCTATGCGGTATGACACCTGCGAACACAACCAGGCCCCCGACTGGCGCGAGAGACGGCGCTTGCGCGCTTGGGAACTGCACCAGCAGGGCTGGCAGCAAGCCACCATGAATAGGCAGCACTTCACCAGCCGCTTAGCCTTGTTGTGAACTCGCCCGGCTCGTGGTAAAATACTGCCGTGCTTGGAGGCCGCCGTGTCCCTACGTGACACCATCCGCATCCTGCGCCGCAGAGGCTGGATTGCCCTGCTCATCGCCGTTCTCACCGCCCTGGCCGCCTTTGGCTTCAGCCGGATGCAGACGCCCATCTATAAGTCAACGGTGCTCCTCAGCATCAACATGCGGCCTGACCTGGGCCAGACCCAGGCGACCAAGAACCTGCTGCGCAACTACGCCGCGAATATGTACAGCGTCCCCTGGGCGCAGCAGGTTATTGACCGCCTGCAACTCGATATGACGCCGGATGCCCTCAAGAGCCAGGTGACGATCGCCCCGGATGAATCGCGCTTTGTCATCCAGATAGACGTCAAAGATTACAATCCGGACCAGGCCAACCGCATCGCTCAAGCCTGGGCGGACCTCACCGTAGAGTGGCGTTCGCAGGAGAACCAGAGGCTGCTGCAGAAACAGGACTGGGTTGACGCGGCCATCATTGAACCCCCCAAAGCCAGCCTGTATAGCCCGCAGACAAAGATCAATACCGCCGCCGGTTTCATCCTGGGCGGGATCGTGGGGATCTTCGTCGTCTTCGGGCTGGAGTGGATCGAGTCTGGGGTGGTGCGCACGCCCGAGGACATGGAGCGCTTTGCCGGCCTGACCGTCCTGGGCGCGATTCCCGCCATCCCACTCGACGGCACCGAGCGGCTGGCCCATCGTTCGAAAACGACCAAACCATGACCCCATCTGCCAAAGACGGACGCCCCGCTTTGATCACGTTAACCGACCCGCGCTCGCCCGTGGCCGAAGCCTATCGGACGCTGCGCACCAACCTGTATTTCTCCAGCCTGGATAAACCCATCCGCACGCTGGTCGTCACCTCAGCCGCGCCGGAGGAAGGCAAATCCACAACGCTGGCCAACCTGGCGGTGACGCTGGCCCAGGGCGGCCAGCGCACCATCCTGGCCGATTGCGACCTGCGCCGCCCCTCGCTGCATGACATCTTCGGTGTGCCCAATACCCAGGGACTGACGACGATGATGGTCGAGGCCGGGGCACTGGAAGCGCCCCCGCTGGTCGAGACCGGCGTCGAGGGCCTGTGGCTGCTGCCCAGCGGGCCGCTGCCGCCCAATCCGGCCGAACTGCTGGGCTCGCGCCGCATGGACGAGGTCATCGCCGCCCTGGCCGAACGGGCCGAAATGGTCCTGTTCGACGCACCGCCGGTCATCGCCGTCACCGACGCAGCGGTGCTGGCCTCGAAAGTGGACGGTGTGCTCCTGGTGGTCCACGCCGGCCGCACCCGCCGTGAGCACGTACAGCGCGCCCGGACGCTGCTGGACAAGGTCGGCATCCGCCTGGTCGGTGCCGTCCTCAACGATGTGCCGCTGGATAGCACGCTGGGAGGCTACTACAGATGAAAGGTCTCATCCTGAGCGGTGGCAAGGGCACGCGCCTGCAACCCCTGACCTATACCAGCGCCAAGCAGCTTATCCCCGTCGCTAACCGCCCGGTTCTCTTCCGCGTCCTCGATACGCTTGTCGCCGCCGGCATCACCGACATCGGCATCGTCACCGGTGACACGGCAACGGAGATCCGGGCCGCCGTCGGTGACGGCGCGCGCTGGAATGCGACCATCACCTATATCCCCCAACCAGCCCCACTCGGCCTGGCCCATGCCGTCAAAATCTCTCAGGACTACCTGAAGGATGAGCGCTTCATCATGTTCCTGGGTGACAACGTCATCCAGGGCGGGCTAGCCCCCCTCCTGCGCGAATTCGCCACCAGCGACTACAATGCTCAGATCGTCCTGACACGGGTAGCCGAGCCGCAGCATTACGGCGTGGCCGAACTCAAAGATGGCCGCATTGTCCGGCTGATCGAGAAGCCCCAGACACCCCCATCCAACCTGGCGCTGGTCGGCATCTACATGTTCGATTCCCACATCTTCGAGGCCGTCAATGCCATCCAACCCTCACACCGTGGCGAACTGGAGATCACCGACGCCATCCAGTACCTGATCGAAAAAGGTTACCATGTCCACCCCTACATCCATGAGGGCTGGTGGATTGATACCGGCAAGCCCGGCGACATGATTGAAGCCAACAGTAAGGTGCTGGAGGAGCTCGAGCCCGTGGTCGAGGGGTACGTGGACCGCAATTCGCGGCTGGAGGGCAAGGTGACTATCGAAAAGGGGGCCGAGATCGTCAATAGCCGCGTGCGCGGCCCGGCCATCATCGGCGAGGACACACGCATCATTAATGCCTATATTGGCCCCTTCACTTCAATCTACCACCACTGCCTGATCGAGAGCAGCGAGATCGAGCACTCGATCATCCTGGAGTACAGTCAGATTGTAGACATCCCCCAGCGGATCGAGGATAGCCTGATCGGTCGGCACGTCACCCTAATGCGCTCCCCCATCAAGCCCAAGGCCTACAAGCTGACGTTAGGGGACCACAGCCAGGTGGGGATCTTATAGTTCTGCTACAATAAGAGGCCATGATCCGTCGTCGGCAACGGCCAAGCATCTGGTGGCACGCGGCGGGCTGCCTGGGGCGGCTGATTGCCTACCTGATCGGCCTGGCCGTGATCCTGGCGCTCGTCCTTCTCGTCTTCGTTCAGGTGCGCTGGCACCCCACCTACAACCGCCCCATCCTCGATCTCACCGCGCCAGGCGAGGCTCAGGTGGTCAGCCGGGGCGAGTACATCGTCAAGTATGCCGCCCAGTGCTGGCAATGCCATGGCGCACCGGAAGCGGTTGATCAGCGCGAGAACGCGCCGCTCTCCGGTGGCCGCACCATTGATCTGAGCACTCTTGGGCCGGGCTACGGCACCTTTCCCATGGGGTTGGGGACATACACGGTCCCGAATATCACGCCCGACCCCGACACCGGCATCGGTCGCTGGACGGACGGCGAGGTGGTGCGGGCGCTGCGCGAAGGGATAGGCCGCGATGGGCATATGCTCTTCCCCATCATGCCCTACGAATGGCTGCACAGCCTATCCGACGAGGATGCGCTGGCCGTGGTCGCTTATCTGCGCAGCCGGCCGCCGGTGCGCAACCTGCCGCCGCCCAGTCGGCCTTCGCTGGCCGCGCGCGCGCTCCTGGCCTTCGGCGTCATCCAGCCGCAAGCCCCGATCAGCGGCACCGTGCCCGCTCCGCCGCCCGGCCCGACGGC
>CADDZL010000255.1 GCA_902812335.1 Chloroflexota bacterium | reverse complement strand
TCACCGACGATAGGGCCCCGGTCGAGCAGATCACCAACGCCATGATCCTGCGATTCATCCTACGAGGAGGGTTTTCAGCGCCATGAAGCTGCTGCGCACCCTGATAGCCGTCGCTCTACCCCTTTTCCTGGGCCTGGGCACCATCCGCCTGCTCATGTCGGACACTTTCCTGGTCTACGAATATGGCAAGCCCGACTTCCCACCCGATCCGTTCGGCTTTACCCAGGCCGACCGGTTGGCTTATGCCCGGGTCGCGCTTGAATACATCCGCACGACCGCGCCTATCAGCTTGCTGGGCGATGAGCGGCTCCCCGGCGGGCAGCCGCTCTACAACCAACGCGAGTTGGACCATATGGTGGACGTGCAGCGCCTGGCCAATCAACTTCTGGTTGTGACCTGGGCCGCTGGCGTGATTGTGGTGGCTGGTGGGTCGGCCCTGGCCCTGCGGCACGAGACGCGCCCGGTCCTGGCAACGGCGCTGCTGAGCGGCGCTCTCCTGACGGGGGCTATCCTGCTCGTCATCGTCGCCCTGATCTTTCTGGGATGGAACACCTTCTTCGTCGGTTTCCATAACCTCTTCTTCGCCAGCGGCACCTGGCAGTTCGCCTACTCCGATACCCTCATCCGCCTGTTCCCAGAGCGGTTCTGGTTCGACGTGGCCACGCTGATCGGCCTGGGCACGCTGGGCGAGGCGCTCGTGATCGGAGTCGTGGCGTGGCTGTGGCGTCGCAAGTTGCAAGCCCAGGCTACGAATGGTAGAATAGGTTCATGATTGTGCGTCCGGCCACATCGGCTGACCTGCCGCTGGTGCTGGCTATTGATCCTGATTACACGACGGAGCAGGTCTGGCAGATGGAAGCCCGCGAGGCGGATGGCTGTGTGGCGATCACCTTCCGCGCCGTGCGCCTGCCGCGCTCCATGCGTGTCGCCTATCCCGGCGACGCGGAGTCGCTGGCCCAGGATTTCAGCCGTCCCGATGGGTTACATCTGGTCGCCGAAGCTGAGGGTGATATCCCCGGCTATCTCAGCCTGGCGGTCCAGCCGGCCTCCGGCGCAGGCTGGGTGACCAACCTGGCTGTAGCCCGTGAGCGGCGGCGGCGCGGCATCGGTACGGCTCTTGTCGAGGCGGCGACACGCTGGGGTCGCGAACAGGGCCTGTCCCGCCTGATCATCGAGACGCAGACCAAGAATTACCCGGCCATCCGCTTTTGCCAGCGCCTGGGCTTCAGCTTCTGCGGCTATCATGACCGGTATTACAGAAACCAGGATATCGCTTTGTTCTTCGCCCTCCCCATCCGCTAAGCTATGCCAGCGCTCATTGGACTTCTGACCTTAATCAGCCAGATTCTGACATCTGCTATTGTCATTTTGGGCTTCTCGCTGCTCCTATACAGCCTGACCCACAACCTGCGCGAGCGCGTCGCCCGCGCCTTCAGCCTGCTGCTGGCCTTTGTCGTCATCGTCTATCTGGGCGACGTCGCTGCGGCGGTGATGCCAATCCCGGCCGAGGCCGAAATCTGGCTGCGCCTGCAATGGATCGGTATTGCCTTCGTCCCCGCTGCCTACCTGCATCTGTCCGATGCACTCCTGGCGACGACCAATGACCGCACGGCGCGACGGCGGATCGCTGCCCGCCTGGCCTACGTGGTCAGCGGCGCTTTTCTGGCGCTGGCCGTCTTCACCAACTGGGTGGTGGGCAATCAGAGCATCATACTGACCCCCGCGCCCCACCTGGCCGCGGGCCCGCTGTTCTGGCTATTTACCCTCTATTTCTACATCGTCGTTGGCTGGGGCGCTTACAACCTGTACCGCGCCCGCCAGCGCTGCCTGACCCCCACCACACGGCGGCGCATGACCTACCTGCTGGCCGCCTCAGCCGCGCCCGTTGCCGGTGTCTATCCTTATATGCTGATCGCCGGTTATGAAGCCTTCCGCCATGCCTCGCTTTCCTGGCCGATCGTCATCGCCGGCAAGGTAGGCGTCGCCGCCATGCTGACCGTCATGGCCTATGTCATCGCCTACTTCGGTGTGCTCACGCCTGACCGCGTCGTGCGGGCCAGGCTGGTCAAGTTCCTGGTGCGCGGCCCATTCGTCGCCACCTGTACGCTGATCGCCGTGATCGCCGTCCGGCGCACTACCCATATCCTCGGCCTGCCCAGCGATATCGCTTCACTCTTCACCATGGTCGCGGTCATCCTGCTCCTGCAGTGGGCCATCGTCCTGTTTAAGCCGGCCCTGGAGCGCCTGTTGTACTTCGAGGAGCGGGCCGAGATGCGCCGCATCCAGAAGCTTGAGGACCGGCTGCTGACCACACGCGACCTGCATCAGTTCCTCGAAAGCGTGCTGGCAGCAGTGTGTGAGCAATTGCGCGCGCCCTCGGCCTTCGTTGCCGCTATCACCGAGACCGGGCCCCATCTGGAGGTGACCGTCGGCAACCTGCCGCCGGAGGCGCTGCCCGACCTCTCCCCCTTCCCTTCTCCTATGAAGGGAGGGGAGCAAGGGGAAGAATCAGCCAACCACAAAGCCAACGGCGGCGGGCCCGAGCCAAGCGCCCGGTCCGGCTCAACCCTCCGGCCGCAGGGCGATTTCTTCCACTGGGATGGCTACTGGTTGGTGCCACTGCACAACCGGGCCGGCAATACCACCCTGGGCATCCTGGGCGTGGCCGCGCCGCCGGAGGTCACGGAACTGGAGCCCGATAGCGTGCAGACGCTGCGCGCCCTGGCGTCTCAGGCTGCGGCTGCCTTGGAGGACCGGCTGCTGCAACAGGACGTCTTTGCCGCCGTCGAGGGCCTGATCCCCACCATCGAAGCCTTGCAACGCCGCCGTGGCGCGGCCCAGTATGGTGGCGCCGATCTGCTGACGAGCGGTGACGTGCTCACAGACCCGGACTACGTGCAGTTCGTCAGGGACGCGCTGACACACTACTGGGGCGGCCCGAAACTGACCGAAAGCCCATTGCTGCGGCTTAAGGTCGTCGAGCAAGCCTTGCAGGACAACGATGGTAACACAGCGCGGGCGCTGCGGGCGGTGCTGCTCCAGGCTATTGAGCGCCTCAAGCCGGAGGGCCAGCAAAAGCTGACCGCCGGCGAGTGGATCTTGTACAACATCCTGGAAATGAAGTTCCTGCAGGGCCGCCGCGTGCGCGATATCGCCATGCGCCTGGCGATGAGCGAATCCGACCTCTACCGCAAGCAACGCATCGCTATCGAAGGGGTCGCACGCGCCATTGCCGAGATGGAGCAGGCGGCGCAACAGGAACCTGGCTGGAAAGCCAAGTAGCGGTTTGACAGCCTGTCGTAGCGGACTTATAATCACGCACCGTAATTAGAGTCTGAGTTGAAAGATACCGCAAAGAACCGAAGATAAACTGACTGCTGACAGTTGGAGGGAGGAGGGGTACGGTGTTTGCAGAGGCTCGACAACCGGATGAGGCGGCATCGGCACCCGATGAGGGCTATTGGCGGGCACTACTGGAACAGGGTGAGTTCGCTAGCGGAACGGCTCCGCTCCTGGACGGCGAAACATTATGGCGAGGCTTAGGGCTTGGCAGCGATCCCACTGATGGCCGCGCCCGCGCTCGAATGCAGGAGGAGGCACACGCCCGTGATTGGGCAGCGGCCCAGGCGGCCTATCAGTCCGGGCAAAGCGTCGAGTTAGAGGTCGTGGGCTACAACCGGGGTGGGTTGCTCGTCGCCTGGAATAGCCTGCGCGGCTTTGTCCCGGCCTCACAACTTCTGGATTTTCCCCCCCTGCTAAGCGAAGAGGCGCGCCGACTTGAACTATCCCGTCGCGTCGGCCAACGACTTAGCCTGCGCGTCATCGAAATCAACCCAACCTGCAACCGCCTGATCCTGTCGCAGCGTGCCGCCAGTGAAGCTGACCGCCGCCGCATGATCTTAGCGGAACTGCGCCCCGGCGAGACCAGGCGCGGCACGGTGACCCACCTGTGTGACTTTGGCGCTTTCGTGGACCTGGGCGGCATTGAAGGGCTCATCCACATTTCAGAGATCTCGTGGGGGCGCATCGGCCGCCCCAGCGATGTCCTCCAGATCGGCCAGGTGGTCGAGGCCTACGTGATGGACGTTGACGCCGAGCACGGACGGGTTGCCTTAAGTCTGAAGCGCCTGCAGCCTGACCCCTGGCAGATGGTCGAGCAACGCTATCGCGTCGGCCAATTGGTCCAGGGCGTCATCACTAATGTCGTCAACTTCGGCGCTTTCGCCTGCATCGAGCCTGGCCTGGAGGGTCTGATCCACATCTCGGAACTGGCCGAAGGTACATTCATGCACCCGCGCAACGTCGTGGAAGAGGGTGACGTGGTGACAGCGCGTGTGCTCGGCATAGACAGCAAGAAACGGCGACTGGCTCTCAGCCTGAGAGCAGTGGCCAGTGAGCAGTGGTCGGTGGTCAGTGAAGAGCTGTCCACCGTTCACTGAACGCTGATCACCGCTTGATGAAGCCCGCCATGCCTTCCCATCGAGCCCGGCGTGGACGGCGCGACCCTCACTCGTCCACCTGGGACGAACGACTGGCACCGGTCTTGTGGGAGTGGCGGGCTGAGATCGCCGGGGGCGCGCTTGGCCTGGCCGGGAGCTTGACCCTGGCCGAACTGGGCGGCTGGATTCCCCTCAAGATCGGCCTCCTGGATAGCTGGGTCAACGGGGTCCGTGCCGCCTTCGGCTGGGGCGCACCGGCTGTGGCGCTGGCCTTCATCGCCGCCGGCGGGGTCCTGCTGGGCCAGCGGCTCGGCTGGGGCCGGCACCCCCACTGGCCCCGTCT
>CADDZL010000254.1 GCA_902812335.1 Chloroflexota bacterium | reverse complement strand
TTAAGGACAATAATCGAGCCGAGACCTGATGCAGGAAACAGGTAAGACAGCAGCATCAAAGTGAAGGCTCACCCTCTTTAGTCGGAATACCCACATATACGGCCTGCGACATAGGCAAATCCACTGTTGATTGCTTGACTTGACGTTGGCCCTCTAGTACAATAGGGCACAATCGCCCATTGTCGGCGTCTTTAACTCTCAATCCGCCCTCTGCTCTCCCGCAAGAGGGCCATAGCAGCCGGAGGAGCTATCGAGACAATGCCAAGATTGCCCATGCCCCAACTCTCGCCGTTCGAGCAGGCCGCCTTGTGGGGCGTCCTGGCTATCGCTATTCTGGGACTGGCCTATGCCGCTTTCCTGCGCCGCCAGATCCTGCGCGAAGATAAGGGCACACAGAAGATGCAGGAGGTGTGGGATGCCATTCGCCAGGGTGCGGATACGTATCTCACCCGCCAATTGCGCACCATCCTGCCTCTCATCGTCGTCCTGACGGTGCTTCTGTTCTTCAGCGTCTATATCGTTCCCCCCACAGCGGAAGCCTGCCATCGCTTTGCCGCACCTGTCGGCGGTCAGCCGGTTGAGGATTGCAGCCGGGTCTCCCCCGCTGAGCTTCAGCGCATTAACCTGACGGTCGGCTTGGGCCGGGCGATTGCCTTTGTGATGGGCGCCAGCTTCTCCCTGACCGTCGGCCAACTCGGCATGCGTATGGCCGTGCAGGGCAACGTCCGGGTAGCGGCGGCGGCGCGCAAGAGCTTCGGCGACGCGCTACGCATCGCTTACCGCGCCGGCACGATCACCGGCATGTTGACCGATGGCCTGGGGCTGTTCGGCGGCACGATCATCTTCCTCTACTTCCGTGAGGCCGCCCCGGATGCGCTGCTGGGGTTCGGCTTCGGCGGGACGCTGCTGGCGCTGTTCATGCGCGTCGGCGGTGGCATTTATACCAAGGCCGCCGATGTCGGCGCCGACCTGGTGGGCAAGGTGGAAGCCGGCATCCCCGAAGACGACCCGCGCAACCCGGCGGTCGTGGCCGACCTGGTAGGTGACAACGTGGGCGACTGCGCCGGCATGGCCGCCGATATCTTCGAGAGCTACGAAGTGACCATCGTCTCCGCCCTGATCCTGGGGCTGGCGCTGGTGGCGATCACCGGCCGGCTGGAGTGGATCATCTATCCCCTGCTCGTGCGCGGGATCGGCGTGCTCTCGTCAATCATCGGCACGTACCTGGTGCGGGGTGGCCCCGGCAAGAGCGGTGATGCCATGCGCGCCATCTTCACCGGCTTCCTGTCCTCGGCGGCCATTTCGGTCGTTCTCTTCGGCACCGTAGGCTACCTGTATCTCGACGGCCACCTGGGCAGTAGCCCGGTGACGGGCGGCTGGTGGCGGCCCTTCCTCTCGACTTCGGTCGGCGTCCTGCTAGCGATCGCCATTGACCGGCTGACAGAGTACTTCACCAGCACTCATAGCGCACCGGTGAAGGAGATCGCCCGCTCCACCCGCACCGGCCCGGCGACGACCATCCTGGCTGGCCTGGCCGAGGGCTTCGAGTCTTCGGTCTGGGCCATTCTGGTCATCGCCGCGACCATCCTGGCGTCCATCCTGATTTACTCCGGTGTACCGGTAGACCCCAGCCTGTCGCCTGAGCTGCAGGCGGCGGTGCGGGTCGCCTTTGTGCTATACGGCATCGCCCTGACCGGTATTGGGATGCTCACGCTGACCGGCAACAATGTGGCTATGGACTCTTACGGCCCGATCTCGGACAATGCCAACGGCATCGGCGAGATGGCCGGTCTGCCTGAGGACGCGCGCCAGATCATGGCCGACCTGGACGCGGTGGGCAATACGACCAAGGCGATCACGAAGGGCGTTGCCATCGGCTCGGCCGTGATCGCTGCGGTCAGCCTGTTCGGTTCCTACATCACCGACGTCAACCGGGTTGCGCCGGGGGTTCTGGCTTCCGGTATCCGCGTGTCCGATCCGCAAGTATTCGTCGGCCTGCTGGTTGGCGGGGCGTTGCCCTGGCTGTTCAGTTCGCTGACGATCAAGGCGGTGAGCCGCGCGGCCGGACTGATTGTCGAAGAGGTGCGCCGCCAGTTCCGGCTGGGTGTGCTGGAGGGCAAGATACCGCCGGATTACCGGCAGGCGGTGGCTATTTCGACGACGGCGGCCCAGAAGGAGCTGATCAGCCTGGCGCTGCTGGGTGTGGTGACACCGGTCATTGTTGGGCTGGTGCTTCAGGTCGAGGCGCTGGGCGGCTTCCTGGCGGGCATCATCCTGTCAGGGCAGTTGCTGGCGGTGTTCATGGCCAACGCCGGCGGGGCCTGGGATAACGCTAAGAAGACCATCGAGGATGAGCCCAGGCAGCCGGAGAAGAACCTGGGCAAAGGCTCGGAGCGCCACAAGGCCAGTGTGGTGGGCGATACCGTCGGCGATCCGCTGAAGGACACCTCCGGACCGGCGCTGAACCCGATGATCAAGGTGGTTAACCTGGTGAGCGTCATCATTGCCCCGATCATCGTGACGTTGCGCACGCAGGGGCTGAGCCCGGTCGTGATCCTGGTAGCACTGGTGCTGGTGGCGATTGTGGCCTGGGCCATTTGGCAGAGCAAGCGCGAAGTGCCTGTGCCGGTGGTGGCCACGGCCGAGGCAGAGGAGCTGCCGGCCATCGGCAGCTAGCGGCTCAGTAGATCACAGAGGGCGCAAAGATTTCGTATGGTGCTCTTTGCGCCCTGTGCGTTCTTTGCGGTTAGCCGCAGATTTCAGAACCCTTCGAGGCGCGACAAGTCTACGATGCCGTGCGGCAGGGCGGCGATGCGCTGGAGCAGGCCGAGCCGGTTGGCGCGCACCGCTGCATCTTCGTGCATTACCAGCACGTCAATGAAGTACTGGGTGATGGGCTCAAGCAACGGCGTGAAGGCGGTCAAGAATGCGTCCACCGAGCTCTGCGGGCTGACCTGAGCCTGGCACGTCTGATACGCCTGGTATAGCCGCACCTCAGACGGATGGATGAAGCGGGCCGGGTCCAGCGGATAGGCCTCTTTCTCGTCGCGGGTGATGCGCACACAGCGGCTATAGGCGGCCAGCAGCGCCGGCCACTCCGGCCGGGCGACCCAGGTGCTCAACTGGATGGCCGCTGCGCGAGCCGCATAGGGGTTGTGACCGCGCTCTGCCAGGGCCGCCTCTACAACATCATAGCGCAGGCCGGCGTCAAGAAGCACGCCTCGCAAGCGGCCTTTGATGAAGTCCAGGGCCTGCTCCAGCGCGGCCGGCTCCGCGGTGACCGGCAACTGATGGGCGGCCAACTCGAGGGCCTGGCGCAGATCGAGGGAGAGACCATGACCGAGCAGGTTCTGAATCAGGCCGAGCGCCGCCCGGCGCAGCCCATATGGGTCGGCCGAGCCGGTGGGGGCCAGCCCGATCGCAAAGAGCCCCGCCAGGCTGTCGAGCCGGTCGGCCAGGCCGACGACCAGGCCGGGCCGAGTCGCCGGCAGGTGGTCGCCGGCGAAGCGCGGCAGGTAGTGCTCGAAAATGGCCGTGGCCACGGCTTCAGGCTCACCACTGTGACGGGCATACTCGCGCCCCATGACGCCCTGCAGGTTGGTGAACTCGATCACCATCCGTGTGACCAGGTCGGCCTTGCACAGAGCTGCTGCGCGCAGGGCCGCGCTGCGTTCGTTCTCCGATAGGCCCAGCCAATCTGCCAGAGGCTCGACCAGGGCGGTGATGCGCTCGGCCTTGGCTCGCATCGAGCCGAGTTTCTCCTGAAAGGTCAGGGTCTCCAAGCGGGGCAGGTAGGCTTCCAGCGGCTGCTGGACATCATGGCGGTAGAAGAAGTCCGCGTCGGCGAAGCGCGCCCGGATGACCTCTTCGTTGCCCTGCCGCACCACATCCAGGTGGGTCTCATCGCCGTTGCGCACAGTAATGAAGTAGGGCAGCAATTGGCCATCCTGAACGATGGGGAAGTAGCGCTGATGCTTCTTCATGACGGTGATAAGCACGTCACGGGGCAGGCCCAGATAGGTGGCCTCGAACCCGCCACGCAGCGCGGTGGGTTGCTCGACCAGGTTGGCCACCTCCTCCAGCAGCGCCGGGTCGTCGGGTACCCGGCCACCGACTTCGGCGGCGAGGGCGGTGATTTGGGCGGCGATGCGGCGGCGGCGCTCGTCCGGGTCAGGCACGATGCCGGCGGCGGCGATCTGGCGCGCATAGGACGCAGCGCTTTCGATCACGATGTCGGGCGAGCCGGCAGGGCGCGGGCCGCGACTGGTGCGGCCGCTGGCGACGCCGGCGTAACTGAACGGGATGACCTGGTCGCCCAGGAGCGCGACAATCCAGCGGATGGGGCGCGAGAAGCTGACACCACTGGCATTCCAGCGCATGGTTTTGGCAAAGCGCAGCCCTGCGATCAGCCGGGGCAGCTCCTCGACCAGGACTTCGGGCGCCGGGCGACCACGCTGCGTCTTGATGGCGACGGCATAGCGCCCGCCATCCATTTCGCGGACCTCGAGTGCCCGCACGTCCACGCCCTGAGCGCGGGCAAAGCCCTCGGCAGCGCGGGTCGGTGCACCAGTGGCGTCGAAGGCGACTTTAGCCGGTGGGCCCTTGACCAGGATCTCTTCGTCAGCCTGGCGCAGAGCCAGGTCGGCGACGGTAATGACCAGCCGTCGCGGCGTGCCACTGACCTGAATCGGGCCATGCTCCAGCCGCAGACCGCTCAGCAGAGATGGTACGCTCTCGACCAGTTGCGCCAGGGCCGCTGACAGGTCGGCGGCGGGCAGTTCCTCGGTGCCGATCTCCAGCAGCAAGGATGCGGGGGCT
>CADDZL010000253.1 GCA_902812335.1 Chloroflexota bacterium | reverse complement strand
TCCAGATAGTGGTCGCGGAACTCGCGGTTCTGCTCCGGGTCAAGCACCTCTAAGAGCGCCGAGGCCGGATCGCCACGGAAGTCCATGCCCAGCTTGTCCACCTCGTCGAGCATGAAGACCGGGTTGCGCGTTTCGGCACGGCGGATGGCCTGGATAATGCGGCCGGGCAGCGCACCGATATAGGTGCGGCGGTGGCCGCGGATCTCGGCCTCATCGCGCACGCCGCCCAGACTCATGCGGATGAACTTGCGTCCCATCGCCCGCGCGATGGACTGGCCCAGGCTGGTCTTGCCCACGCCCGGCGGCCCGACGAAGCACAGGATCACGCCCTCGCGCTCCCGCCGGATGTAGTCAACAGGGGGCGACGAGCCTCCGCCCTCCTCCGCCATGCGTCGTTCCTGGCGCAGCTTCCTCACCGCCAGGTATTCCAGGATGCGCTCCTTGATCTCCTCCAGATCGTAGTGGTCCTCATCCAAGACCTGGCGGGCATGAGCAATATCCAGGTTATCGGGCGTCGTCACACTCCAGGGCAGACTGGTGAGCCAGTCGAGGTAAGTGCGAATGACGCCGTACTCAGCCGCGGCGGTGGGCAGCTTGGCCAGCCGGTCAAGTTCGCGGCGGGCTTCCTTCTCGGCTTCCTCCGGCATCTTCGCCGCCTCGATCTTGCGGCGGAACTCCTCGATTTCGACCGTCTGCTCGTCGCCCTCGCCCAGTTCGCGTTGGATAGCCTTCAACTGCTCGCGCAAGAAGTACTCGCGTTGCACCTTCTCCATCTCGCTGCGGGCCTCGGTCTGGATCTTCTTGCCTAGTTCGAGCACTTCCAGCTCTCTGGCCAGGATGCCCATCAGCTTGCGCAATTTCGCGGTGGCGCTATCCAACTCCAGGATTTCCTGAGCGTCGCTGAAGTCCATGCGGATGTAGTTGGCGATGGTATAGGCCAGTTGGCGCGGGTCATCCACGGCCAGCGCCGCCGCCAGCAACTCGGCGGGCATGCCGGGGACCAGCTCGGTCAGGCGGCGGAACTGATCCAGCACGCTCCGCATCAGGGCCTGCACCTCAACCGAGTCTTCGACCACATCGGGCATGATCTGAACCTGCGCCCGCAGGTAGGGTGCGGTCTGGGTGAACGTGCCGATACGGATGCGCTCGACGCCCTGAACCAGCAGGCGGATGGTGCCGTCGGGGGCGTGAAACAGGCGATGGACGATGGCGGCCGTGCCCACGCGATAGATGTCGTCCGGGCCGGGCTCCTCCAGTTCCGGGTTGCGGCTGGCGACCAGGCCGATGAGCCGTTCGCCGACAACAGCATCGTCCACCAGCTTGATGGATCGCGGCTGGCCGACGGTGAGGGGGACGGCCGTGAGCGGGTAGACTACCGTCGCGCGCAGCGGCAGAATGGCCAGCTCGTTAGGAATAGAGAGTGAGACTACCTCACCCTCCTTTTCGACGGCAACCGGCTTGCTCTCTTCCTCGCGCGTGAGGACCTCGTCCGGCTGATTATCCTTCTCTGGCGTCATACTCATCGGTGCTCACATCTAGGATACGAACCCGCTGGCTCTTGGCTTTGGGCAACAAGACCTTGAGGAAACCGTCGAAATAGGTGGCTTGAATGGCGTCCTCGGCGATGGGGATAGCGATGTACACTTCGGTGTGAAAATCGCCGTAAGGGATCTCCATCTGTTGATAAGCGGTCTTCGGGCCGGGGTTTGGGCGTGTGCCGCTAATGGACAGGACGCGCTCGTTCAGGGAGACGGTAAACTCGCTATGGCGCATGCCGGCGACCTCGACCTGGACGACGACGTGGTCCTCGGTCTCATAGACATCGGTGGGCGGTTGCCAGCAATGGCTGTGCCGCATGATCGCCCAGCGGCGGACGGTGCTGGGCACGCCGAACAGTCGCTCGATCTCGCTTTGTAAGGCATCCGGGTCATTCCCGAAGGGTCTGCGCTTGAATATCATCGCTCTATGCTCCTCATTCCCCATCACCTCAGTTGTCAGTCGTCAATATTCTACCACATTATGAGGACTTGATCCACACCTTCTCCCCTGTCGTGTTGAGCGCAGCGAAGCCCCTCGGCCCTGGGGACAGGAGACCTTCACCGCGCCCAGGGTGACAGAAGGCGAATACTACCTCAAGACCGCAATGTACCCCCTCATCAGCGGAGGAGACGCTCGGTTCGCTTATAGAGAATTGTAGGTCGCGTAGGTGGGAATGTCAATCCAGTTGTCAGTAGCCGGTAATCAGATGTCCGATCATCGGCTACTGACAACTGACTACTGGCCACTAGCTTTGGAGGTAGTCGGCCAGAGGGACACCCACTTGTGAGCGGCGCAGTGTCTCAAGCGCCTGGGCATGTAACTGGCGTACGCGTTCGCGTGACAGATTGAGAAAGCGGGCGATCTCGCTCAGGCTGTGAGCCACGCCATCGGCCAGGCCGTAGTGTAACCGCAAGATGCGCGCCTCGCGGTCAGGCAGATGTGTCAGGGCCGATTCCAGATCGGCAGCCAGTAGAGTACGCTCACTCTCGGCCTCCGGCAGCACCGCATCGGGATCGGCGATAAACTGACCGAACTCAGCCGCGTCGTCGGCGCCGGTGACATAGTCCAACTCCAGCGGCGGGCGCATGATGTTGAGCAAATGCTGAACCCGCTCCGGCGATAGGCCGGTGCGCTCGGCTAACTCGGCTGTACCGGCCGCCTCATCCGGCTCGTGTGCCAGGAAGTCGGCCGTGCGGCGCACATGCCTCACTTCGTCCATCACATTGACCGGCAGGCGGATCAGGCGGGCTTTGTTGGCCAGGGCCCGCAGGATCGCCTGGCGAATCCACCACACAGCATAGGTCGAGAAGTGGAAACCGCGCTCCGCGTCGAAGTGCTCAGCCGCCTGGAGCAGGCCCAGATTACCCTCCTGGATCAGGTCGGCCAGGGGCAGGCCCCGGCCCTGGTAGGCGCGGGCCAGGCTGACGACCAGACGGACATTATGCAACACCAGTTCGTCTCGAGCGGCCTGACCATCGGCGATGATCTGTTCCAGTGCATTGCGCTCCTCGGCGGGGAACTGTCCATCCTGTAGCTTCTTCTCAGCCTGGTGACCGGCGGCTATGCGCCGCCCCAAAGCCCGTTCTTCTTCCAGTGATAACCGTCTCGCTCCACCAACATCCTCGAAATACAGATCGATCAAACTCTGGCCGGACTCCCGGCCGGCATGTCCTCGTATTGCCATGATCCTAACCCCTTCAGAGTGACGCATTGTCGTTCTGGTCACTCACCTTATATTATACCATAAAGACCAGATTAGTATGTGAACCATCTCACAAAACCTTAAATATTCCCGTGGTGAAGCCTGACCCCCACCCCACACAGAAATACCCGGTTATTACATACCACACTTGTGTTAGAATGACGTTAGATACTTGTTAAGGAAAATGAACCCATCTTGTGGACAGTCGGGTTGATTGGGGCTACAATCTGGGCCGAGGGCGGCATCAGGACATCGAGAAAACGAAAGGAATCCCATGCGTCGCTTGATTCTGATCCTGGCCAGCGTGGTTATGCTCATGCTGGTTTCTACATCTCAAGGTGGGGCAGCGGGCGTCCGGCCACCGACCGTGCCAGAAGCGAGAGCCTCAGGCCCGGGCTTCTGGCTACCAACCAGCAGCCAGAACGCACCGGCAGCTCGCTCTCTTCACACAGTGGTGTGGACCGGCAGTGAGATGATTGTTTGGGGAGGGTGTACCGATGTGACCTGTAGCACTAACGTGAACAGCGGCAGCCGGTATAACCCTGCCACCGATACCTGGACCCCAACTTCAATCGCTAATGCCCCCGCGCCCCGCAATAGCCACACAGCCGTGTGGACCGGCAGCCGGATGATCATCTGGGGGGGAGAAGTCAGCACCGATGTCTACACCAACACCGGCGGTATCTATGACCCCGCCACCGACACCTGGACCCCGATGTCAACCGTCGGCGCGCCTTCGGCCCGCATTGCCCATCGGGCGGTGTGGACCGGCAGCCAGATGATCGTCTGGGGGGGAGAGGTGAGCACCGGCATCTACACCAACACCGGCGGCATCTATGATCCCGCCACCGACACCTGGACGGCCACAAGCATCGCCGCTGCCCCCGACCCGCGCCTGGGTCATTCAGCGGTCTGGCTGGACAGTCTCATGATTGTGTGGGGTGGGTTGGACAACAGCAGCACTCTGCTCAACACCGGCGGGCGCTACGACCCGGTCACCGATACCTGGACCCCAACCTCCACGACCAACGCCCCAGAGCCGCGTTCCCATCACGGCGGGGTGGCGACGAGCAGCCAGATGATCGTCTGGGGAGGCGTGTGCAACCCATCCAGCCTGACCTGTTTCCTTAACACTGGCGGACGCTACGACCCGGTCACCGATACCTGGCAACCCACCTCGCTAACCAATGCCCCCCAGGCCCGTATCGCCGCCGGCGGGACGGTCTGGAGCGGCCAGGAAATGATCGTGTGGGCCGGCAGGTGCGGCCAGACCTGCTATCTCAACAGTGGTGGGCGCTATAACCCGCTCACCGACACCTGGATCCCGACCACAACGGCCAATGTCCCTGCGGCCCGCTTCAACCCCCGTTCGGTGTGGACGGATACCCAGATGATCACCTGGGGGGGTAGCACGGCCGCCGGGCTCCTGAACGATGGCGGCCGCTACAATCCAGGGGGTGCATTTCAGTTTTGGGGCAATCTGGGGGAAGATAGGGGCAAACGAATGACTGGAGAGATGCCCCATGAAACGCACCCGCGCCGAGTTGAAAGCGGAATTGATGGCCCAGGCCGAATTGCTG
>CADDZL010000252.1 GCA_902812335.1 Chloroflexota bacterium | reverse complement strand
AGCAGCTTCGACCAGGTCCATGAGCACTAGAAGCGCGTGGGGCACATGTGACGGGAGGACTCCCGGCGCACTGATCATGCAGGCCTGCTGGTATGCCTCCTCGAAATCTCCTCGACCCAGCGCAGCGGGCGCATCAATTCCTCCATAAACACCTTATGGGGAGCCAGCCGCGCCAACCGCTCGCCGTTGGGCGCTTCCAGATTGACCGAAACCCGGTCGGCAAGTTGCATCGCCCGCTCGACCTGGGCCCGTTCGGCGCCGGGCATGATCTTGAGGTGCAGGTAACCGCGGAAGCCGTACTTGCCCCGCAGCAGTTCGGCCACGGCCAGCAGCCGGTCCTGGGTGCGCAGGCCGCCGCCGGCGATGCCGGAACTGAGAAACAGCCCTTTGACCAGCCCGGCGCGGTGCATGGCGTCAAAGGTCTGGGCCAGTTCGTCGGGCTTGAGGGTCGCGCGGCGGAAATCGCGTCCGGCGCGGAAGGGACAATAGAAGCAATCGCGCTCGCAGGCGCTGGTCAGGAGTGTCTTGAGCAAGGGGACGCGGCCATGGGGTGTGGCCGCCTCAAAGATGCAGCCGCTCAGGTCACGGGCTGCCTTCGGGGCCAGAACCGTGCCCGCAACAGTCGTCTCCTCGGCTGGCTCATACTGTGTCGCCTGACCCAGGAACTGGAGTTTGTCCAAAGCATCCATGGCATCGCCCTCCAACCGCCATCACTGCCGACAGGCATCCCCTGACCGGCACAGGTTGCACCTACGGTGGTTCGTGAGACAGAACAAATGTGCTACTTATAGAATAACACAGATGAGGGGCGATGTCAATAGGTGCGCGCAGTTTCAGACCTCCGAGGTTTGCCAGACCTTGGAGGTCTGTAGTGATTACCCGGCCTGCCCCGGTAACGGAGCAGCGCCCAACTGCTGCATCAAGCCCAACATATCCCAATTGAGCCAGGCATCCGTGATTTGGCCATTCGCGACGCGCAGGATGTACATAGTCGGGATGGTCACGTGCTTGCCGGTAGGCGCTACACCCATGAACGCGCCTCTGTGGGTGGCATGCCGCGTTGCACGGACGACCACCCTGTCTCCCTCGGCGATCATCTCTTCAACCGCTTCATGCAGGTCAGGGAAAGCAGTCCGCAAGCCTGCGACCGATTTCTTGAAGCCCTCACGGCCGGGCATCTGTCCTGGAATGGGGTTGTGGTTGACGTAGTTCTCGGCAATCAGCTCGTCTGCGACTGCCATGTTTCCCTTGCTGATGAGCTCCTCACTGAAGCGGCGCACAACTGTCTTATTCTGTTCTGTGGACACGTGATAGCCTCCTTTGATGTGGTTTGAGCGCAGAACTGTACCATAGGTCATCTACGCATAGATGAGATTTCAGCATTTAATGGCCCGCTACCTGCGCCGGGCCTTCTGCCCCAGCGCGATCAGGAACATGACGCTCTTGCCCCGCGCATGGGGCGAGAAGAAGTCGGTCACGGCATCATCGTAGAAGGTCAGGCCGGTAGCACCCAGCCGCTGCGCGTAGGCAGCGAGATACAGCCGGCCGGCCGCAATACTAGCGTCCAACTGGGCGGCGCGATAGCCGCGATTACCCCATCGTTCCAGGATCGGCTTCAGGTCTGCCAGGAAGAAGATATCTACACTGGCGTCGGCGGCCAGGTCCTGGCCCAGGGCGAGATGGCCAGCGGTGCCACGGCAGTTTCCCGCTTTCAGCAACTCCAGCGCCTGCCGGTCGCGATGGAAGACGTAAGCGCCCGGCTCCAGGCCATCCACGGCGTTGACGATCAGATAAGCATGGTTCAGCATCGCGCCGGCCGGCTGCAGAAAGTCGGCGGGCACGCCCCGCAAGGCCCGCTCTAGCAGGGTGGATAGTTCCCGGAAGGTGATCGGCATGCGGGCGAAGCGGCGCGTGGACCCCCGGCGCATGATCACCGGCTCCAGGGGGTCCGGGGACATCGCGTCAGCGCCGTCGGGCTGCAACGGGAAAAGCGGGCCCGATGGCGCTGGCAGTGCCATGGGTAGAGCCTGACCGCGCCAGGCAACCACCTCCTCCTCATCCATTAAGGCGGAAGCTGCGTGCATGGCGTGTATCGCCGGGTAGTCGCGCTCGCGGTCCGAAGCCGGCTCGGTCTTCAGCCGGAGCGGGGGAACTTCGGGGGCCGATGGGGCTATCGCGTCGGGAGTGTAGCCGAGCGGGACCAGCACCAGGGGCAGTTCTGGCTGTGTTTCCAGGCCCAGCAAGCGGCTCACCCACCCATCCACAAATCCGGCCACCACCCTGGCCGGCATGTCATGCACCGAGGATATGGCCAGGGTATTGGCCAGGATGGTGCCGCTATCCCAGAAGGCGTGTCGGTACTCGCGTGCCTGATACTTGATGGCGTTGCGCCAGAAGACGTCCGTATAGATGAGGACGGCCGGCGCGTGAGCGATGCCGGGCTCATTCCCACTCGCCCCAACCAGGAGACCGCGATAATCGCCCTGGCGCAGGCGTCTTAGGGCTAGTCCCCTGGGATCAAAGTGATAGACCCCGGCCTCCAGAGGGAACCGTCCAGGCAGCGGCCCGCAGACCAGATAGAGCTCGATATGATACAACGCGCCGGTGCAGGCAGCAGCGCGGAAGGGGACTTCTCCCCAGGGCGGTGGGTATTTGATGTACTTGGTAATGCCGGCCGAAAAGTAGAGAATCCTCGCCAGCGCCCCGATGTCGGGTAGCCGTTCGTCGCCAGCCGGCAGCCCATGAGTGGAGATGGCGACAAGCGCCGATATACCCTGTGGCGTAGTATCCAGGGGCAGGGGGACAGGCTCCAGGTCGGTGTAAACTTTGAACAGCAGCGGTTGGTCCCTCGGGTCATAGAAGTGCCAGCGGTCCAACAGAGTGCCGTTGGGATGCTTGGTTCCGTTGTGGTAGTGCCAGGCAGCTTGAATGTCAGAGTTAGTCACAGCACTCACCCCTTGTCATTGGCCCGGCGCCGGACGATGGCGTCGGTCATCTGGGCCACCCGCACCATGAACCCAACATCGTGGACCCGCACTATATCCGCCCCCCGGGCAATGGCGATGGCCACCGCAGCGGCTGTCCCCTCCAGTCGCTGCTCAGGCGGCAAATTCAGGGTATAGCCGATGAACGACTTGCGCGAGGGCCCTACCAGCACCGGGTAACCCAACTGCCGCAGTTCACCCAGCCGGTCGATCAGTTCCAGGTTCTGGGCCACCGTCTTGCCGAAACCGATGCCCGGGTCAACGGTGATGTGGTCATCGGGGATGCCGCTGGCGTGAGCCAGGGCGATGCTCTCCCTAAGCTCACGGGCGATGTCAGCCATCAGGTCGTCATAGGCAATGCCCACATATCGTCCCCCCAACTGGGCTTCGCGAACCACATGCTCCTGGCGGCTGCGGTTGTGCATGAGCACAACCGGAGCACGTCGCCTGGCAACCACCTGCCTCAGGTCCGGGTCCAGGCGTAGCCCCCAGACATCGTTGACCAGGGCGGCACCGGCTTCGAGTGCTGCCTCCGCAACGACGGCCTTGGCGGTATCAATCGAGATGGGCACACTGACCGCCGCCGCCAATGCCCGAATGACCGGCACGACCCGCCTCAGTTCCTCTTCGGCGCTGACCGGCGCAGCTCCCGGCCGGGTGGATTCACCCCCCACATCGAGGATGTCGGCTCCTTGCTGGGCAAAGCGCACACCCTGAGCCACCGCCGCCTGCACCCAATTATCGCCGACCGCCATCAGCCCATCACCGGCGAAGGAATCTGGCGTGACGTTGATAATGCCCATGATATAAGTGCGCGCCCCCCACTCGAAGGTGGTAGGGCCAATCGTCAGACGAGCCATTGGGACTCCTCCTTAACCGAGAGCCGGGTTTCCAGATGAATTGTAATCCATTGTGGTCCGCGCGCAATCGGGTCGCGGGGCTTTGTGTTTTCGGCTGGGAGTTCTAAACGCCGGGCCGAACTATTGATGCTAACCTGCTCTGGTGCTAAAATGCACCAGGTATCATGGCCTGGGTAGAATATGTCGGTAATGCACATGCCCATACACCGTATTCTGATGGGGCGTTGTATCACGCCGACATCGCGGCGGCGGCACTGGAAGCCGGACTCGATTTCGTCATCGTCACCGACCACAACGTCTGGGTGCGAGGGGTCGAAGGCATCTACAGCCGCCAGGATGGGCGACGCTTGCTGCTCCTGGTGGGCGAAGAGGTCCATGACGTGCGCCGCCGGCCCCAGGCCAATCACCTGCTCGTCTACGGAGCCGAGGCCGAGGTCGCACACTACGCGGCCAGCCCCCAGCGCCTGATTGATGCGGTGCGCACCGCTGGCGGCTTCTGCTTTCTGGCCCACCCCTTCGAGAAGGCCGCGCCCAGGATCGGCGAGCCCGCCCTGCCCTGGGTGGATTGGGAGGTGAGCGGGTTCACTGGCCTGGAGATCTGGAACTACATGTCGGAGTTTAAGTCGCTGATGCGTTACTGGTTCAACGCCATCCGCTACGCGCGCACCCCCGAAGCCGGCATCCGTGGGCCGTTCCCGCAGCTCCTGACGCTGTGGGATAAGCTGCTGGCCGAAGGGCGGCGGGTGGCGGCCATCGGCGGTGCGGATGCCCACGGCGCACGCTACCGCCTGGGGCCGTTGGAGCGGGTGATTTTCCCTTATGACTATCTCTTCCGCGCCGTCAACACGCACATCCTGACGCCCCGGCCGCTCACGGGTGACTTCGCCCATGACCGGGCGCTGATCTATGACGCGCTACGGCGCGGCCATGCCTGGGTGGGCTACGATCTGCTTTATCCAACCGAGGGCTTCCGCTTCTC
>CADDZL010000251.1 GCA_902812335.1 Chloroflexota bacterium | reverse complement strand
ATATAATGAAATGTGTCACGAATTGGTGATATTTCACACCAATTGACCTGATGGCGGGTACGATGGTGTAGTCCCACTGGCCTCATTTCTACAGCCGGGAACGAGCGCCCTGGCTGTAGCGTCTGCTGTTGGACGCGGAGAGTGTACTCCGCAAGGAGGATAAGAGCCATGAAAAGGACGTGGAACCTGCTCGCCAGCCTGTTGGGTCTGGCTGTAGTCGGGGCTGTCGTGGTATCGCTGGTCTTGATCTTCAGGTCGCAGGGCAGCCCGCCTGCGCCCCAGCAACCCTCTTCAAGGGCGACGGCCACAGTGCTGAGCCCATTGCCCACCCCGTTGCCCACCGTACTCACTCCGGAGCCACCTCCCTCACCGACCAGCACACTGCCACCATCACCAACACCGCTCCCAACGCTCACTCCTGCCCCAACCTGGACCCCGGTGCCTGGCGCTGCGGGAGCCATCCTGTACCGGAGAACAGACCCCGAAGGGCCAGCTATCTACCAGCTACGTGTGGACGCTGCGGGAAAGTCAGTAGCTCCAACCGCTCGGATATCGGGTACGCTAGGGCTAGGGGGGCCGCTGTTTCCCTCGCCAGACGGTAAGCACGTAGCGATGATAAGCCCTTCCGAAGGTGGCTGGGCAGTTTTCATGCTAGATGTCACAAGTGGACAGATAGCGCCCTTACTAGGCAGCTTCATACGGGGAGGTCCCAATGGGCCGGGCCTCTTCTATAATTGGCACCCTGACAGTCGCCACGTCCTGTATAGACCTGACTGGACTCTTGATCTGTGGCTCGTGGATAGCCAGGGGGGAGACCATCAGCGGCTATCAGAGCTGACGGTTGACGGAGCGGCTATCTCGCCTGATGGGCGCACGCTGGCCTATGGTTACAACAAGACGCTGCAACTGGGCCAGATATGGCTGGCCAACGCTGACGGGAGCCAACCGCGCCTGATCGTTGAGGGCGGCACAGCTGACGTGTTCTCCTGGTCTCTCAACGGCGCCTACCTGGTCTATATCGGAGAGCCCCATACCGGTAAGGGCCCCTCCACACCAGGTAGCCTCCTCTGGATCATGGATGCAAATGGCCAGAACCGACGACCGCTGTCAGCTCCCTTCTTATATGGCTGGGGCTTCAGCCCTGTCTGGTCGCCTGACAGCCAGTGGCTGGCCGTCACGGGCCAGGATGCGGGCCAAAGCTTCGGTTGTGACGTGCAAGCTCCACCTGACCCCGAAACCTGTGTGTTTGAGGGAACGGCTATCTATATCGAGAATATCATCACAGGGGAAGTGCGGCGGCTGGCATCGGGCATCGAGCCAGCCTGGTCACCTGACAGCTCAATGATCGCTTTCGCTTCCAAACAAAGCGGCACCTCTGAAATCTGGGTGATCAACGCTGATGGCACAGGGTTACGCCAACTCACTAACGAAGGTAAGCCCGTACGCTATCCCGTCTGGTTGCAGCAATAAGCCAACTGCCCACGCCCTGTCCTACAGAAAGGAGCAGCGTATGTCTGCCAGAAAGGCTAGAGCTACCCTTTTAGCGGTTGTGGTGCTGGCCATCATCCTGGGAAGTCCCGGAGTGGTCCTGCTACCCCCGACTCAGAAGGCTGAGGCGCAGCAGGCGTCTCCCCTCACCTTTCCACCCCTCAGCACTCCATACTACGGCTCCAAGAGCATAAATTCGTATTTCGACCACAAATACCCCACCTACACAAACCCTCCTAATAGCACATACCCTAACGTCGTTATTTTCACGGGCGCAGAGAGCGCGGATTGCAACCCATATTGCTACGATGGCCATGATGGATATGACTTTAACCTTGTCTATGAAAGAGTCCTCGCGGCAGCAAGCGGACAGGTCGTACAAGCCCGCTGGTATTCTGACCGCTATCGCTCTGGAACACTTGCTGCCTGGGGTCTGTACATCGAGATCGATCACGGCAACGGCTATACGACCAGATATGGGCATCTCAGCGCGCTCGCCGTCTCCGTTGGCCAGCAGGTCATCTCCGGCCAGGTTATCGGCACCAGTGGGAATACCGGTAACTCTACAGGAGCGCATCTCCACTTTGGGGTGATTCACAATAGAGTGGTTACAGACCCCTTCGGCTGGAGCGGCGGCTACACCGATCCGTGGCAGAGCTATTCTGGGGAAACAAGCCTGTGCCTGTGGTACGATGGCCAATGGGCGAATAAATGCGGTCAGGTAAGCCGCGCCATGCCAATCCCGGTTAATGGTACCGGTACCAACTTCATAATAGTAGATGACCTGGATGCCGGCTTCACCAAGGGCTGTGCCGTCAGCCCTTGCCGCAATTGGTTTGAAGATCCCGCCGGTTACAATAATCATAGTTGGCATACCAACGTCACTGATACGGAAGATTATTGGGCTCAATGGAACCCCAATATTCCTCAGCAAGGCATGTACGAAATCTACGTCTACATCCACAGACTGAATACCACGACATGGAAGGCAAATTACACCGTCTCTTATTACGGGGGCCAAAATACGGCTATAATAGACCAGCAAGGTATCTACGACGACCGCGCGGGAGTCGATCGGTGGCTGAGCATTGGTGTTTATCGCCTCAGTGAGGGCACATCCAACTATGTGCGCGTCAGCAGCTTCACAGGGGAAGGTGCTGGCAGCGGCCGGAGGGTGGGGGTCGATGCCGTCGAGTTCGTCCGGCGGGCGCCTACCTACCTGCCCGATGTGCGCGTGAACGCGAACGGTTGGAATTCCTCAGTCATAGTTCGCACCAACAGCGGCAATGCGCTCGTGGATGCCAAGTTTTATGATACATCTGGTAACTGGTTGTACACGCAGTGGATGCCTAATCTTCCTAGCAATAGTTACTGGGACCTTCCACTCCCCTCGGCGAGTGGGACCTACGGCGTGGTGATTGACGCCAGCCAGGATGTGGCTGTGGGTGTCATGAATTTCCACGAAGCCAACCCGCCATCATACACATACACCGCAGCCGCCTACACCGGCCTCGACCAGACAGGTTACACACTCTACCTGCCTCTCTACCATAACAACAACTACGGCTGGTACTCCAACTTCATCCTTTTTAACGCTGGGACTCAAGATACCAGCCCGACCGTGACCCTGATCTCCAGCTCAACCTGCTCCCAGACTTTGGATACTATCCATCGCAACGGCTCGGTCACCGTCAATCCCAACTGGTGTGGCACCGGCGCTGGCGCGGCCAAGGTCACCGGTTCCCAACCCCTGGCCGCTGTCGTCAACCAGTGGAAGGATTACACCGGCGATACTGTGCCTGACTCCTACATGGCCTACGAGGGCTTCCCTACGCGTATTGACCTTCTCCCCTTCCCGCTGCTGATGCGCAACAACTACAATTACAACTCCGGCGTCGCGCTCCAGGACGCCTCCGGTACGAGCAACGCCGGCACAGTGAACTATTACTACCACAGCGGACTCAATAACGGGGTCTGGTGCCAATCCCATTCCTTCTCCCTGAGCGCCAACGGCATGCAGGCGTTCTATCCTGCGCCCCCCGATGGGGGCTGCACGCCGGGCGGAGCCACCTATGTCGGTTCTGGCGTGGCCGACGGCAGTCAGGTGCTGGCCGGCATTGTCAACCAGGTGAGATTTTCGATACCGGGGGACTACAACGCCACCAACTACAGCAGCCCACGTGGGGGGACGAAAACGGCAGCGGTCCCCCTGGTGATGAAGAACCGAGATGGGTGGCGGGGGAAAGACAACTGGTACACTGGCTTGGCGGTGCAGAACCTGGGATCGACATCCACCACGGTCACGGTGATATACTACTACAACAGTGGCGATTACGTAACCTCTGAATCGAAAACAGTTCCGACGAACTCCACAGGCATCTTCAACCCCGCGCCGGCGGACCCTAGCTACGTCGTTCTCGTGGGCTCGGCCTGGGTGACGGCTAACCAGAACATCGCGGTGGTATCAAACCACGTCCCCAACCCGAATGGCACAGCGGATGCGTTCATGACCAACAACGGCGTGAACCGCTAGATGCCGTAGATGCTTCCTCTATCGCTGCGATCAAGAGACCTGCCAGGTTTCGGAAACCTGGCAGGCCTGCTTACAGCGCCTTGCCATCCCCCCGCCTCCGCACCTATACTCTGCCCCGATGTCCAACTGGACGGTTGACGAGCTGATCTGCGCCTGCATTTCGCGCCAGGCCGAGGACGGCGAGGTACGCGTCGCTCACGGTCTGGCGTGACGGGCGCACCTTCGCCGTCTCCGTCTCACCCTGGCCGAGCGCCCTAACGAACCGGCGGGCTAGCGGGGCGCGGGTCTTCAGCTCCGGCCTTCTATGAAGGCGGCCCGGCGGCCTGGAGCCGCTGCACGTTCTCCTCGTTAAAGGTCACGACGAAAGATTGGATCTGGCCCCTTTGGATCGTCGCTTCAGCCGTCACGTCGAGCCGCTCCATGCCCATCTGCCGATACCCTCGATAGCCAGGTGATGGCGTCGCCTGACGTCATCTCGTGGTCGCTCGATTCGACGTGAAAGCCCGGCATGAACTTCTCGACAAAACCCCGGATCTGCTCCTGGCCGGTGTACTCGCCGGTTTCACCTGAGACCAGCGGCGGTACGAGCTTCACCATCGCATCAGCGGCAAAGAAATTCATCACCAGGTCCACATCATGAGCGTTCCACGCAGCGTCAAAGCGATCGATCATCCCGATCAACCCCGGTCGCTGGGCCTCAGGGTGAGGTTCTTCAGTTGTGGGTGTCGGTTCTGTTGCTGTCATGGGACAGTCTCCTTGAGTTGACTTTACACCCATAATACCGACTGTGCAAGTCTTTTTTTGGGGGGGCACAATGCCACCAGACCCCAGGCCGAGCCGCGTCCGATCTGAAAGA
>CADDZL010000250.1 GCA_902812335.1 Chloroflexota bacterium | reverse complement strand
GACGAACACGTCAACCAGTACACGCACAAGCACACCGACGCGCACGCGCGTGCCCACCAACACGCCGACGGACACGCCGACGCGCACGCCAACGGAAACACCGACAAACACGCCAACGCCCGCGCCGACCGACACGCCGACGGATACGCCGGTGCCATTTACGCCGACCGATACACCTGTGCCAACCGACACACCCACCCATACGCCGACGGAGACCCCGACCGATACAGCGACAGCGACTTACATGCCAACCGACACACCCACCGCTACACCAACCGAGACCCCGGTACCGCCCACACCTACGGACACGCCCGGCGATACGCCCACGCCGATGGATACCCCCACCGATACGGTAACGCCGGGAAGCAGGTCAGGCGCTCAGCACCCTGCACCTGCCCATGACAGGAGTGCGTTGCCTGCTCCATTGCCCGCGGTTGCGTGCCCGCCAGGCGTCCAGGTGTGTAATATCGCCTGGATTGACACGGACCAGACCGCCCCACAATGGAGTAACCCGGCCTTCAACCCATCCTATTGGTTTTACCTGCCGGTTATTCTCAAAAGTCCGTGATCATTGCAGCGGTGTGATTGCCAATCTTTCCTATCGGAAACTAGAGGGTAGAACATATTGACAGATGGCAAGGTGTGAAGTATAATGTGCTAGGCTCCCGACGTTGAAAGAGTGAATCTTCACAACTGGTGATCGGGCTCAACGAGATCGGTGAGAGTGCTCGGAGGGCGCTTGCGCAGCAAGATGGATCATCCGGCAACACCATACCCAACTAATTACACCTATTCCTATTCTCTGGTGCCTATTCGAGCGGAGTGTTTCTAGCCAGGCAGTCAGTGTGACTGTCTGGCTTTTGTTAAGCCTGCTGGCTGTTGTCGCCTGTGCCACGGTAGATAGCAGCCAGCCAAGCAGCGTGTAGGAAGTTCCAACTCTAGTTCCAACTATTGAAGAGGCCAGAGCAGGTGAAACACAGCCGGCGGAGGTATATGGCTGTGAGGGCAGCCGGAGCCTGTAGAAAGGAGGAATGTAGCCTAACCGTACCCAATACCCCTTGTCTCTGACGCCCATGAGCTTCGGCAGGTGGGCAGAGCCAAGATGGTCTTCATCCTCAACGAGGGAGGCATTCAATGACGAACAAGCGAATACTGTTTGTGGGCGTGAGCCTGGTGGCATTGCTCATCCTCGTATCCGCCGTGGCCGCTTCGCCGGTGCCGGCTGGTAACCCGCTGGCTAAGATCGACCCAGAGCTGTGGCAGACTATCCAGCGTGATGGCAAGGCCAGCTTCATCGCCGTTCTAGCGGAGAAAGCCGACACCAGCGCGGCAGCGGCGCTACCGACCAAGCGCGAAAAGGGTGAGTTTGTCTATCAGGCCCTGCGCGCGACTGCCGACCGCACCCAGGCGGGGCTGCGCTCGTACCTGGCAAGCAAGGGCGTGCACTTCAAGCCCTACTACATTGTGAATGCGGTCCTGATCGAAGCCGGCCAGGATGTGTTGCTGGACGTGGCTGCCCGGCCTGAAGTCAGTCAGGTGGTCCTCAACCGCTACTTCAAGGCCATCACCCCCGAAAAATCGTCCAAGGACCAGAAATCATCGCCCACGACGACCGAGTGGAACATCAGCTTTATCCACGCCGATGAGGTCTGGACCCAGTATAGCGATACCGGGGTCGGGGCAGTCGTTGGTGACCTGGACACCGGTGTGGACTATACCCACCCGGCCCTGGTCAACCAGTACCGGGGCAACACAGGCAGTGGCTTTGACCACAACTACAACTGGTGGGATGCCGTTAATGGTCAATCCACCCCCTACGATGACTTTGGCCACGGCACGCACACCACCGGCACCGCCGTCGGCGGCGACGGGCCGGGGCCGTTCGTTGACGACATCGGCGTCGCGCCGGGAGCTAAATGGATCGGCTGCAAGAACATGGACAGCGGCGGCTATGGCCAGGATGCCTGGTTCATCACCTGCTTCCAGTTCGCCCTGGCTCCCTGGGACCTGAACGGCCAGAATCCGAACCCAGCCCTGGCCCCGGATGTGGTCAATAACTCGTGGGGCTACTGGGGTGGCAACTACACCGTCTTCCACGATGTGATCCAGAGCCTGCGCGATGCCGGTGTGTTCGTCGAGGTCTCTGCCGGGAACGAAGGCCCAAACTGCAGCACGTTGCGCTCGCCCGGTGACTACGACAATGTGTTCACCACCGGCGCTACCGCTGACCACAGCGAAACGCTGGTATACTTCTCCAGCCGCGGCCCCTCCATCCCCTATCCGAATGCGATCAAGCCCGACATCGTCGCGCCAGGTGAGAATATCCGCTCCTCACTGCCTGGCGGTACCTACGCTGCCTGGGCCGGCACCTCGATGGCCGGCCCACATGTGGTCGGCACTGTGGCGCTGATCGTCTCGGCCAACCCTGGGCTGAAGGGCCAGGTGGCTACGATCGAGCAGTTGATACGTGACACGGCCTACACAGGCATGCCTAACCCGCCCGACCCGGATTCATGTGGCGGGGTCAACTACAATGTCGTGCCCAACTATATCTATGGCTGGGGCCGCGTGGATGCGCTGGCGGCAGTCAGCCAGATCGCCCATGTCGGTTACCTGGAAGGCCATGTGACCGACCAGACGACCGGTAACCCCATTCCCGGCGCCATCGTCTCCACCAACATGGGTCAATCCACGACAACGGATGCCACGGGCTACTACACCATGACACTGTCGGCAGGGACTTATGACGTCACTGCCACCAAGTACCTGTGGACTTCCCAGACGGTGACCGGGGTCGTGATTGTCGAGGGTGCGACAACGACCCAAGACTTCCAGCTCAGCCCGGTGCAGAATGGCGTCGTGAGCGGCACGGTGACCGATGGCTCCGGCCATGGCTGGCCGCTGTATGCGCGCATAGACATCAGTGCCCCCGGCTTCAACACCACGATCTTTACCGACCCGGCCACCGGCACCTACTCAGTGACTCTGGCAGAGGGGACGGTGCACACCTTCGTGGTTAGTGCCGTAAGCGGGGGTTACAACACCGAAACGCGCAGCGTGACGCCCCCCGCCACCGAGAACTTCGCCCTGACGGTGGATGGGACGGTCTGCACCGCGCCGGGCTACACCTTCCAGTATGCCTACTTCCAGGACTTCGAAGCAGACAACGGCGGGTTCACGGCCAGTGGCAGCAATAGCACGTGGGCCTGGGGTGTGCCGACGAGCGGGCCGGGGAGCGCCCATTCCGGCAGCAACGTCTGGGCGACCAACCTGTCCGGCAACTACAATGACTATGAGGACAGCTATATCACCTCGCCGGACATTGACCTGAGCGGTCGCGCCGGTCAGGAGATCATTCTGTCCTGGTGGCAGTGGCTGCAGACCGAAAGCTGCTGTGACTACGGTAACGTAGATGTCAGCAACAACGGCGGGGCGACGTGGACAACCGTGTATGGCCCAGCCTATGGCAATACCGACCTGCAATGGGCGCAACACACAGTGACCCTCGACCCGAGCTACGCGGTGAGTAACTTCCGCGTCCGCTTCCACCTGTATTCCGACCTCTCAATCACCTACCCCGGCTGGTATGTGGATGACATATCTATACGAGGAGCATCAGACTGTGCGGCCGTCCCAGGCGGCCTGGTGGAGGGCAACGTCTATGACGCCAACACCGGCGCCGGCCTGAACGGCGCGACGGTGACCAGTCTGGACCACACCGCCGATAAAGCGACGACCTTCGGCACGCCCGATGATCCCAACGTGGCCGATGGCTTCTACATCCTGTTCTCGTCGCTGACGGGGACGCACCCCTTCCAGGCCTCCAGTTCGGTGGAGGGCTATGGCACCGATACCCAGAACGTTAACGTGGTGACGGATGCCATCGCGGTGCAGGACTTCCACCTGCCGGCGCCGAGCATGAGCGTCACCCCGGCGAGCCTGGAGGGAACGGCCGAGCTGGGCCTCTCGACCCAGGTGACCATGACCATCCACAACACTGGCGGGGTGAGCCTCACCTGGCAAGTCCTCGAGCAGCAAGGCGGGCTGGCCCAGCCACGCCAGGTCCAGATACCCGCCAGACCGGAAGCGCCTAAGGGCACAGCCGCCGGAAAGGCGGGGCAAACCCCACATGACGCCCAAACAGTGACCATCAAGCCGCCCTCGAAGCCGCACCGGCCAGCACAGGTGAACGTGCTGCTGGTCAACGCCGACGACGACAACAATGGGTATAGCCCTATCCAGCAGATGCTGCAGGCCTATGGCGACCTGGGCGCGGTGGACCTGTTTGACGCCCGCTATGCCACCCCAACGCTGGCGCAACTGCAGGCCTACGACGTTGTTGTCACCTGGTCCAACTACTTTTACGCGGACCCGGTGGGCATGGGCAATGTCCTGGCCGACTACGTTGACGCCGGCGGCAAGGTGATCAACCTGATGTTCTCGATGGGCACCCACGGCTGGCAGATGCAGGGCCGGTTCATGGACGAAGGCTACACTGCCATGAACGGCAGCTACATCCTCTTCACCACGTCCTGCCTGGGCACCTACGATCCGAACGACCCGATCATGCAAGGTGTGACCAATGTCTGCGACTTCTATCGGTTGCAGAGCACCTACCTGACGGCTGGCTCCACGGCTGTGGCCTACTGGCAGGATGGCGAGATCTTCGTGGCCAAGAAGGACAATGCCACCGTCGTCAGCATCGGCGGCTACGTCGGGCTCTACTATGGGTGGACCGGCCAGATGGCCGATGTGCTGCACAACAGCATCAACTGGGTGTTCACGGGCAGCGATGTGCCCTGGCTGTCGGAGAACCCAACCTCCGGCACCGTCCCACCGGCCAGCAGTCAGGATGTGACGGTGACCTTCGATGCCGCCCAAC
>CADDZL010000249.1 GCA_902812335.1 Chloroflexota bacterium | reverse complement strand
GCACCTGACCCTAACCCCGACCTCTACCGCCTGACGGTGGCCGAGGCCATTACGAGCGGCAACCCCACGGCAGTGTTGTTCGCCACTCCGGCCTTCTGCACCAGCCGCACCTGCGGGCCGTCGGTGGACGTCCTCTCCGCACTGGCGAAGAAATACGGTGGGCAGATGAACTTCATCCACATCGAGATTTACCGCAGCCAGGAGGACTTCCTGGCGGGCAGGCCGGTGCCTGAAGTCCAGGCCTGGGGTCTACCGAGTGAACCCTGGCTGTTCCTGATCGACCGCCAGGGTCGCATCGCCGCCAAGTTTGAGGGCGGCCTCACTCGCCAGGAGCTCGAGCCAGCGCTGGTGAAGCTCATCCAGGGGAGCTAAACCACTTCATGGAGGATTAGATATGAGTTCCAGCCAGGCCCGCCGTAGCAAAATGCGTGAGCGCCGAGAAGCGCGCAACCGACGCCGCTTGCTGATGTTGATCGCCGGCGTCGCCGTGGTGGGGGCGCTCAGCCTGATCGTCCTCAACCTCCAGCAGCAGGCCCGCGCCGTCACGCTCGTCGAACGGCCCTATGCCCACGACAAAACCCTGGGTCCGGACAACGCGCCCGTGACCGTCGAGGAATACGCTGATTTCCAGTGTCCGTTCTGCGCGCAGTTTGCGACCGGCACGGCGCGCCAGCTTGAAGACACCTATTTCAAGTCCGGCTCGGGAAAAGTGCGCTTCGTCTTCCACCCCGTGGCCTTCCTGGGCCCGGAGTCGCAGGACGCCGCCGAAGCGGCTGAGTGCGCCAACGAGCAGGGCAAGTTCTGGGACTACTATGACATCCTGTTCACCAATCAGCGCGGTGAGAACCAGGGCGGATTCAGCCTGAGCCGCCTGAAATCACTGGCTACAGGCATCCCCGGCCTGGACACAGCCAGATTCAACACCTGCCTGGATTCGCACCGCTATCGCCAGACGGTCCAGCAGGAGACACAGCAGGCCCAGGACCGCGGCATCAAGGCTACGCCGACCATCGTGGTCAACGGCCAAATGGTCGAGGGCGCGATCGGCTTCGATCTATTGAACCAGATGATCGAGCGCAGTGGGGGAGGGGGTTAGGCTGCGGATCAGGCTGCGGGCAGAAGATAAATGAGCAGCGAGCGGCTTAAGCGATGGGCACCGTTCCTGGTCGCAGGCGCATTACAGCTCCTGGCCGTGGCGCTGGCGCTGTCCAACCTGCGCCTGTCGCCAGTAAGTGGGGCGATAGGCGGAGTTGGCACAGACCTGGACGGCACGCCTGCGCCGGACTTCCACCTGGTGGATCAGACGGGGCAGCCGGTGGCCCTGTCTGACCTGCGCGGCAAAGTCGTCGTGTTGACCTTCCTGTATACCCACTGCCCTGACACCTGCCCACTGATGGCGAGCAAGCTCGGCCAGGTTCACGATCAGCTGGGCGAGCAGGCACAAGGGGTCGCTTTCGTCGCGGTGACGGTCGATCCGGAGCGCGACACGCCAGCGCAAGTGCAGCAGTTTCTCGCGGCTCGCCAGGTCACGGACAAGCTCATTTTTCTCACCGGTAACCGCCCGGCGCTGGAAGCGGTCTGGCAGGCTTATCACATCGGCGTGACGCGCGGGCCGACCAGGCCGAGTCTATCCGGCGGCCTCGCCGATTACGACGTGACCCACAATGCCGTGCTCTACCTCATTGACAAGCAAGGCCGCGAGCGTCGCCTGATGTCGGAGGATTTCACCATTCGTGATATACTCGCGGATATCGAGAGACTCGCACAGTGACGGTCGAACGACCGGCTTATGGCGTCGTTGTTGCCGCCGGCGGTGGGATGGGGGGCTGGCGGCCCTGCGCGCTCAACCGGCGGATGTAGTTGACCAGGTTCCACACGTCTTCATCGCTCAGTTGGGACCCAAAGGCCGGCATGGCCGAGTTGGGAATGCCGTTCTTGATCCAGTAATACACGTCCCCATCTGGGTGGCTGTCGGTGTGCCCGGAGGTGAAATCGGCCGGCTTGGGCGAGAGGCTGGTTGCCTGCGGCCCGTCACCCCGGCCATCCTCTCCGTGACACGCCACGCAATGGGCCGCATACAGCCCCTGCCCGCGCGCGATAGAAGCCGCATCCGGCAGGATGGGATTGGTGGTAAACTTGGCGGGCGTGAACTCGCGGAAGAAGGTCGTCAGTTGCACGGCGCCGATCCAGGAAACGATGATGGCCGGCACAAGCAAAGGCAGCATCTGCCAACGCCACTTGGCTGCCCGGCCCGCGAGAAAGGCCCAACCGATCGCAAACAGCATGAGGAAGGCCCCGGTGACGGCGCCACCGCTGCGGGTCAGAAATTGCGCCAGGCGCTCAGGCAAGCTGGCCTGCCCGCCAACAGGTCGGATTGCCCCGCTCAAACCGGCGTCCACGCGAAACGCGCTGAAGGCGTCAAACGCATCTGGCCGGCGGATGGCGACCTCGATCTGCCACGGCCCGACCAGGCTCAGGTAACCCCCGTCCACGCGGTAATGCCCATCCCCTAGCGAGGCTGCATCCGCACTGGCCGTGCCCAGCGATTGGCCCAGAAACGTGAAGCGCAGTGAAACCTGGCTGGCATTGGCGACGGGCTGGCCGTTGACATCGGTCAGGTAAACATCGAACCTGTTTTGCCCCACGAGCGCGGGTTCGAGGGTGAGGGTCACGTTCAGGGCAGGCCCTGAACGCAGTGAAGGGTCCCCGCTGCTTTGCGTCAGGACGGTTCTCCCCGCTTGCTGCGCCAGCAGCGGCGCGTCCTGGGCACGCTGGAGATCGGTGAGCAAACCCGTCGCCGCCAGGACGAGGAGCGCAAATGCAGCCTCCACCCCCACCAACCGCCCGAAGCGGCGTTGCACTTTGAGCGATGCCGCCGCTTCAGGATGATCAAAGGCCGCGTCCAGGCGTGGCTTGATGATCAGCAGATTGATGGCTGCGACAGCGAAGGCCGGCAGAGCCAGTGCCATCTTGGCCAACAAGGTCAGCCCATAAGCCGTGCCGAACAGCGCCGTCCAACTGGCAATGTGCTTCCAGGCCAGATAACCACCGCTCAGTACCAGGACACCGACTGCGCCCGCCGCCAAAGCCGAGAAGTTGAGCGTCAGGCTCAGGTCAAGCCACGCCCGTGACTCGGCGTCGAGTTGGCGCGCCAGCCACAGCGCCAGCCCCAACTGGAGCAGCCCTCCAACCCAGGTGGCGGCGGCGAGCACGTGCAGTGCGTCCACAGCCAGAGCCTGCGTCGTGTCAATGGACAGCGCAGCACTATGACTCACCAACGAGGTCGTCAGGATGAGGCCACTCACGACGAGTAGCCCCGCCCACCACTCCCAACTGTGCTGCCCTTTGTGAGCACTGCGCTCCTGGCCCAATGCGGTAGACAGACGGGCCAGGATCAAGCCCGCCCCTACGGCTAAGCCCAGGCGCACCAGCCACATCGAGCCGAAGCGCGTACCCAACCAGACCGCGAGGTCATTCCCGTTAAACAGGTTGGCCTGGCTGGATTGCACGATCAAGATCAGGATCAGGCCCGCGCCGACCAGCACCTGGCCGAGGACCCCGGCCTTCAGGCCGATGCGCCCGAACCTCAGGTCAAGCTGCTCGTCGGCCCCGTCAGATTGCATATCGCTGAGGGCTGGATGCCAGATCAACAAGCGGAAGGCGAACAGGCCGAACAGCAATGCCAGGCCCGTCAGGTTGAGCCAGCGCGCCACAGCATCCAGCGGCGTTACCTGTGAGATCGCAGGCGGGGCAGAGCCCGGCGTGGATGAGAGCTGGCTAACGCCCACGCCGAACGGGAAACTGCCCGCCGTGGTATGACCGTCCACCGCGGACTGCACTTCCCAACTCACGAGATAAGTGCCATTCGAGAGCGGGGGCAGCGTCACCGCCAGCGCCGTGTTATCGCTATTGCCCGGTTTCAGATCGCCCTTGTCCACCTGCTGGCCGGACTGGGCGAAGACGGCGATCCGGCTGAAAGCGGGCACGACCGGCTCGCTGAAGAGAATCCATACCCGTGTCGGCGCAGTCTTAAGGATGCTATTGGGAGCGGGCTCAGCGGCCACCAGCACTGCGTGGGCGAGGGCCACACCAGCCCTCGCCCAGAACAGCACCAGCAGACCGACCGCCAGCCACCCCAGGAGAAGGCGTCGGCGTCTTTTCATATCGGCGTGCTCATCTCCGCCGCAGGCTGACGACACCTGCGATGAGGCCGGCTAAGCCCAGGACCATGCCCGCGACCGCCAGCCCCTGGCTCAGAGTTATCGAGGCCCGCAGGGCCTGGTTCTCGGCTTGCAGGTTGATGAGTTGCTGGCTCATCTGGGCTGGCGACGGCAGCGTGATCGGGAACTGAAGGCTTTCAGCCTCCTTTACTTCTTCGATGTCCTGACTGATGTTCACATCCTGGTCCTCGATCTTGCCCATGAGTTTCACCGTGTAGGTGCCGCGCACCGTCGGGATGAAGTCCGCCGCATACTGGCCCGGCGCGTCTTCGCCGAGCGCGCGCAGTTGCAGGTTGCGCGTCTGGCCGCCGGTAGTCACAGCTATCTGCAGCGCATTGAGGCCCTCAACGGGCTTGTTGGTTTCGGTATCTGTTACATTCAGAAAGACGGCGTTGGGTTGGCCGAGCAGCGGGGGCTCGTTCACCCAGCCGATTTCAAGCTCATATTTGCCGGCGGTCACCTTGGTATGGGCGAGTGCCTGGCCCGGCAACACCAGGGCCAGCGTCAGGGCAGCCAATACAGCGGCGGCCACCAGCGTGCGCGAAAGGCGATACATAGTAGTCTTTCTCCTTGCCCGGTAATCACAGACGAATGCTCAAAGACCCCACGACCAGCGCCCGTGAAGTCTGTATTATACTCCCGCTGGTAAAAGCGAGAGGCTACTCCGTGAGAGAGAGGCTATAAG
>CADDZL010000248.1 GCA_902812335.1 Chloroflexota bacterium | reverse complement strand
CGGCTGCGGTCGGCGCAGCCGTGCCCCTGGCCGGGATGGTGAGCACCTGCCCGGCTTCGATGCTGGACGGGTCGGCGATGTTGTTGGCCTGGGCTAACTCCTCAACGGTCAATCCGAAACGCTGGGCAATGCTGAAGAGCGTGTCCCCCGGTTGGATGGTGTAAGTTCCCTGGCCCGTCGTCTGGGGCGCGGTGGGGACAGCAGTCGGCTGCGGTGGGACAGCCGTGGGCGAGGCCGGCACGGCGGTCGGCGGATTGGGCGTGATCGCGGCGGTTGGGGCCGGTGTCACCGATCCCAGGCGGGCGCGGGCGGTGGACGTCTGGACTACCGCCGTTTGCTGAGCGGGAAGGAAGGGAGGCAGGCTGGTGGATGTCGCACCTGTTTGGCCGGTGCTCGGGGCTGTGGGCACCGGGCGCGTTGTAGCCGACCGGGTACAGGCAGCCAGAGCCAGGATGATCGCGATTGCGACGGCAGCCCGCCAGGATAGGCGGGTGAAGGCTTTGCGCATGAAAACTCTCCTCAAGAGGGTAAACTACACCGACCCGATCCTACCATTACGCTGAGTAAGCGTCAAGGTCATGCGAGGATAGGACACTTAAATTTTCCAGAAGCTGTCAGCTTTCAGCTTTTGGATGAATGACGCAAGCATGCGCTTCACTTGAAAGCTGATGGCTGAATGCTCCTGGCGAGCGCCAGGGCTTCGGCGCGGCTGCGCACCTCGCCCGCAGCCTGAGCCTCGCGGATGGCTTCAAGGATCTGGCCGATGGCCGGCCCCGGCTTCAGTTCCAGTTCGTTGATCAGGTCGTCGCCTGTCAAGAGCGGCGGTGGGGCGATGGTTTGGGTGTAACGGCGAAAATAGTGCTCCATCAGTGTGGCGACGATTTCGAGGCGGCGCGCCCAACGTTCCGCCTGCAACTGGGTTCCCCAGGTCGCCAGGTGGTCGGCCAGCGCCAGCAATCCCACGTCCGGCCCGGCCTCGCCCAGCACCCGATAGTAGCGATAAATAGCCCGACGCGATAACGGCACGGACGACTCGGCCAGGTGACCGGGGCGCATGTGCCCGGCAATGATGCGGGTCACCCAGGCGGTCTCATCGGCGCTGAAGCGCAGGGCACGCAGCCGGAGCTCGGCCAGCCGGGCGCCGACCTGCTCATGGTTATAAAAGTGGATGCGGCCATCCCGATCGACGCTGCGCGTTCCCGGTTTACCCACGTCATGCAGCAACGCGGCCAGAACGAGCAACCCCCGGCGTGGGCGCTCATCGCTCAGCCTGACGGCCAGGTGCTCGGCCAGATAAGGCCGGTAGCGGTCCAGGGCAGAGCGCAGGTCAGGCCCGACCTCAGGCCATCTTATTGGCCCCTCTTGCTGCCCGCTGATCGCAGGCTGCAATCCAAGCGCTGCCAGCACCGCTTCCAGCCGCGTCACAACGTCCAATGTGTGGTCCCAGACATCACGCCAATGGGGCGGCGACTGGGTCACTCCCTTCAGCGCCTCTATCTCCGGGATCAGGATAGCCAGCGCGCCCAGGTCATCTAACCGGCGCAGCGCAGCCGCCGGTCCCGGCCCGGCCAGGATGTGCGCCAGTTCGTCACGGCTGCGTTCGGCGGCGGGCTGGCCGACGCGGGCCGCCTCGACCTGCAGCAAGCTCCAGGTATGAGGCTCGATAGCCAGGCCGAGTTGGGCGGCCAGGCGCACCGCCCGGATGACCCGCACCGGGTCGTCACGCAAAGCCCGGTCACTCGTGGCCCGCAGCCGACGGGCCGCCAGGTCGGCGCACCCACCCAGGGGATCGATCAGCGCAGCTTCGTCACTGGCGGTAGCGGGCAGCGCCAGCGCGTTGATGGTGAAATCGCGGGCCATCAGATCGGCCAGGAGGTCTGGGCCGCGGAAGCGGGCGAAGTCTACGGTGGTGCGTTCACCGTTCTCCGTCGCAATGATGCGGCCCATGCCGCGTTCGGCATCCAGCACGTAGAAGGGCAGGCGCAGCCGGTCGGCGACCGAACGCGCCAGCCGGATAGCATCACCCGCCAGTACAAAATCCAGGTCGTGGATGAGGCGACCTAACAGGGCATCGCGCACTGCCCCGCCGACGAGATAAGCCTCACTCCCGGCCAGCAGCGGCCGGATGCGGTTGAGCAAGGGAGGCAACCGGATCATATCACGCTATTCTACATCAGCTATGAGCCATGAGCTATCGGCTACTTGACAGGAGACGAAAACTGTATTATAGTTACCTATGCATAAGTAACTTAGGCTTCACGAAAGGGGAACTATGTCCCTGCGCGACCAGATCCGTAAGGGAAGCACCGAAATCCTCATCCTGAGCCTGCTCGCCGAAAAGCCGATGTACGGCTATCAGATCAGCCAGGAGCTACAACGCCGCAGTGGCGGATACTTTGACATGAAAGAGGGCCTGCTCTATCCCACGCTCCACCGCATGAAGCAGGAAGGCTATCTGACCAGCGAGTGGCGCGAGGTCTCACCGGCCCGCCGCCGGAAATACTACATCATCACGGACAAAGGCCGCCAGGTGCTGCGCGAACAAGCTGTCGAGTGGCACACTTTCATCGAGAAACTACTGCCTTTGTTAGCTTCACCCACAGGCCCGCTTAAGAATACATAACAATTCCAGTCGAGGTTATGGTTGTATGGAAGGCACGGAACAAAACGCTTCTGCAGACCTGGTGGCAGTGCTGGCCCGTATTCAGGCCCGATTGGAACTGGATCGCGAGACCGAGCGCGAAGTGCTGGATGAGATCCGCTCCCATCTGGAGGAAGTGGTCGCCGAAGCCCAGGCACGTGGCCTGAGTGAGACGGCCGCGTTGGCCGAGGCAGTCGCCCGCTTCGGCCTGGAGGAGACGGGCAGCGAACTGCAACAGACCCATGCCGGCTGGGGCACGGCTGAAGGTGTCCTGGCTGCCGGATTACCGGTGCTATGTGCGCTGGTATTGCGCTGGCTGGTCTTCGCCCCCGGTGGCACCACCGTAGGTTGGCCACAGGTGCTCGTGCGCCCGGCCTTTTGGATTGTAGCCGCTGTGGCTTTGTTGATCCCCATGTTTAGATTCCGGCGCTGGCGCTATGCCCTGGCCACCTGGCTCTTTTTTTGGGCTATCACGGTGCTCTTCGTCCTCTGGCCGACCCAGCGTTGGTAAGAATGAGCCACCCGTCAATCATGAACTGGAGGATTACCTGATGAAAGATCTGGCCGTCATTGAGACCATCCTGCGCAACCGCTATCACTTCTTCGGCGAGATCCGGGATGGCATTGGCTTGTCGGAGAAAGTGCGGGCCATGTTGATCTCCAGCATTCTTTTCCTCGCCCTCTACGGCGCAGTCATGGGCTCCACCCACAGTCTATGGCAGGCCCTGAGTTCCGCCGTCAAATTGCCCCTGCTCTTCCTGGCTACTCTACTGGTCTGCTCCCCAACGCTGTATTTCTTCAACATCCTGTTCGGATCGGACCAGAGCCTGACGCAGAGCATTGCCCTCATCTTGACGGCGATCACCACCACCGCAGTGCTACTGCTCAGCTTTGCCCCCATTGTCCTGTTCTTTCTGCTGACCACCAGCCAGTACCAGTTCTTCAAGCTGCTCAATGTGGCGGTCTTTACTATCGCCGGTATCACCGGGGTGCTTTTTCTGAGCCAGGGGATGCGGGTGGTATCCGCTTCCGCCCAGGAGGGCGCTACTGCCCGGCGCCGCATCCTCCGTGCCTGGATCCTGGTCTACGCCTTCGTGGGCAGCCAGATGGCCTGGACGCTGCGGCCCTTCATCGGCGCGCCCAGCATGCAATTCGAGCTGTTCCGTCAGCTCGGCGGCAGCTTCTATGCCAATGTGCTGGCCAGCATCGGTGAGATCCTGGGCTTTGTGATCGTGAAATAGGAGGCGGCTGTGAGCGAGCCACGAGAATCCCCAAGACCCTCCAAGACAGAGCAAATACTGGACCTGCTGCTCGATGCGCTGCTAGAGCGACAGGCTGCCCGCCAGGCTCAGGGGCGGGCAGCACCCCCGCCAGCCGCTCCGCTGTCCGTGGCCCCACGGGCCAGCGCACCACCCTCCGCTGCCAGGCCGGTCGCTCAGGCGCAGACGGCCAGAACGGCAGCACCACCAGCCAGCGGAGCCCGTCCGGCTCAGGGGCCACGGCCGGGCGAGCCGGGCTGGGTGCCGCCCCCACCCCGTCCCAGTATCCATCTCGATCAGGCCTTGCGCCGTCTGTTGCTGATCCTGGGCGTACTGGTCGTGCTGGTTAACGTACCACTGAACCGTTCCGGTGCGAGCCTGGCCCGCATGATTCCCCCCACCGCCTCGCTGGTTATCCGCGACGGTCTAGTGCTGAAGGGCAGCGGCCCCGAGATCTACGTGTTGCAGGACAACAAGCTGCGTTGGATCACCTCGCTGGATGCTTTTCAGTTCTTCGGCTATCGTTGGGAGCAGGTGCACGTGGTGGACGACAGCTTCCTGGCGCAATTCGAGAAAGGCCGGCCCATCCATCTGCTGCTTAAATGCGAAAGCAGCCCCCATATCTACGCTTTGGAGAACGACCGGAAACGCTGGATCAAAGACATTCCCACCTTCGAGGCCCAGGGATACGTCTGGTCCGACGTGAAGATAGTGGGCTGCGACTATCTGCGCAGCCTGCCCGACGGCCCACCCATCCCGGAAGATGCCGGCCCCCCGCCTCAGCCATGAGCAGTTGCCTCCTCGGGTCCAAATGGGTAGAATTAACCCAACGCCATTGTCGAGGAGTCGAACCATGCAACTTGCCAAGCGAATGAGCCGATGGGGCACGGAAACCGCCTTCGAGGTTCTGGCACGGGCCAGGGCGCTGGAAGCGCGGGGTCGTGATGTCATCCATCTGGAGATCGGTGAGCCGGACTTCGATACACCGGCGCATATCACCGCCGCCGC
>CADDZL010000247.1 GCA_902812335.1 Chloroflexota bacterium | reverse complement strand
GGGGGGGTGGTGTTGTACCTGCCCTTTTACATCGGCTTCCAGACTCAGGCCAGCGGGCTCTTGCCGACATTGGTCAACGTCACCCGGCTGCCCCAATATCTGGTCATGTTCGGCGTATTCTTCGTGCCGATCATCGCCCTGCTCGTCGTTCTGAGCGGCGAGAGGCTGCGGCAGGGTCGGCTGTCGCTGCGGGCTGTGCTCGTGGCGGCGGGTTGCGTGGTCGCCATCTTATTGGCCCTACTGATATTCGCCGGTCTATTAGCGTCGCGGGCACCTGAGGGCCAGACCATATTGAGGCAGGCCGGCGGATGGGTGCAGGTCGCTGCCCAGTGGTTGGGGCTGCGTGTGAGAAACCCCTGGTTGCTGCTGATGCTATTAGCGGTGATCAGCCTGGTGGCGGGGCTAGTGCATTCCGCCATCAGCTATCAGCCATCAGCTATCAGCCAGAAGCTTTCCTCTACCAGAGGTGGGCTGAAAGCTGAGTTGCTGACCGCTGATCGCTGCTCCATGTCACCGCCGATCTTATTTGGGCTCTTGCTTATCGCTGCCGGGGCATTGCTCACCCTGGCTCCTGACTGCGTCTACATCCGCGATAATTTCGGCTACCGCATTAACACCATCTTCAAGTTCTACTATCAGGGCTGGGTGCTGTTTGCAGTGGCGGCGGCTTTCGCTACCTACCTAGTCGGGCAACGCTTGCAGCAGAGCGGCCGACTGGCGTTCGGGCTGGCGATGGTTATGGCAGTGGGTATGGCGCTGGCCTATCCGCTGCTGGCGACGCCGGATAAGGCTGGCGGCTTTGCCGGCCGGCCGACGCTCAATGGCCTGGCCGCCTTTGAAGCGGCCCATCCAGATGACATGGCGGCCATCCGCTGGATGGAAACCAACGTCCCCAACACGGCGGTTGTCCTCGAAGCCGTGCGTCCCTCTTATGACCCTCAGTTTGGCGGGCCGTACTTCTCTCAGGTCGCCGGCTACCCCACTGTGCTCGGTTGGCCTTTCCATGAGGTGCAGTGGCGCGGCACGGCGGACCGACTGGGCAGCCGTGAAGCGGACGTCAAGATCATCTATCAGTCATCCCGGTGGGGGGATGCGGAGGCGTTACTGAGAAAGTACCATGTGGATTATGTCGTGGTGGGCCCGATGGAGCAGGGGACCTATGGATCGGCCGGGCTCGCCAAGTTTAAGGCAAACCTGCCTATCGCCTTCCAGCAGGGCCAAGTCGTGGTATACCAGGTCCTGCCAGATAGCGGCGGGTAGCTGCCGGTCGGCGCGCGGTTGAAAGCCCTGCCCAGCGACCCCCTGGGCGGGGGCGACAATTTACTCCACCGGATACCCCGCTGCCTGCCAGCCGTCCATCCCGCCCATCACGTTCGTGACCCGCTTGAAGCCCTGGGCGGCGAGCAGGCTGGCGGCAGTGCTGGAGCGGACCCCACTGGTGCAGATGGCCGCAATGGGACGGGCCGGATTAAGTTCGGTGAGGCGCTGCGCCAACTGGCCGAGCGGAATATGAACCGCGCCGGGGATATGCCCCGCTCGCCATTCCGAGGACTCGCGCACATCCAGAACGGTTAAATCGCCCCTGGGCGCGCTGCTCTGCCCTGGCTCGAACGCCTCGTTCCTCAACCGTTCCGGCGTCCACAGAGCAATCGAGAGGACAGGCAGGCCGAGCGCGCGCCAGGCCGCCACCCCATTGAACAGATAGCCAGCGACTTGATCGTGGCCCACCCGTGCCAGGGCGCGCGCCGCCCGTTCGGCCTCCCGGCTGTCGCGCTCGCGCTCCCCATCGCCGCGCCCAACCACAAGGACGATGGCCTTTCCCGGTGGGATCAACCAGCCGGCGCGGGTCGCGAACTGATCGCTGCTCAAGGGCACATTCAGTGCCCCCGGCAGATGGCCGGCAGCGAACTCGACCGGGTCGCGCGTATCCAGCACCAGCGCCACCTGGCTAAAGCCAGGTGCTGGGTTTTGCACCAGATCGTGCACCACTTGCGCCGTCAGCGGCTTGGGTCGGCGTAACTCGCCCAGGATCGGCGGCCCCTCGCGGTTAAGCTGCTTAATATAGGCCACGTTGGCCGGCTGCGGCGGTGGATCGCTGGTGATCCACCGGATAAAGGCCTCACGTGGGCGCGGTTGCAGCGCTTCATTGAAGCGGCGTTCAAAGCCCAGGGTCGAACTCAACTTGGCGCTCATGTTGCGGCCGCACAGCGAGCCAGCGCCGTGACCCGGGTACAACTCCAGGCCGTCATCGAGCTGGAGCAAGCGGCCAAAGAGGCTGTCGTACATCTGCCCGGCCAGTTGGCGCGTCTCGTCCTGGCCAAGCAGGTCCGGTCGGCCGACATCACCTACGAAAAGGAAATCGCCGGTGAGAAGGAACCAGGGTTCCGGACCGCGCGTGCGATCAATGACAGCCAGGCAGAGATGTTCCGGCGTGTGGCCGGGGGTGAAGAGGGCGCGCAGCGTGACACTGCCAACATTGAGTTCATCACCGTCATCGAGCGGCACATGGTCGAAAGTTGCGCCGGCTCTGGCGGGCATGTAGATGGTCGCACCGGTGCGAGCGGCCAGCTCACGGTTGCCGGAGACGTGATCGGCATGGAGGTGGGTTTCGATCACGTGCGTGATGTGCAACCCATGGGCCTGGGCGGTATGAAGATAACCCTCCACATCGCGCTGTGGGTCCACAATGGCGCACACGCCCGTGCTGCCACAGCCGATCAAATAGGAAGCACACCCCAGACCTTCGATAAAGAACTGCCGGAAGATCACATAAACAACATAGCACAAATGATAGGTCTATGTCAAGTCGCGGGCCTGAAGGCCTGCGCTGAATGAACGAAGCCCTTGCGGGGCTGAAATAGCCCGGCAGGCTTGGCTCTTTCAGCCCGAAGCTTCTAGCTTCGGGCGCCATCTTTGCGCTGTTGCGCGGGGTTCGTGGCCCACATGGCACAACGGGGTTGCGGCCGAACCCAAGCAGGCTACAATATAGGGTTTATAGACTATGCCACAGGAAGCAGCAAGGCACGGCCCGAAATCACCCCTCAAATGGGCCGGCGGCAAGCGCTGGCTTGTGCCACACCTCAAACCGCTGTGGCAGCCCCACGCGCACCGCCGCCTGGTCGAGCCGTTCTGTGGTGGCCTGGCCGTCACACTGGGATTGATGCCTGAGCGGGCACTCCTCAATGACGTCAATCCGCATCTGATCAACTTCTACCGTTGGCTTAAAACGGGGCTGCGCCTGGAAATTGAGATGCGCAATGACGCCGCGCTTTATTACGCCTATCGAGCCCGGTTCAACTGCCTGGTTCAGAAGGACCAGGCCGATGGCAAAGAGGCTGCCGAGTTGTTCTATTACCTCAACCGCACCGGCTATAACGGGCTGTGTCGCTTCAATCGCAGAGGCGAGTTCAACGTGCCCTTCGGCAAATACAGACAGATCAATTACGCGACCGATTTCTCGGCCTATCAGCATGTGCTCAGCAGGTGGGAGTTTACCAGCGGCCCCTTCGAGGATGTGCCGCTCCTGCCAGATGACTTCGTGTATGCGGACCCACCTTTCGACGTCGAGTTCAGGCAATACAGCCGGGAGGGCTTCACCTGGGAAGACCAGGTGCGGCTGGCCGAATGGCTGGCGAGGCACCCAGGGCCGGTGGTGCTTTCCAATCAGGCGACGGATAGGATAGTGCACCTGTACCAGAGATTAGGCTTTGAACTGCGCTATTATGAGGCCCCACGCATGATCAACTGCACCGGGGACAGGACACCCGCCAGAGAGGTGCTGGCTTTGAAGGCACCTTAAAGACAAGGAGATACCCCCCATGCACTCTATCACGACCTTACCCATCACGGGCTATCGCGCTGAGCCCGTGCCGAACACCTTCCACCGTCAAGACAGCGAGGCCCGCCATATAGCTATCCTGCTGCCGGGCGTGGCCTATACCTGCCATATGCCACTCCTCTACTATCCGACTCGCCTGCTCCTTGCCCTGGGCGCGGACGTGCTCTGGGTGGAGTACGCTTACCAGCGGCGGGCGGATTTCCAGGCACTTTCGGACTCCGAGCGCGAACGCTGGTTCATCAGCGAGGTCACCGCGGCCTGCCAGGCTGCCTTAGCCCAGCGCCCCTACCAGCAGATCACGCTCATCGGCAAGTCACTGGGCACCCTGGCCATGGGCCGTCTGCTCACAGAGGACGCCAGGCTGGCCCAGGCCCGGGCGATCTGGCTCACCCCTTTGCTACGCAACAGCCGGTTACGCACGCAAATCCAACAAACCCAACAGCGCTCCCTGTTCGTGATCGGCACCGCCGACTCGCACTACGATCCGGCTCATTTAGCCGAGATGCAAAGGGCAACCGGAGGCCAGGTCTGCGTGATTGACGGGGCAGATCACAGTCTGGAGATCGAGGGCGACCTATGGCGCTCCTTGCAAGCCATCGAGCAAGTCATGCGCGCCATCCAGACGTTTCTAACAGGCTGAGCCCGGTATACTGATTGATGATTTACTCCCTCTGTGTGGTAAACTCAGGCAAACCGCTGCGCTAAGGTGGACAGGTGAAATGGGTACCCGGCAAGCTACGGCCAGCGCACACCCGAATATCGCCTTTATCAAATACTGGGGCAATGCCGATGACGCCCTGCGCCTGCCGGCGAACTCATCGCTCTCAATGAATCTGGATGGGCTAACGACGACGACGACCGTCGCCTTCGAGCCGGACCTGGCCGACGATCTCGTCATCATTGACGGTCAGGAGCGGGCCGGGCCGGCGCGCCAGCGCGTCGTCGCCCACCTCGACCGGGTGCGGGCGCTGGCCGGATTAACACTGCGGGCGCGGGTGGTCTCGGAGAGCAATTTCCCCAGCGGTGCCGGCATCGCCTCTTCGGCCTCGGCCTTTGCCGCGCTCTCGCTGGCCGCCAG
>CADDZL010000246.1 GCA_902812335.1 Chloroflexota bacterium | reverse complement strand
CTCCCGAAGCTCTAGGAGAGGGGGGTGGCGGTGAGGGCGACCTGCGCTCGCACTTCGCCCACACCACCAAGTATTACGACCAGCCGCAGAAGAAGGGCCAGACGCCCGGCTTGTTCGGCATCTTTGTGGACCCGACCAAGTGTAAGGGCTGCGCCGAGTGCGTCGAAGTCTGTGCCAACTTGGGCTATCACGCACTGCAGATGATCCCCAAGCAGGCCGACACGATCCCGGCCTACCGCAAGGCCTTCGAGTTCTTCCGCAGGCTGCCGCCGACGCCGGAGAGCTTCATCAACGAGCGCGTGCTGCCCGACCTGATGCTGCGCGACAACGCCCTGCTTTACGTCGGCGGGGCGGGCTCGTGCATGGGCTGCGGCGAGGCCACCGCCATCCGCATGATGCTGGCCGCCACCGGCTTCGTCTATGGCCCGGAGAACATCGGCATCGTCGCCGCCACCGGCTGCAACACCGTCTACGGTAGCACCTATCCCTACAACCCCTATCTCGTGCCCTGGACTAACTCGCTATTTGAAAATGCCTGCGCCGACGCCATGGGCATCCGCGCCCGTTGGGATCAGATGGGCTGGAAAGACAAGCGGCTATGGGTGCTGGGTGGCGACGGCGCGATGCTCGACATCGGCTTCCAGTCGCTCAGCCGCATGTTGGCCTCGGGCCTGGACATCAAGGTGCTGGTGCTGGATACACAGGTCTACTCCAACACCGGCGGCCAGGCCAGCACCGCCACCTACACCGGCCAGGAGGCCGACATGGCCTATCACGGCACGGCCTGGCCGGGCAAGCGCGAGGTGCGCAAGGAGCTGGGCCGTATCGTCATGATGCACCCCAATGTGTTCGTCGCCCAGACCACGGCGGCGCACATTAACCACTTTTACCGCGCCATCCTGGATGCCAACAGCTTCCCCGGCCCGGCAGTTATCAACTGCTACTGTACCTGCCAGCCGGAGCATGGCGTGGCCGACAACATGAGCAGCCACCAGGCGCGGCTGGCGGTGGATTCGCGCGCCTTTCCGTTGTTCATCCACGACCCACGCGCCGGCGACACGCTCAAGACCCGCCTGAGCTTGAAGGGCAATCCGGCCTGGCGCGACGACTGGTATAAGGACCCCAAGACAGGCGAACCGGTGGACTTCATCGCCTTCGCCCGCACCGAGGGCCGCTTCCGCAAACAATTCGACGCGAACGGCCAGCCCTCCGAGACCCTGCTGCGAGCCCAGGAGGACCGGCTGGCCAACTGGCACTTGCTGCAGGAACTGGCGGGCCTGCGCTAACAGGAATGGGACGCTGATGAACGCGGATTGCTTCGACCCTTATGCGCCTTGATCCGCGTTCATCAGCTTCCTATAATCTGTGCATGTTAACTTCAGCCGATCTCGCTGCCTTCATCACCCGGCACGGCATTGCCGCCGAGATCGTCAAGCTGCCGACGCACACGCCCACGGTCGAGGCCGCAGCCTGGGCGCTGGGCGTGTCCACGTCGCAGATCGTCAAGTCGCTCGTGTTCCTGGTGGATGGGCGCCCCATTCTCGTGATCGCCAACGGCACGGCGCGGGTGGATGTGAAGAAGATCGCTGCGCATTTCGGCGTGGGCAGGAAGCGGGCCAGGCTGGCCGCCGCCGATACCGTCCTGGCCGTCACCGTCTACCTTGCCGGTGCCGTGCCACCCTTTGGTCATAAGCAGCCCCTGCCGGCTCTGCTCGATCCCGGCGTCCTGGCCCAATCCGAAGTCTATGCCGGCGGCGGCGATATTGATGCCCTCTTGCACATTACCCCCGACGAACTCCGCCGCGTCACCGGGGCGCAGTTGGTGTCTGTGGCCGGATAGTTATACAATCGGGTCATTACCTTCGGCGCGACATATCCCGCACGGGCTGGCATGCCGGTCGCCCATGCCGCCCGCCAGGTGGATTGTACTCGTCTGAGTTCGTTCACTGCTGCCGGCGACACTAACGGTGGTTGGGTGAAGAATGATATGACTGAGCTAACCTTTGAAGGTCAACCAGCCGACTCGTTCGGCTTTCAGAATATCCTTTACACGAAACGGGACCGTGTGGCCACCGTTGCCTTCAACCGGCCGGAGGTCCTGAATGCCGTCAACTTGCCTCTGCTGAATGAATTGAACCAGGCCCTGCGCGATGTCGCCTGGGATGATGGCATCGCCGTGCTGATCCTGACCGGCGTGGGTGATCGCGCCTTCTGCACCGGCGCGGATATGAAGGAGCAGCAGGCCTTCATCGAACGGCCCAGAAAATACTGGCACTGGTTCAATGCCTTCATCGAGGCCCATGAGCGGCTGCGCAACCTGGGCAAACCGACCATTGCGCGCCTGAACGGCATCGTTGTCGGCGGGGGCAACGAGTTTAACATGAGCTGCGACCTGGCCGTCGCTGCCGACGACATTTACATCCGCCACGTGGGCGCTTCGCACGGCTCGGTTGCCGCGGCTGGCGCTACCCAATGGCTGCCGCTCCTCATCGGCGACCGGCGGGCGCGCGAGGTCCTCTTCCTGAACGAACCCATCCCGGCGCAGCAGGCCCTGGAATGGGGCTGGGTCAACCGCGTCGTGCCGCGCGCGCAGCTCGATGCCACGGTCGGTGAATTGGCTGAGAAGCTGGCCGACAAGTTTCCGGAGATCATGCGCTATACCAAGCAGCAGATCAACTTCTGGCGCGAATTGTCGTGGCACCTGACCATCGGCCATGCCCGCGACTGGCTGGCGGTCCACAACACCTCGCCTGAGACCTGGGAGGGTGTGCGCGCCTTTGCCGAGAAGCGGCGCCCGGACTATGCTGCCATCCGCCGCCGCTGGGCCGAGGACGAGAGTCCGGAGTACCATTGGGGGCCACCTGTGCGCACCTGCCCGCACTGTGGCGCTCAGGGCCTGCCGGCGCGCTTTCCCCGTTGTGGCGTGTGTGGGGAGCCGATGCCTGCCGACTGAAGGCGGGGCACGGGGGCTGTTGGCCGGGCGTCCATCTACATGGATGCGCAGCCCCGGCCACGTCGGTGGTCGGCCGGCCGCAGGCCCTCCGGGGGCGATTTGAAGCGCCGGCTGCCTTGCGCTGCCGTTCAGCCGGGGTATAATATGCGCTAACATCCTGGGGAGAGTGTCTACTGTGTCAGCCCCAAGGCCCGCAACTATCCTGATTGTCGAAGATGACCTTGAGACCGCCTCGGTATTCCGCCAGATGCTGCAATTCCACGGCTATCGGGTCGAAGTGGCGCACGGCTCAGCCCAGGCGATGCTGAAGCTCAACCGCCAGCTTCCCGATCTCGTGCTCCTGGACATCATGATGCCCGATGTGAGCGGTCTGGAGGTGTGCCGCTACCTGCGGCGCGATCCCCAGACAGCCGACCTGCCGGTGGTCATCGTCTCGGCCAAGACCCAGGGGGAGGATATTGCCGAGGGCCTCGAAGCCGGCGCAACGGCCTACCTGACCAAGCCGGTCTCGATGGAGCAACTTCTCTATCATGTTCAGGCGGCGCTGTCAGGATCGGCTTATTAGAGCATCATGGTGACAATAGGGACATCGAGGGGCGGGTTCTCCGGCCTGTCCGCTCACCTGCGCGTCGCCGCCATCTGGGTCGCCGATCATGAGCTTGTCCTGCTGGCGTTACTGGCGCCTGTCCTGCTATTCCCTATGGTCGCGCCGCCACTCGCCGTTCTGGCGCTCGCCTGCATCCCCGCCTTGTGGCTGGCGCGCTGGCTGGCGCGGGGCCAACTCAGCGTGCCCACCCCCCTCGATTGGATGCTCGCCCTCCTGCTGGGGCTGGTTGCGGTCAGCGTGCCGGTCTCAGTCGTCCCCGCACTGGCGGCCGAGAAAGGCGCGGGCCTGGTGCTCGGCCTGGCCGTCTACTATGCCATCGTCAACAACCTGCGCCGTGAGTCCGGCCTATGGTTCGCTGCCGGCGGCCTGATTGTCGGGGGTGCTCTACTGGCGGTCGCCGGCATCTTCGGCACAAGCTGGTGGCTGGGAAAGACCCTGCCGCTGGACGCGCTGTACGCGCGCCTGCCGCGCCTGATCACCTTCGTCCCCCGCTCTCGCAGCGGTGGCTTTCACCCCAACGAGATCGGCGGAACGTTGGCTATGATCTTGCCACTGGCCCTGGCGGTCTGGCTGGCAGCGCGGCGGGACGCGCGCTTGCTGCGCCTCTTGGGCGTGCCGCTCGGGCTGATCACGGCCAGCGCCGTCCTGATTGGCCTCGTGCTGCTGCTGGTGCAATCACGCAGCGCCTGGCTGGGCGTGGCCGGGGTTCTGGTTATGGGCGTAGCTTTGCGCCGTCGCTGGATCGCCTGGGCCGTCGCCTTCCTCGCGCTCGTCGCCGCTGCTGTCGTCCTGCCACGCTTAAGCACCAACGGTCCGGCCCACCAGCCTGAGACGATCTCGTCCAATCTGGCCCGCCTGGTCGCGGACATGGACAATCTGACCCGGCCAGGGACAGGCACCGACGAGCCTAATTGGCTGGCCCGGACTGAGATCTGGCGCAACACCGTCCTGGCGCTGTACGACTATCCCTTCACCGGCGTGGGGCTGGCAGCCTTACCCCAAGTCTCGTACAGCAACTATATCTACCAGATCACCGGGCCGGACTTCATAGACGAGATGACGCATGCCCATAACATCTATTTGCAGGCCGCAGCCGACTTCGGTGTGGTGGGGCTGGTTGCCTTCCTGGCGCTTCTGATCGCCTATCTGGCGGCAGTACGGCGCAGCTTGCAGGCGCTGTCCGGCGAGCAGCGGCTGCTCGTGCTGGGATTGACAGGCGGGCTGCTGGCCTACCTGCTGTATGGCCTGGTGGACGCTATTGACTTCGGTGCCAAGCCGGGGCTGCTCCTGTGGGCCATGTTGGGCCTGAGTGTGGCCGCCATGCGTTGGGGAGAACAGACAGCGGGCGGTGACCTCTCCCCTCC
>CADDZL010000245.1 GCA_902812335.1 Chloroflexota bacterium | reverse complement strand
CGCCAAAGGGCTGGACCTGCCACTGGTCACGCTGGTGGGGGTGGTATCGGCGGATACGGCACTGGCTCTGCCCGACCCGCACGCCGGGGAACGGGCCTTCCAACTGCTGACCCAGGTGGCCGGGCGGGCCGGGCGCAGCGAACGCGGGGGACGGGTCATTTTCCAGACCTACAACCCGGACCATTACGCCATCCGCGCTGCTGCTGAACACGATTATGCCCGCTTCTACGAACGGGAGATCGCCTTCCGCCGCGAGCACGGCTATCCGCCCTTCCGCCGGCTGGCGCGATTGGTCCACGAGAATAGCGACCCCAGGCGGGCTGAGGCGATGGCATCTGGGCTGATGGAGCGGTTGCGAGACGAACTGGCCCGGCGGGACCTGCCGGCCACCGATCTGATCGGCCCGGTGCCGTGCTTTTTTGCCCGCCGCCACAACCGCTACCGCTGGCAGATCCTGGTGCGGAGCCCTGATCCGGCCGCCTTGTTGCGCGGCTTGGCCCTTCCCCCCGGCTGGCGGCTGGATATGGACCCGGTAAGCACCTTATGACGAAGGCAAAGGGCAGACGGCCAGCCGCCGTCTGCCGTCAGTTCTGCGTCTTTTCCGGCCCCTGGTCGCGGAACTGGTCAATGAAATTGTTGATGCGCGCTTCGTCGTAAGTGTTGAACTTGTCGATCACGTCCCAGGCTGTGAGCGCAATGCCGGTGTCCAGCGATGGCCGCGGCTCGATGATGATCTTCCAGGCCCGCTTGACATTGAAGAGTTGATGCAGCCTGGTCTTAAGGTCGTCACAAGTGATGCCCTGTAGCAGGGAGCAGTTGTATGAGATGATGACGTAGCCGTGCTCCAGATTATGGACTACCGTCTCATCAGCGATGGGCTGGTCGTAGACGCCGGCCGTGGTAGGGGTATCATAGTGCCAGCCAGAGGTGGGAGGGTTGCTGTCGTAAGGCGGATGCGCCGAGCCCACCGGGATGTGGGCCCGGCCCTGGTCGGCCACACGCACCGGGCCGGAGGTGGCACCGGCCGGCCCCTGGCTCGATTCTGGCTGGGGCAGTGCATCTGCCGCGACCGATGTCTGCCCGCTGGCGGTCTGTGAATTCAGCCCGCGCAATCCCAGCCCAAGCGCAATAACAATGATAGCGCCAACGAGGGCCACCGGGCCCCACTGTTGGAGAAGCCCCGGTGTCTGTTTCCTGGCAGCGGGGCGCAGCGTCTTCTTAGCCACTTTTCCTCTCCTTACCTTACTATTATAACCTTATCAGTCCAATAATCCAAGGTCAGAAGCTACCAGCCCTCATTGACCAGGGCCTCGTGCAACTGCTCCGGATGATGGCGACAGTGATATTCGAGCCTGCTGGAATCGGCATGAGCGCGATCGTAATCCCAACCCTGCGCCATCAGATTCCGCTCATGCAACTCATGCAGCAGAACATAGGGGCGCTCGGCTTCTTCCAGATCGTTATCAATCCACACCTCGTTCTCGGGGACGAATTCGTAGACATAATCGTGTCCCCCTTCGGTGAAATCGTCGTCGAAGACACTGCGCACCAGACGGCCATTGACGATCCACACACTCACCGGCGATTCGAGTTTCTTCCACAGACGCACGTGAACCTGCGCCGGATCGGGCAGCTTGCCGCCTTGGGTCAGTTTTCTGACATCGCCGGCCCGTTTTCGTTCCGCCCGCTCGGCCCGATCGGCTGCTTCCAGCGCTTGATCGTAAGGCATGCCCCTCTCCATCAGGCGATGCTCGACGAGCAGGTGGTCAATGAAGAACTTCCCCTCGTCCGGGCTGGCCTCCTGGTCAATCCAGAATTCGTCTTCGGGGATCTCCTTAAATCTGTAGTGTTGGCCGTAATTGGTGAACTCCTCATCAATGTGAGTGCGGATGTAGGTACCATCCACGACCCAAATGCTGATCCGGCCACGCTGGCCGACCTTTTTCAGGTAAGGTGGCTTCCCATGCTTCTCATCAGGTTGTGGCGTCGTGCCGGCCATCCTTTCCCCTCCTGGCTGCTTGAATGCTTTCTGTGGCCCCCAATGCTCAGGAGATCTCTACCTCCAGACCGCCGATCCAGCCAGCGATCAGGTTGTACAGGAAGGCGGTGAGGGCACCACCAATGCCGCCCAGGACACCGTAGACCACAATCAGGACGATGTAGGCGAGCACACCGATAAGGCAGCCAGCCACAACCCCGCCGCCTCTGACCCGCTCGCCCACCAGCCCGGCCGAAGTGAGGAAGCCGGAGAGCCGCAGAGGGACGAGACAGAGGCCCATGACGGCGAAGAGCAGAGCGTAGAGCGCAGCGCCCACTTTGAACGCGGAACCAACGGCAATGCGACGGACGGTTTGCATGGCCTGCTCCTTTGACATTGGAATTGGGTCAGCCCGAATATACACCGCTCAGCGGATTTTCGCCAACGCCGCGTTCAGCGTCTCGTCGGGCAGCGGGCCAGTGATGGCTTCGGAGACGGTGCCATCACGCCGGATGAAGAAGCTGGTGGGGAGTGCCAGCACCTGGTACTGGCGCACCGCCGAACCGGTCGTATCCAGCAGGATGTCGAAGCTGAGGCTATACTGCTTGACGACCGCGCGCGCATCGTCCTGGTTGTCCTGAAAAGCCGTGTTGATACCCAAGAGCGCCAGGTCCTCGCCCTGGTGGGCATCATAGGCAGCCTGCAGCCGGGGCATCATCTCCAGGCACGGCTGGCAATGGCTGTCCCAGAAGAAGAGCATGATCGGCCGGCCGAGCAGTTCGGCCAGTTCGCGATCCTCAGAATCGAGGCCGGGCAGGCGGAAATTGGGCGGCGTGGTCCCCGCCGGTGGCCCGCCCACCGCCGGGCCGACCGTCGTGGTCACTGTGAGCTGTGGCGTGGTGCCTAAGGTCAGGGACAGGGCTGCACCGCCGCCGCCGACCACGACAAAGATGAGCAGCAGGATCAGCCAGGGATTGGGCCCCTTACTCCGGCGCGGTCGGGTGGTGGGCCTGGACTCGGCTGGCTGGTCGGTCATGTCTCAGCTCCTCCGTAGAGTTCTGCGCAATTTAACAGATTAATCGCAATTCGGCAAGGCTGGTAGCAAGGCCAATGGGCCGGTGTGTTACTCTACTCTAAGGCCTTGGAGAGAAGTGCACTTCGTGATAACATTTCCGCAGGTGAAGCATGGCAGAAAAGGCCGAGGTCCGGCGGACGCTGCTCCAGATCGCGCTGCGACATGGCAAACCAGGGGCCGGAAGCCCAAGGGCCTTCCTGCTCCAAAGGACTTATGAGATGCAAGTGGCAGACCTGCGACCGTTTCTCGACCCGATCGCCTGGGCGGTAGTAGGAGCCATGGCTGCCCGGCACTATATGCCGGAACGGACCACCCAAGCCCTGGAAGAAGCACAGACCAATCGGGACGGGTCATTGACATGGCGGACCTGACGCGGATGCTTGGCCAGGCGACTGAGGATCAAATCGGACGGGTGCGCGAGCTCTTCTTGAAGCTCCGCCCAGGGGACATAGAAGACCTGGAAAGCCTCATCTACCTGGGACGGCTGGAACTTCAAGGTTGACAAATCCGGTCGAGTCAGTACACTTTCATTACCGGCTATGGGCACAAGGTATCCACAAATTCCCAGAGAACGGGCGGGCGAGGAGGCTAATATGTCACTCCCGAAGGTAGAAGAGTCAATCCGAGAGATACAACAAGCGGAAATCCCTCTCGATATACCGTTCTCTTCAGAGGCGTTGGCCAGGACCCGGCTGGATTTCGCCCAACGCTGTTTCACCAACGCCCAAGAGCTGACCCGCCTGATGGATCAGAAAGCCAATTACATCCTGGCCGCTGTGGGCTTGTTAACGGCAGCTCTGGGTTCTCTGGCGTCGAGGGCGCTGGAGATAACGCCAGATGCCAATTGGCTTTGGCTTAAACCGGCCGGGGCTGTATTTACCGTGGCTTACATGCTGATAGCGTTCGCCACAATATACAACGCCACCAGGGTCTACATAGCGACACCCCACAGCCTGCGGCCGCGCACCTCAGCACCGGGCCTGCTGTTCCCCTTGATGTTGCTGGAACGGTTCAGGACAGATACGGGGCCGGATGAGGAGCTGTATTTTGACAAGCTGTCCGTGCTGACCCCGAAGGACATACTTCGGGACTATTCCAATCAAATTGTGGAGATATCCAACATCTACCAAAGCAAACAACGGCGCATCAATCTAAGCATCGGCCTGTTTCGCGGGTTGATCGGTTGCTGGATCATCACGCTGCTATTGCTTCTGGCGATCATCGTCCTATCGCATTGATAATGAGCTACCCTTGACTACCCGGCCGAGCGGGACCGTCACCTTTCTCTTCACCGACATCGAGGGCAGTACCCAGCGCTGGGAACACCACCGCGCCGCGATGCAGGTAGCCCACGCCCGCCATGAAGCCATCCTCCGCCAGGCCATCGCCACCCACGGCGGCTATGCCTACAAGATGATCGGCGATGCCTTCCAGACCGCCTTCACCACCGCCCCCCAAGCTCTCGCCGCTGCCCTCGCCGCCCAGCAAGCCCTCTATGCGGAGGAGTGGAGCGAGGTGGGGGCGCTGCGGGTGCGTATGGCCTTGCACACCGGTGTCACCGAGGAACGGGGGGACGACTATGTGGGTCCAGCCCTCAACCGCGTCGCCCGCCTACTGGCTAGTGGCCATGGCGGTCAGGTCTTGCTGACCCTCGCCACCCAGGAACTGGTGCGCGACACCCTGCCCCCGGACGTCAGCTTGCTTGACCTGGGTGAGCACCGCCTCAAGGACCTGATTCGGCCTGAGCACATCTTCCAGGCAGTCGCCCCAGGTCTGCTGACCGAGTTTCCTCCCCTCAAGACGCTGGACACTCGTCCCAACAACCTGCCCCTGCAGCCCACCCCCCTGATTGGGCGGGAGGGGGAGGTGGAGAGAGGCTGTGGGCTCTTGCGCCGTCCCCAGG
>CADDZL010000244.1 GCA_902812335.1 Chloroflexota bacterium | reverse complement strand
CCCCAAGATCTTCTGCCTGAGCGGGCATGTCAAGCGGCCGGGCAACTATGAGGCTGAACTGGGCAAGATCACCTTCCGTGACCTGATCTTCGGCGAGGCTTATGGCCAGGGCCTGTCGCGCGAAGGGGCCCAGCTCAAAGGCATCCTGCCGGCAGGGGCCTCGGCACCTATCCTGCCGGCCTCGGCTCTCGATACGCCTCTGGACTATGAATCGGTGGCGGCCGCCGGCTCAATGCTCGGCTCGGCCTCAGTCATCGTCCTGGACGACTCAGTGGATATGGCCTGGGCAGCCTATAAGATGATCCGCTTCTTCCAGCATGAGTCGTGCGGCAAGTGTACGCCCTGCCGCGAGGGCACGTACTGGCTGCTGAAGCAGTACACCCACTTGCTGAACAAACAATCCAGGGATGCGGATATCGATCTGATCAACACGATCGCCAACCAGATGGTAGGCAAGTGCCTGTGTCCGCTGGGCGAATTCGCCACCAGCCCGGTGCTGTCCAGCATCAAGCATTTCCGCAGTGACTATGAGGCCTATGTGCCCGATGCCCAACCCAAGCCGGCTACAGCGCCGCAACCGGCTGCGGCCCCAGTGGCCACGCCCGCAGCCGCAGCGGTGCCCACCGGCGCACCGGCGAAGAGACCCGGCCTGTCACCAGAGGAGATCGCGCGGCGACAGGCCCTGGCAGCCCAGCGGCGGGCCGAGCGCGAAGCAGCCGCGAAGAAAAGCAGCGAGTAGAAGGTAAGGTGTGAATGCCCAAGATCATTGTTGATGGCAAGGAGGTGACCGCGCCGGAGGGCACGGTCGTGGTCGACGCAGCCAAACGCGCCGACATTGATATCCCGGTATTCTGCTATCATCCCAAGCTCAAGCCGGTCGGCATGTGCCGCATGTGCCTGGTCGAGATCGGCACACCCAAGAAAGGGCCCGACGGCCAGGTGGTCAGGGATGAGCAGGGCAACGTCGTGATCAACTGGATGCCCAAGCTCCAGACCGCCTGCACCACCCAGATCAGCGAGGGCATGGTGGTGCAGACGAGGACGGAGCAGGTGAAGCGCGCCCAGAAAGACATCCTGGAATTCCTACTGACCAGCCACCCGCTCGACTGCCCGATCTGTGACAAGGGCGGCGAATGCCCGCTGCAAAACCTGACGCTGCGTCACGGCCCCGGTAAGAGTCGCTTCATCGTTGACGACAAATACCATCTCGCCAAGCGTGTGCCGCTGGGCGAGCTTATCGTCCTGGACCGTGAACGCTGCATCCAGTGCGCCCGCTGCACGCGCTTCTGCGATGAGATTGTAGACGATCATGTGATCGGCTTCTACGACCGCGGGCGGGGCCTGGAAATCATCAGCGTCTCCGAGCCGGGCTTCAACAGCAAGTTCTCCGGCAACACCACCGACATCTGCCCGGTGGGCGCACTGACGACCACCGATTTCCGCTTCCGCGCCCGGCCCTGGGAACTGACCAATGTCGCCACGATCTGCCCCCACTGCCCGGTCGGCTGCAACATGACACTCTCAACGCGTACCGGCGACATCAAACGGGTTATGCCGCGTCAGAACGAGCAGGTCAACGAAATCTGGCTCTGCGACAAAGGCCGCTTCGCCCATCACTTCGTGGATAGCCCCGACCGGCTGAAAACGCCGCTCATCCGCGTTGGAGCGGACAGCACGGCGCACCCGGCTCTCGAACCGGAGTTCCGCGAGGCCACCTGGGATGAGGCGCTCGATCTGATCGCCCGCAAGCTGAAAGAGGCCGGCCCACGCGCCGCCGGGCTGGCCGGCGACCGGCTGTCCAACGAGGACCTGTACCTGTTCCAGGCCCTCTTCCGGCGCGCCCTGGGCAGCGCTAACGTTGACCAGTGGCCGGGCCGGATGGCTGGCGGCGAACTCGTCGCTCAGCTCGGCCTGGCCTCCGGCTCGAACTTTAAGGACATGGGCAGGGGTACCGCTATCCTGGTTATTGCCAGCGACCTGGAGGAAGAAGCGCCCATCCTGTGGCTACGTGTCAAGCAGGCTGCCGAACGTGGTGCGACTCTGATCGTCGCCGGCGGCCGGCCGACCAAGATCGAGCGCTACGCCGCGCACAAGCTGCGCTATCGCTATGGCAGCGAGGCCTATGTGTTGCTGGGGCTGGCGAGCGCTGTGCTCAAGGGCGGCGTCCAGGCCACCGACTTCATCACGGCCCGCGTGGATGGCCTGGAAGAACTGCGCCACCACCTGGAGGCTTATCCCCCGGCGCGCACCGGGGAAGTCAGCGGCGTGCCCGCTGCCAACCTGACGCTGGCTGCCGAGGCGCTGGTGACAGCCCAGAACCTGGTGGTTCTGATCGGGCGCGAAGGTTTGAGCCAGGCCGCCAGCGCCGCCGTGGCCCACGCCGCAGCCAACCTGCTGCTCCTCACCGGCCACGCCGGCCGGCCGAATAATGGGCTGGTGATGGTGTGGCCTCATAACAATACGCAGGGAGCCTGGGATATGGGGCTGCGCCCCTATCTCGGACCCGGCTACCAGCCCACGGACCAGCCGGGTCTGGGGTATCAGGCCATGCTCGATGCCATCCTGGGCGGCGACTTGCAGGCACTTCTGATTGCCGGCGCCGACCCGGCAGGTGAGGACCCGGCTGCCGCCGATGCCCTGCGGCGCGCCCCCTTCCTCGCCGTGCAGGAACTGTTCATGACTGAGACGGCCAGGCTGGCCCATGTCGTCCTGCCGGCGCAGAGCTTCGCCGAACGCGAGGGCACCTACACCAATGCCGAGCGGCGCGTGCAGCGCTTCTATCCCGCAGTGCCCGCTATCGGCCAGAGCAAACCTGACTGGTGGATCATTGCCGGGTTGGGTCACCGCGTGATGGGTGACGTCAACGGCTGGCACTTCGCCGCACCCTCGCAGATTATGCTCAAGATCAGCCGCGAGGTGCCGCTATATGCGGGCCTGACCTATGCGGCGCTGGCGCACACCGAGCCACAGTTCCCCGACGTGGGCGGTACGGATCTGTATTACGGCGGGACGGCTTACCAGAACACGGCCGGCCTGGGCCGTCAGTGGCCGGTTCGGGCAGAACTGCCCGAAGCGCGGCTGGCCTTCGGCTGGGTCGAGCCACCCGCACCGCCGGCCTCTGATGAGAACCGGCCCTTCACTTTTGTGGGCACGACACGACTGTTCAACACCGGTACCCTGATCGCGCGCTCACCGATCCTGCGCAGCCGCATCTCAGAACCCCAGGTCGAGCTCAATGCGAAGGATGCCGCTACGCTTAAGGTCGCCGACGGTGACCTGGTGAGTGTACGCCTGGACCAGATCGAGCTCCATCTCAAAGTGCGGGTGGACAGCCAGGCAGCGCCGGGCGTGGTGCTCCTGCCAGCCTATAGTGGGGAACTGCCGGCCGTTTCCGGCCAACTGAGCGTTGACCGTCGGGAACCCCTGGCTGAGAGCTAGAGGAGAGCGATGAACGCTATCGTCGAAGCGCTGATCAAGATTGTCTTCATTCTGTGGCTGTTGATCACTGGCTTCGCCTACATGACGCTGACCGAGCGCAAGGTCGTCGCGCGCATCCAGTCGCGCTATGGCCCCAATCGCGCCGGGCCCTTTGGCATCTTCCAGCCGGTGGCCGATGGGCTTAAGCTGATGTTCAAAGAGGACATCATGCCCCTTCAGGCGGACCGCGTCCTCTATTTTCTAGCGCCCGTGATCACAGCCGTGCCGGCGCTGATCATCCTGGCAGTCGTGCCCTTCGGCGGGGTCATCCCGCAGGGCGGCCTGGTGACCAATCCGGAGGGCGTGCCGCTGGTCATCGCACCCGGCCCTTATCAGGACGGGCGCTGGCAAGGCGTGAACGTTGGAATCCTATATATCCTGGCAGTCACATCCATCAGCGTCTACGGCATCGTCCTGGCGGGTTGGGCCTCGAACAACAAATACTCCTTGCTGGGTGGGTTGCGCTCATCGGCGCAGATGATCAGCTATGAACTGGCGCTGGGCCTGTCGTTCGTCCCGCCGATGCTGCTGGCGGGCTCCATGAGCCTGCTGGACATCGTGAACGCCCAGCGCGGCATATGGTTCGTCTTCCTGCAACCGCTGGCGGCGCTCATCTTCATCATCAGCATGCTGGCCGAGGTCAACCGAGCGCCTTTCGACCTGCCCGAAGCCGAACAGGAACTGACGGCGGGCTATCATACCGAATACAGCGGCATGAAGTTCGCACTGTTCTACATGGCCGAGTACATCAAGATGATCGCCGTAAGCGGCATCGCCACCACGCTGTACTTCGGCGGCTACCTGGGGCCAGGTGTGGACCGGTTCTGGTGGCTGGGGCCGATCTATTTCTTCGGCAAGGTCGCTGTCTTCCTGCTGATCATGATCTGGGTGCGCGCAACCCTGCCCCGCTTCCGTTACGACAAGTTGATGCGCTTCGGCTGGAAGACGCTTTTGCCGGTGTCGTTCGCCAACGTGATGGTTACGGCAGCCGCGATGGTGTTGTCGCAGGATAGCGGCGTGCGGCAATTCCTGGAAGGGGTCAGAAAGTATTTTCTGGGGTAGAAGTCGAAAAAGGGCAAACGCATGTTTACTGAGATTCTCAGGGGACTTGGGACCACCATCAAATATATCTTTCAGAAACCGGTAACGATCCAGTATCCGGAGATCAAGCGACCGGTCAGCCAGCGGTTCCGCGGACGGCATGTATTGCGCCGCTATGATAACGGGTTGGAGAAGTGTATCGGCTGTTCCTTATGCGCGGCAGCCTGCCCGGCCGATGCGATCTTTGTCGAGCCGGCCGAGAACACCGACGCGGAGCGCTACTCGCCGGGTGAGCGCTATGCCAAAGTGTACGAGATCAACATGCTCCGCTGCATCTTCTGCGGCTTCTGTGAGGAAGCCTGCCCGACCGAAGCGATTGTCTTGGAGAATAACTACGAACTGTCCTTCTACGACCGGCAGAGCGCGATCTACACCAAGGACATGCTGATCGTGCCG
>CADDZL010000243.1 GCA_902812335.1 Chloroflexota bacterium | reverse complement strand
GGGTGGAGGGGGCTGATGAAAGCGTGTCAGGTATCACGCGCCATGCATCGCGCCCCACTGCTCCAGTGGATGATCTGACGATGGACCAGACCCTGGCTTGCATCGAGCACTTCGTCAACGAGGGCCAGGCGCGACAGGTTGTCCTGGTGGACATGGAAACACTAGCGGCGGTCCGGAGTGATCCTATCCTGCGTGAGATCGTGAGGCGGGCAGCGTTGCGGCTGGCGGTGGGGCCGGAGGTGCTATGGACGGCACGGCGGCTGGGCCGACCGCTGCCGGTGGCTTTTGACACACCGGATGTGATTGAGCGCATCGCGGAACAGGCGGCGGCAAACGGCTGGCGGCTGTTCCTGCTGGGCACCGCTGCGGGGGCGGCGGCAGCAGCGGCAGGGGCGTTGGCGCAGCGTCACCCCGGCCTGGTCATCGCGGGGACACATGCCGGTTCGCCAGCCGGCGCAGAAGAAGATGATGTGGTGGCGCTGGTCCGTCAGGCCCAACCGACGGTCTTGTTGGTGGGCTTCGCTGTGCCGGCACAGGAGAAGTGGATTGCACGCAACCTGCCGCGATTGGGTGTGCCCGTCTCTATTGGCGTGGGTGCGGCCTTCGAGCGCATCGCCGGTGGCGTGGACCGCCGGCCGGCGGCAGCGCCCGAACTGGGCAAGCGTCTGCGCTGGCTGCTGATGCGAGGCCGGTATTCGCTGTTGGCCAGGCTGGAAGGGCGCTGATCGCGGCAACATGGCGCAATGCCTGAAGCCAAAACTGAGGACTGATGCTATAATTCAATTGCCTCACACGGTCTGAAGAACCAAGACGGGGTGCAGCATCTGACCCAGGCTATTGTGTAGACACAGCGGAATGTGAAGTGACAGTCATCCCAGAAAGGAGTCCCATGGCCGAGGAACCATTGAAGATCGGATTGATTGTCGGGCGTGAGTGGTCCTGGCCACCGGCCTTCATCGAGGAGGTGCGGCGACGCGATGAGGGCGTCGTCGCTGAGTACGTCAAGCTGGGCGGCACGCGCATGAACGAGCCTTGCCCTTACCGGGTCATCATAGACCGGATTTCGCATGAGGTGCCCTACTATCGCGCCTACCTTAAGAATGCGGTGCTTCAGGGGACTTACGTTATTAATGATCCCTTCATGTGGTCGGCGGACGACAAGTTCTTCGAAGCCTCGCTCGCGGATAAGCTGGGCGTAGCTCACCCCAAGACTGTGGTCTTGCCTAACAAAGAGTACGTCGAAGGCATCGTCCCCACCGAATCGCTGCGCAATCTGATTTACCCGCTGGACTGGCAGGGGATCGCCGACTACGTGGGCATGCCGGCCATCCTGAAGGACGCCTGGGGCGGCGGCTGGAAACAGGTTCATCGAGTCAACTCGGTTGAGGAGCTGATCTGGCGCTACGACCAGTCCGGGCGGTTGACGATGATCGTCCAGGAGTTGATCGAGTGGGAGCACTATGTGCGTTGCATCTGCCTGGGCCGGGAGGCGGTCATGCCCATCAAATACGACCCGATCAGCCGGCGCTATCATGTCGAGCATGAGCACCTGACGCCTGAACTGGGGGAGCGCGTAGTCAACGATGCGCTCAAGCTGAACCGGGCGTTAGGCTATGACATGAACACCATCGAGTTCGCCATCCGCGATGGCATTCCCTATGCCATTGACTTCATGAACCCGGCACCCGACTTTGACATCTACTCGCTCACGCCGCATTACTTCGAGTGGGTGGTGTCTGCTATGGCCGATCTGACTATCAGCATCGCCAAGAGCGACCGCAAGATGGCCGACCATTATCTGTGGTATCAGACGGTGTATGGAGGCGGCCAGCAGGCGAAGAAAACGAAGCGATGAACAACGGGCTCCAGCAGATCATTGATGACTACCATGCACTGCTGAGGCCGGAGCGAGCCGGAGAGACCTGGGAGTTGCTCGTCTGGGGGATGAAGACGCGCAGGATCGGCTTTGGCGACCGGCTGCTGTGCACAGTGTTGCGGCCGCGCTTCCTGACCGAAGTCCAATACCGGCGAATTGAGGCCGAGTGCGGGCTATTGCTGCGGGCCTTTGGCACGGCCTACGCCGCGCTATGGCGCGATCCGGCCTTGCGGGCGCAACTCGACCTGACCCCAGCCGAAGAGCAGGTGATTGCCCTGGACCCCGGCTTCGAGCCGCCCACCGTTAGCAGCCGGTTGGACTGCTTCATCACGCCGGACGGCGACTTTCAGAGTGTCGAGTACAACGCCGAGACGCCGGCGGGCATTGCTTACGCCGACGCGCTGTCACAGCTCTTCCTGGAGCTGCCGGTGATGCAGGAGTTGGGGCGGCGCTATCATATCCAGGCGCAGGACATCCGTCCTTATCAGCTTGAGGCGATGCTGCGGGCCTGGCGCGCCTGGGGCGGTCAGGGCCAGCCCCGTATCGGGATCATAGACTGGGTCGGTGTGCCCACGACGAACGAATTCCTGCTGTTCCAGGAGTTCTTCGCCCAGAAGGGGTTGGAGGCAGTCATCGCCTCGCCGGATGAACTGGAATACAGCGGAGGCAAGCTCCGCGCCAACGAGCATGTGATTGACTTTCTATACAAGCGCGTACTGGCAAGCGAGTTGCTGCAGAAATACGGTGTGGACCAGCCCATCGTGCGGGCGGTGCGCGACCATGCGGTGTGCATGGGTAACAGTTTCCGCGCCAAGCTGCTGCACAAGAAGTCCTTCCACGCCTTCCTGACGGATGAGCGCAACGCTGGCCTGTTTACCGCCGAGGAGCGCCAGGCGATTGCCCGCCATATTCCCTGGACACGGCGGGTGGAGGAACGCAAGACGCTCTATAGAGGTCGGATGGTGGACCTCCTGCCGTTCATCGCTGAGCAGCGTGAGCATTTGGTGTTGAAGCCCAACGACGAGTACGGCGGCAAGGGCGTGGTGATCGGTTGGGAGACAGAGGCCGCTGACTGGGGGCGCGCGGTCCAGGATGCGCTCAATGAGCCTACCGTCGTGCAGGAGCGGGTCGAGGTGGCGACAGAGGATTATCCGGCCCTGGTCAATGGAACACTCGAGGTCAGCCCGCGGTTGGTGGACCTGGACCCCTATTTCTTCTCTGGCCAGACTGTTTACGGCGTCCTGACGCGGCTGTCTACAGTGGCGCTGCTCAATGTGACGGCGGGGGGCGGCTCGGTCGTGCCCACGTTTATCGTGTCATGATAGGATGGTGATGAATGTCATATCCAGGATATGACATCTGACACTGATTCAGTGACGTGGGTTGTGGTAGTATCATCGTTGGAAGCGTGAGCCAGGCCAACTTCCCCGGCCCGCTCACTGCGACTCCTCCTTTGGCGACCGCTCCCACCGAGGGGCCCCCTTCTCGGTGGGAGCCGCGCTTTTTAAGACCCTTCTCTGCAACAGGGAAAGGGACGGGAGCTAGGTCAGTAGGGCCGCAGTGAGCTTGAGGGTGAGCGCCTTGGTCTCATGGCCGACCTCGCCAACAGGGCCCACGCAGGCGGGGCAGCCGCTCTCGCAGGGGCATGACGCCACCAGGTCATGAGCGGCGCGGAGCAGTTCGCCGTGCAGTTCGTATAGTCGTTGGCTGAAGCCCACCCCGCCCGGCACCTGATCGTAGATCGTGACGGTCGGCAGGCGGGTGAAGGGCGATCTGCTCTCCGCTACCACGCCGATGTCGCGCGGGTCGCACATCAGGTACAGCGGCACGAGGTTGCGCAGGATGTTGGACAGCCCGCCCAGCGCCGAACGCCCGCCGAGTGCCGCCTCCGCCCGGCGGTGGCAGGTCGGGCACAGCGTGATCAGGTTGTCCAGGCGGTTGGCGATCAGGTAGGTCTCATTCGCGCCGGGGATGTAGCCATATTCGCGAAACGGGCGGATATGATGGACGTCGTGTTGTTGGTGCTCGCGCTCCGGTGCGCCACAGGTGCGGCAGCGGTAGCCGTCGCGCGCTCGCGCCTTGTCGCGCTGCTCCGGCCAGTTGGGGCCGTAGTCGTTGGGCGCCTGGAGGATGCCCTCGGCCAGCAGGCGCTGCGTCAACTCGTCAGATAGCGTCAGCCAGTAGGCGGTTGTCTGCATCTCCTGCGGTGGCAGCGTGATCTCCCCCCAGCCGAGCGTCTCATGGCTGTAGCGTTTGATCTTGCGGAAGCCGGTCGCCTGTGACGTGATCAGCACCTCACCGTGCGCCCGCGCCACCGGCCCGCTTTCATCTGACTCGAACACCTCCAACACGCGCGTGCTGACCGATGAACTGGCATCGGTGTAGTAATCCACGTCGGCCTGGCGCACATAAGCCACGCGCCCTTCCCAGTCGAGCCGCTCGACCAGGTAGGATCGGGCCTCATGCAGGTAGACTGCGCCTTCGTGGACAAGTAACGGCGCGCTCTGCCGGTCAATCTCGCCAATAACGACGGCTCCAGGTGGTCTCACCCCTGGCGGCTCTCTCAATGAGGGCGGAGGGGAGGGGGTAATGTCCTGGATGACGACGGTGTCGTCGGTACCGGTGCGCAAGGAGATGCCTTCGGCCGGATAGGCCGCGTTCATCCAGTGGGTGCGCTGCCCGGAGCGGTGCAGCCAGCCCTCCTCCACCAGCCAGTCCAGGATTTCGCTCACATCGCCGAAGCGACCAAATGACTCACCCTGCTCGAAAGGCAGTTCGAACGCGGCACACTTGATGTGGTTGACCAGGATGGCGAGGTTGTCGGGGTTGATGAGGGCATGCTCCGGCGTGCGCTCAAACAGGTAGCGAGGGTGGGTCACGATATACTGGTCGAGGGGCGCGGCGCTGGCGACGAGCACGGCCGCCGACAGACCTGTCCGCCGCCCAGACCGGCCGGCTTGCTGCCAGGTGCTGGCGATAGTGCCCGGGTAGCCGGTCATGACGCAGGCGGCCAGGTCGCCAATGTCTACGCCGAGTTCGAGTGCGTTCGTGGCCACCACACCGCGCACCTCTCCCAGGCGCAGGCCGCGCTCAATCGCCCGGCGCTCCTCTGGAA
>CADDZL010000242.1 GCA_902812335.1 Chloroflexota bacterium | reverse complement strand
CCTAGAAGCTAGCAGTGGGATAGGGGAAAGGGGAGAGGGCTGAGGATTGAGCAGGATGATGCTGCCACAACTTGCCCTGGTGACGCGGATTGCTTCACTCAAGGCGATCTGGAGAAGGGACTCAGTGTCGGGCGCTGCGCCGAGCACACGACCAAGATGAGCCAGGGAGGTGAGCGGGTTCGTGATGCGGCGTTGGCGCTTCGCCGCCACAGAGATGGTGGTCACGTCTCGACTTCGATGATACCTGCTTGCAGAAGCTGATGGATGATCTGCTGGACCTGACCCTCGTCGAGTTGGACGGTCCGGGCGATCTGCCGCAGGGTGTTGCGCGGGTCCACATAAGGGAGCAGGCGCCACGCCTCAGGCGACAGTTCTAACTTGCCCCGGGGCGGCGTGGCAGCGAAGCGGAATCGCGCATTCGGATCGGGCCAGGCAACTCCGCCCTGCTCTCTCGCTTGACGCCGACGGCTGGCCTCGCCAATGATGCTCTCCACATCTAGCACGACAGTGATATGATCCTCCGACGGCAACTGACCAGCATCGAAATGGAACATACCAGATTGCCATGTCAGGACCTCGCAGGCAATGTCCACAGTGTGAGCGCGCACACTGCGTAGGATATCGTCCTGGCTGACAGTCCCGGCACCGATGAGCATCACGGCCACCTCCTTGTCGCTGATCTCGGTCGAACGCGCCATGACCGCGCGGGCCTGCTCTGCACTGAGCACGCCCGCTCGCTCCAGCAGATTTGGCAGGCCATCCTGGTCGGCGTAAGCAGCGTGGATAAGCTGGCCCTTGAGAAAGGCGAGTTGGGCCGCCCGGTCAGAGCCTTCAACCGTGAGCGTTCCCGTCATGCGGGCTGAGCGAACCAGGTTCAGCAGCCGGCTGACAGGAAAATCCTGCAGATTGCCCTTGAGCGCCATTGCGGTTGCTCCGACCTCCTTGAGTCATGCCAGATTATAGTAGCTCCGTTGTCGAAAGTCAATTAAGCTGGCGATCATAGGTACATTCGGCCCTTGTTGCCCCAGGCGGAGGGTGGTATAATAGTGTTTGTACCGGCGGCTCGAGGCCGCCGGATTCGTTCTGGCAGCTAGCTGCCAGAACACCGCACCGGATTAGCAGCAACCTGAAGGGTCAGGAGAGAGCACATTGGACCTTGAGCGTTTGATAATCAACGTGGGTTATGCGGGCCTGTTCGCCATGGTCTTCGCCGAGTCGGGTTTGTTCTTTGGGTTCTTCCTGCCAGGGGATAGCCTGTTACTCACAGCGGGCCTGCTCGCCTCCCGTGGCCTGCTGAGCCTGTATGTCCTGATACCCGGATTATTTATCGCCGCTGTGTTGGGCGATAACGTAGGTTATTGGTTCGGCAACAAGACCGGGCCGCGAATCTTCAACCGCGAGAACTCGCTGCTTTTCCGGCGCAAGAACCTGTTGGCAGCCAAGGCTTTCTACGATAAGCACGGCGGCAAGACTATTCTCCTGGCCCGTTTCATGCCCTTCATTCGCACCTTTGCCCCGATTGTGGCCGGAGCCGTGGATATGGAATACCGCCGCTTCGTGACCTTCAACATGATCGGCGGTCTGCTGTGGGGCATTGGCGTCACCCTGGCGGGCTACTTTCTGGGTGAGGTCATTCCAGGCATTGACAACTACTTCCTGCTCATTGTGGCCTTCGTCATCCTGATCTCAGCCATGCCGACGCTGATCCACCTCTGGCGAGAAGACCGCAAGGAGATTTTTGCCTGGATTAAGAAGGTGCTCAATCGCAAGCGCGAGCCTATGGCTACGGACTAGCTCCTCGGTTCCAGGCCGGGCGCTCAGCAGGCCGGCTTCAGCTAGGAGTGATCGCCGGGAGCTGCGCGCCAGGTCAATGTATCGCTTCGTTCAAGGCAGATGGCGGTTGTAACCGCCGACTGATCACCACAATCCCCAGGTAAGCGACGAGCGACAGAGCAGCCAGCATTCCCAGCAGGGTAATAGCCATCGCCCCGCCGGTGAACCGGGTGCTTATGGAGGCGTTGCCAATCGTGGCGAAGGCTACACCGAGAGCCAGAAGGTTCCACGTCCCGTGCAGAACCACAGCAGCGACATAGCCGAAGAGCCCCTGCCAGGGACGCCGCATCCGCCACGCCTGATACCAGCCCCAGGCGACCAACCCGCTGGCGAAGGCGTGCATAGCCGTGCCACCGGCGCGTAATAACATAGTCGCCGTCCAATCATCCAGACTCATCGCGCCGTTCAGCAGCCCTTCTGTCAAGCCAAAGCCCGCTCCGGCGGCGAGGCCGGAAAGGAACGCTGCGCCCGGCGTGGACACCGCACCGATCAACACGAAAGCACTGATGGGCTTGATGGCCTCCTCCAACAATGGGAATAAGCCGCAAACCAGAATCAGTCCCACAACCACAAAGGGGAGCCATGTGAGCAGGCTGACCAAGCGATCGGGGTTCAGATTCCCTCCGGCGGCTATCTGACTCAGTAGATCTATGATCTGGCGCAGGTGCTCGCGGCCGCCGGGTACAAATACAGCAATCAACACTGCCGCCGTTCCCCCGGCTAAGGCCCCGATCACCAGCTCTAGACCCAATGCCAGAGATGTGGCGATGAACGCGCCACTCGCCAGGTGCCCAAGCAGGAAGCGGCCACTTAGCCCCGCCCGGGTCAGACGGCGGGTGGCGAGGCTGACGGCACCGGCGACCGGCAAAGCGATGGCCAGAAAGTGCAGCGGGGGCAGCAGCAGGGGCAGGTTGACACCGGCTGCGACAACCGCTGCACCCAACCCGATAACGACAAGCGTGGCCGGAACCCAGATCCAGACAGGCAGGCTGCCCGGTGGTCGTCCCGGCAACCCCATCCATGCCCGGAGACCAGCCAGTGCCAGCGGCAGACCCACACCCAGACCCAGGGCGGCGAGAACGAAAGTCGCCACGATCTGGGATGTGTCGGCTCGAGGGGCGATCATCACGATCTGGATCAGCCAGACCACTCCGGCGGTAGCGCCTACCAGCGCGGCCAGCACCCCGCCGAGGGTGGCCAGCAGCGGTAACGTCTTCACTGTCACTCAGTCTCCCTTCGCCTGCGCAGGCGTTGCATTGTACCACAGGGCACGAGTTTGGTATAATGCACGCTATGTTGGCCCTGGCAGGTGGCGCCGAGTTTCAGCGCGGTTGTGAGATCATGGATGTGCCTCTGGTGCTTGAGGCCCGTGGCCCAACGCTGGGCCGGGTCGCTATTGTGCCCACCGCCGCTGCCCGCGAAAACCCGCAACTGGCCGCCGATAATGGCGTGCGCTATTTTCGCCACAACCTGCATGTCATGGCCGAGGCAGTGATGATCATAGACGCGGCCAGCGCCGCCGACCCTCGCTTGGCGCGGCGCTTGCGCCACGCGACGCTGATCTACCTCACCGGTGGTGACCCTGACTATCTGCTGGCCACGTTGCGCGGGTCCCCCGCCTGGCAGGCTATCAGGGAAGCCTATGAACTGGGAACCGTGCTGGCTGGCTCAAGCGCTGGCGCAATGGCCCTGTGTCAACTCATGTGGCGGCCCGGCCATGATGATTGGGAGCCGGGATTAGGTCTGGTGGGAGGGATAGCGCTGCTCCCCCACCACGCCAGCCAACCTGCCGAGCGCGTCTGGACATTGCGAAATCGCCTGCCTGAGGCGGTCACCCTCGTCGGCCTGGATGAGATGACGGCGCTGATCTGGCACGCAAACGCCTGGCGCGTCGTCGGCCTCGGCACAGCCAGCGTGTACCGCCGCGCCGAACCTGAAGTCTATCATATGGGCGACCTGGTGGGCTTGCCGCCACCCTACGGAGTCTGGTCGGAAGGACAGATATCAGACAGTTGAGAGGAGCGGGCCAAGAAGCTCCCCACCTTCAACAGTGTCAGTTGTCTGTCTGTCACCTGTCATGTAATGCCCCCACATTGTAGTACAATCCTCAGCATAGAAACCAGGGAGAGGAGCCTGACATGAGCAGCATCATTGACCGCATCAGCACTATCCTGAAGGCCAATATCAACGACATGCTGGACAAGGCCGAAGACCCGGAGAAGATGGTCTACCAGCTCATCCGCGACATGGAGAGCGAGTACGAACGGGCCAAGACCCAGGTTGCCGAGTCCATGGCCCACGAGAAGAAGATCGAGCGCGAGTACCTGGCGGCTGACACACTGGCCAACGAATGGGAGGCCAAAGCAACCACAGCGCTGCGCGCCGGCAAGGAGGACCTCGCCCGCGAGGCTTTGGCGCGCAAGCTGGCCTATGAGAAGACGGCGGCCAGCTTGAAGGAAGAGCTGGAGAAGCAAACACAGGCGGTGACCGAGCTTAAGCAGCAACTCCATGCCCTCGCCGCCAAGATCGAGGACGCCAAACATCAGAAGGACGTGATCCTGGCCCGCCAGAAGCGCATCCAGGCCGAGCAACAGATTCGGGCGACGGCTTCCACGCTGAGCTACTCAGACACCGCCTTCGCCGCCTTCGAGCGTATGAAGGGCCGGGTTGAGGACCAGGAAGCCATCCTGGAGGCCGCCAGAGAGCTGGAACAGCAAAGCGTCGAATCTAAATTCGCCGACATGGACAAGGACACCGAGGTGGACGTAGCCCTGGCCGAGCTCAAGGCCAGATTGGCGGGCGAGTCGGCTCCGGCGACAAGCTAGGCCCCGCCAGTGCTCGCAACGGGGCATACGAGCGCCGATGCACCGCTGCTGGCCCAAGCTGCCTTAGCGCCGCCTGGTGCTCGCGTGTGCCATAGCCCTTGTGTCGCGCCAGCCCATAACCGGGGTAGTGCCGGTCCAGTTCGACCATCATCCCATCGCGGGTCACCTTAGCGATAATGGAAGCCGCAGCGACTGACAGACATAGCGCGTCGGCATGGAATAGGCTATGCTGTGGCAGCGTCACGTCGGGCAGATCGAGCGCATCAATGAGCAGGGCATCGGGGGCCAGGGCCAACTGAGCAAGGGCGCGGGCCATGGCTGCCCGCGTGGCAGCGACG
>CADDZL010000241.1 GCA_902812335.1 Chloroflexota bacterium | reverse complement strand
CTTCTATGCCGATCAGTACAACAACCCGGCGAACTGGCGGGCGCATTTCCAGACCACCGGCTTGGAGGTCTGGCAGCAGACCGGCGGGCGCGTCACGCATTTTGTGGCCGGTCTGGGCACGAGCGGGACGCTTATGGGCGCGGGCCGGCGGCTCAAGGCGTTCAATCCGGCCATCCAGCTCGTGGCCGTCCAGCCGGATGCGCCCTTTCACGGTCTGGAGGGATTGAAGCATATGGCGACGGCCATCGTTCCGGGCATCTATCAGCCGGAACTGACCGACCGGCAACTGACGGTGCGCACGGAGGAGGCCCAGGCGATGGCCCGCCGGCTGGCGCGCGAGGAAGGGCTGTTTGTCGGTGTGTCGGCGGGCGCGGCTCTGGTCGCTGCACTTGAAGTGGCCCAGGAATTGGAGCGGGGCGTGGTTGTCACGGTTTTTCCTGATAGCGGGCTCAAGTACGTGAGCGAACGCTTCTGGGGGGATCGATAGCCCCCCCTCTCCTCAGGTTGGGAGAGGGGGCAGGGGTGAGGGCTATGGCTCTTGAAATCGCAGCGGAGTTGCTCAAGGCCATCGAGCGGCACGGTGAGGCGGCCTATCCAGAGGAGGGTTGCGGCATTTTGCTGGGCCGGGCCGAGAGTGGTCGCAAGGTGGTGATCGAGATCCTGCCGGTCGAGAACCGGCGTGAAGACGCCGCCCGCCACAACCGCTACCTGATCCCGCCGGAGACGGTGCTGGCGGGCGAGCAGGCGGCGGCGCAGAAGGGCCTGGATGTAGTTGGCTTCTTCCACTCGCACCCCGATCACCCGGCTCAGCCGTCGGCCTTCGACCACGACCATGCCTGGCCGTGGTATTCGTATCTGATCACAGCAATAGACGCTGGCCGGGCGGCCGGCACACGCTCGTGGCGCTTGCTGGACGACCGCAGCCAGTTTGTAGAGGAGGAGGTACACGATGCCTAATATTCGTATCCCCACGCCCCTGCGGCCGTACGCCGCAGGGCAAAGCATCGTTATGGTGCAGGGTGAGACGGTGGGTGAGGTGCTCGACGATCTGACGGCGCGCTACCCGCAACTGCGCCCGCACCTGTTCGGCGGCGATGGTGAGTTGCGCAGCTTTGTCAACATCTTCCTGAACAACGAGGACGTGCGCTATCTGCACCAGGTCGAGACGCCGGTGGCAGCCGAGGACACGCTCATGATCGTGCCCTCAATTGCCGGGGGAGGTGATACGGTGGTAGGATCACAGCAGCAGGGAGAGGGTCACGCCAGAATGGTGGACCATACGGCGCTGAAGGTCAATCAGGCTTTCATCATCATCCTGCTGATCGGCGCCTTCGTGGCTAACTGGCCCTGGCTGGTCGCTTTTGTGGCGGCGGTCATGCTGATCGGCACGCTCTGGCCACGTGCGGCGCTGTTCAAGGCGGTGTATGCTTATGGGCTGAAGCCGGCGGGCCTGCTCAAACCGCATGTCATCCCCGATAACCCGGAGCCGCATCTGTTTGCTCAAGGGGTGGGCGGCATCTTCCTGGCTTTGTCCAGCCTGGCGCTGATCGGTCTCAATAGCCCGGTGGTGGGCTGGGCTCTGGCCTGGCTGGTCGTTGGTCTGGCGGCGCTCAACCTGTTTGCCGGTTTCTGCGCCGGTTGTTTCATCTACTATCAACTGAACCGCCTGCACGTGCCGGGGTTCACCGCCAGTCCGATGCGGAGGTAATGGTGTTAGAGCGAGTCGCCTGGGCGCTGGTCGTGATCGGTGCCGGCGTGGCGCTCTATGTGCTGCTCAGGCGCGCCCACATCGCCTGGGTGCGCCGACGTGCCCCGCGCTCGGCCCCGACCGGGCGGCCGACGCTGCTCTACTTCAGCACGCCGGGCTGTGCCCCGTGTTGGTCGCTTCAGGCCCCGGCTGTGACCCAGGTTGAGGATGAACTGGGTGAGGCGATTCGGGTGGTGCGGGTGGATGCGCTGCTTGAGCCTGAAGTGGCCGCCCGCTGGGGGGTTTTGAGTGTGCCGACGACCATCATCCTCGACTGCGATGGCCAACTGTGCCACTTCAATCATGGTTTCGTTACGGCCGCTGTATTGAAGCGCCAGATTGCTGAATCAGCCCTTGATGGGAGGTCATGATGACCGTATTGGAGAAGACACCTGAAACGGTGGTGCTGTCTAACGAGGAGATCCGCCGCTATAGCCGCCACCTGATCATGCCGGAGGTGGCGTTGGCCGGGCAGAAGAAGCTCAAGCGTGCCAGCGTGTTGCTGGTTGGCACGGGCGGCTTAGGGTCACCGCTGGGGTTGTATCTGGCTGCGGCCGGCGTTGGGCGCATCGGGCTGGTGGACTACGATGTGGTGGACGAGACGAACCTGCAACGCCAGGTCATTCACGGCACGAAGGACATCGGCCGCTCGAAGCTGGCCTCGGCCAAAGAGCGCATGTTGGACGTTAATCCCTATGTTCAGGTTGACACGTATGAAACCGTTCTGACGTCGGAGAATGCGCTGGATATCCTGAAAGGCTATGACGTGATCGTGGACGGGACGGACAACTTCCCGACGCGCTACCTGGTGAATGATGCCTGTGTGTTGTTGGGCAAGCCCAATGTCTACGGCTCGATCTTCCGCTTCGAAGGCCAGGTGTCGGTCTTCTATGCTAAAGAGGGGCCATGCTACCGCTGCCTGTTCCCACAGCCGCCGCCGCCGGGGTTGGTGCCGAGTTGCGCCGAGGGTGGGGTGCTGGGCATCCTGCCTGGGACCATCGGCACGCTTCAGGCGACGGAGGCAATCAAGCTTATTCTGGGCATCGGCGAGCCGCTGATCGGGCGCTTGCTCCTGTACGACGCGCTGCAAATGCGCTTCGAGGAGGTCAAGCTGCGCAAGAATCCGAAGTGCCCGGTATGCGGCGAACAGCCGACAGTTACGGCCCTGATTGACTACGAGCAGTTCTGCGGGGTGCCGGCGCACGACCGTGAGAACGGCAGCAAACTGGCGTCAGAATGGGAGATCACGCCGCAAGAACTCAAGACCCGCCTGGACCGGGGCGAGCGTATCGTGATTGTGGACGTGCGTGAGCCACACGAGTGGGATATTGCCCACATCGAGGGGGCGCGCCTGATGCCTCTGGGCAGCCTGGCGGAACGCGTGCATGAATTAGATAGCGCCGACGAGATCGTTTTGCACTGCAAGACCGGTGTGCGTTCTGCCCGTGCGCTTGAATTTCTGCGCGGCATCGGCTTCCGCAAACTGAAGAACCTCAAGGGCGGTATCAACGCCTGGGCGCGTGAGGTGGACCCGCGCCTACCCACATATTGAGTAGATAGCAGGGGCGGGTTGCAACCCGCCCCTGCTGGTCACGATTGGCGCTGCCGCTTGAAGAAGTGGTGGAACTGCCCGTCCTTATCGGCAGCAACCGCGACGAGTTGCCAACCCTCATTCTCCAGATCATGCCAGGCCTTGGCCGGGTTGCCATAGCTGTCGCTCTTGTCAGCGAACAGGCCACTCGCCGATAGGAACAATACCTTGCCGCCGACCAGTTCACAGTGTTCCCATTTGTCCATCTTAGCCTCCTTACTCTGTGCTCTCTGCTTTCCTCTCTCACCTGCAGAAGTGATGGGTGAGGGCTATAGCATACTACAGGTGAGCCTAAAGCCGAAACACATGGGTTGAATGGGCGCTTGCCTGACCGCTTCATTTATGTTACAATGCCAGACCACCTGGCACGGTTCATGACGCTGACCCCGCTCATACCCATCATTATCCTGTTCGCTGGCACCCTTGGGCTTGTGATCAGCCTGTTTCTGCCCGCACGTTACCCGGGTCCGATGGCGGCGGCGACCGCTGGCTTAGCCTTCCTGGCGCTACTGGGGTTGCGGGGAATGCTGCCGGCCGAGGCTATCATTTCTTTCTGGCGGCCGCTGACGCTCGCCGGTGTGCCTGTCAGCCTGAGGCTGGATGGCCTGACCTGGTTATACGCGTTGATGCTGACGGGGCTGGCAGTGGCAGTGCTGCTGACCGGTCTGACCCGTGCTGGTGGCCGGCGTGTCGCCACGCGCGGCTTCACTCTATTGCTGCTGGCGGCGGGCCTGGCGGCAATCTCGTCAGCTAACCTGCTGACGCTGTGCTTGAGCTGGACGTTCCTCGACATCGTCTTTCTGGGCGCAATTGCCCTGACCGAGGATCGGGAGCGGGTGAGCGAGCACACGACCTATGCGTTGGCGGCCAACGGCACAGCGACGTTGCTGGTGTGGGCTGCCGCCTTGCTGGGCGCGCGGGATGGGGCCAGCCAGTATCTGTATCTGTTTAGCTTCTCGACGTTGCAGGCGGCGCTGCTCGCGGTGGCCGCGGTGCTGCGATTGGGATTGTATCCGTTGCACTTGTGGCTGCCATCCGAGTTCGGTCTGCGACCGGGGCTCTCGGCTATGCTACACCTGGCTCCTATGGCGGCCGGGTTGAGCCTGTTGAGCCAACTGGTGCTGGGCTTGCGGGGCAATCTGCCGCTACACAGCCCGCTCGCCGACGTTGCCGCTGCTGCGCTGCTGGTCGGTGCAGTGCTCGCCTGGGGGCAGGAGGAGCCGGGCCGGGCGCTCTCGTTCCTCGTGTTGGCCCAGACGGGCGTGGCTATCCTGGCAGGGACCTGGGCTGGCGAGGGGGCAGCGCTGGCGCTTGTGGCTGAGGGCCTGGCTTTGCTGCTGTCGGCAGGCGCGCTCTTCTTGAGTCAGGGCTATGATCGGGCCAATCCGGGCTGGTCCTTGCCGGGTGCGGTGGCCGGTGCAGCCTTGTTGGGTGCGCCGCTCACCCTGGGCTTTGTCGGGCGTTCCTGGCTATACTCCGCCTTGTGGCAGGGAGGGGGCTGGTCCTTGCTCCTGCTCAGCGCGGTAGGGCAGGCGCTGCTGCTGGTCACGGTGCTGCGTCTGCTATTACGCCCGGCTATGAGCACGACGTCGCTGGCATTGGTGACACAGGTGGCGGCAGCGGTGGGGTTGGCCGGCCTGGTTGCGCCGCTGGTGGTATTCGGC
>CADDZL010000240.1 GCA_902812335.1 Chloroflexota bacterium | reverse complement strand
CTCGTCCCGCTGGATCGTCACCAGGTCCCGCAACACCTCCCGGCCGCAGTGGATGTAGTAGGCGACCCAGTGGATATGAAGCTCCTTGATGAGCGTGTCGGGGATACTGGCACAGCTATCGGTGACAACAGCGACTCTGGACACGGCGTACCCTACACCACCCGCTCACGCACCTTGGCGCTGATGTAGTCCATCACTGCCACGACCAGGGCGATGGCCAGGACCGCGACAGCAGCGCTGCGATACTCCAGCAGTCCGATCCACTGCTGCAGGATGAAGCCAATGCCGCCGCCGCCGACGAAGCCGATGATGGTGGACATGCGCACGTTAATGTCCCAGCGCTCGATAGTGAAGGCGATGTAGGGCGGGATAATTTGCGGCACCACGCCGTACATGACCGTCTGAAGCTGATTGGCGCCGGTGGCGAGGATGGCCTCGATAGGGCCGGGGTCAATGCTCTCGACCTGCTCGGAATAGAGCTTCGCCAGGGCTGCGATGGAGTGGATGGACAGGGCCAGGACGCCGGCGAAGGGGCCAATGCTGACCCATACGACAAAGATGATGCCCAGGATCAGGGGCTCAATCGCCCGCGTTAGATTGAAGATCGTGCGCATGAGATAATAGACGACGGTGCCGGGGAGGGTACGTGTCATCAGGTTGCGCGCGCCGAAGAAGCTCAGGCCGGCCGCCACCGGCACCGCAAAGGTGGTCGCCATCAGCGCCAGAAAGATCGTCTCGACCATACGCTCAATGACGGTCTTGAGCGCCTCGCTGGGGCGGGGCGGGCCGACGGCAACCGACAATTCGGCGTCAACGGTATGAGGTTCGGCGGCAGAGCGGACGTCGGGGATACGGAATGAGACTCTGAAATGGCCGTCCTGGTCCGACTGGGTGACCGCGACGGCTTGTTGTGAGCCGCCGGGTGGCGTCCAGTGCAGGAAGCCCTCAGTATTGGGGGGAAAGTTAAAGCCCTCTACGGTCAGTTCGTCGCCCTGCTGGGCGCAATATTGTGAGAGCTTCAGGTAAGGCCCTTGAGCCGGCGGGGGCGGTGGAGTGAACACCGGCTGGGCACAAGGCACCTGGATGGGGGCTTCCGCCCGCTGGATCACCTGGTCACGCTGGATCAGATCGGGATCGCTGAGTTGCCGCAGCACGCGGATGAAATTCGAGCGCGGGTGGGTCAGGTCATACAGGTTGATCTGGGTAACGATGGCCCCATAGCCGTAGATCAGGGCTATCGCAATGGCGAAGGGCCAAACGCGCGATAGCCCCTTGTGGTTTCGCACCAATGCGCCGGCATCGAGGATAGCCCATAGCCACATCAATGCCAACCCCAGGACGCTCACCAGGGCGAACCAGTGCTGGCCTGGCCGCGTCACCCACTCCCGCAGCAACTCCCCCAGGCTCAAGCCACCCTGGTTCTGCCGCCAGGCAGTCAGGCCGGCGATGGCGAGCATGGAGAGGAAGAGAGACACTCCCCGGCCCGGCGCACCAGCATAGACCTGGCCCAGGCCGGGAACGAGGAGCGAGAGCAGCGAAGCGATGAGCGACGAGCGTTTCATCAGCGGATCTCGACCTGGATCGCCTCCTCGCCGTAAATCTCTCTAAAGCGGCGGTCGTCAATATCGGCGGGGAGGCCCTGGTAGACGATGCGGCCCTCTTTCAAGGCCAGGATGCGCGTTCCGTAGCGGCGCGCCAGGCTGAGGAAGTGCAGGCTGCACAAGATGGTGATACCCTGCTCGCGGTTAAGCTGCTCCAGGTATTTCATGACCGAGTGGGATGTGGCCGGGTCGAGGCTGGCAACAGGTTCGTCGGCCAGCATCAGCCGGGGCTCTTGCATCAGCGCCCGGGCGATGCCGACACGCTGCTGTTGACCACCGCTCAACTGGTCGGCGCGGATGCGGGCCTTATCGGCGATGCCCACCCGGCCAAGATTTTCCAGGGCACGTTCGACGTCCTGTTTGGGAAAAATATGGAGCAGGCTGGGTAAGGTGGCGGTGTAGCCCAGGCGGCCGGCCAGGACGTTTGTCAGGACAGAGGAACGTCGCACCAGGTTGAACTGCTGGAAGATCATGCCGATCTGGCGACGGATGCGGCGCATTTCGCGCGGCGAGGCTGCGGTGATGTCTATGCCATCCCATTCAATGCGGCCGCTGGTCGGTTCGATCAGGCGGTTGATGCAGCGCAAGAGCGTGCTCTTGCCCGACCCGGATAGCCCAATGATGACCAGGAACTCACCATCGGCCACCTCGAAGCTGAGATTGTCGAGGGCAACAACGCCGTTGGGATAGACTTTGGTCAGATTGGTGATGCGTAACATCAGTGGGCAGAGGATAATAGGTCGTGGGCAGAACGGCCTGGAGCTAGAAGCTCCAGGCTGAGAGAGCAAAGCCCTGCGGGCTATAAGGGCTAGCCCCGCCGAGGCTTCGCTCTCTCAGCGCGGGGGTTGATCCCCGCGATCTTGCTGCCTGCTGCCTACTTCAGAATATCCTGATCCTTCAGGCCCAGGATTTTGATCATACCCCGGACCTGGTCATAGAAGCTATCGTCCACGCGCTCGATGCTGTTCCAGGCATAGAACTTGCTGTTGGACAGCACCTTCTGGCCTTCGGGGTCCTTCGAGTACGCGATCAGGCCGTCAATGATCTTGTCGCGCACGTCCTTGGGGAAGTCCTTGTCGAAGCTCAGCGTGTCGTTCGGGATCTTGTCGCTGAGTGTCAGGATACGCACCTTGTCGAGAATGTCCGGCGCTGTCTTGAAGACGAGCACGCGAGCGTCCTTGAGCACCCAGCCGTCCACATGGATGTTGTTCTTCTCATCTGCGAAGGGCTTCTCTTTGAAGGGATAGGGCGGCTCCGGCGGGTCATTCACCGTCCATACCTTGCCCCCCGGCATGTCAGGCGGGCTGAAGAAGACTGTGGCGAAGTCCACCGAGCCGTTGTAGACCGCGGTGGCTGCCTGCGGATGGCCGCCGGCCTCGACGATCTCGCCTGGCTTGATGTTCTTGCTGTTCATCATATACAGCGGGAACAGGTAGCCGGAGGTTGAGCCCTTGCTGGGCACCGCCCACTTCTTGCCGTTCAGGTCTTCCAGCGACTTGATGTTGCTATCGCGGGCCACCAGGAACTCGGAGAAGTAGTAGGTGAGCCCGGTGCGCACCGCGGCAGCGCCGACCGTGACCCCGTACTTGTCATGGGCGAGGACATAGCCCAGGGCCGGGATAAAGGCGACACAGTTGCCCTTGCAGCCCCCCAGCGCTTCAATCGTAGCAGCGTAGGAGGTGGGGACCTGAACCTGGAACTCTAGGCCAGTCTGCTGCTTGAGGAAGTCGGCCATCTTCTTACCGCTGTCCACGATCACGGCGGCGTCCACAGAGGGGACAAAGTACATCTGGATGGGGTTGTCCTTGGTGCCGATATTGCTGCTAGGGGCTGGTGCTTGGGTCGCCGGTGGCGCCGTGGTCGCCTGCGGTGCTGCCGGTGTGGGGCCGCAGGCAGACACTACCGCCGAGGCGATAACAATAGCGAGGGTGACAAACAGGTAGAGGTGCTTGCGTTGACCAGTCATGAGTTTCTCCTCCCTTTCTGGTTCTGGTTGTTTCAATCCCCACCCGGTCGAAGGACCGGGCGCGACACTGAAGCCTGCAACGCCTGACGTGGACGCCTCGGATGATACACCCGATGCGGCCGCGAGGCAAATACAGCAGTGGTCTATGGTCAAGCGCGCACAAACGGATCGAACAGCTTCTGCCACTCTTCCAGCGCGAAGCGGTCGGTCATGCCAGCAATGTAGTCGCATACGACCCGGTACAGATCATCATGTGCCAGGCGGGCCTGAACATTAGCGGGCAGTTGGGCCGGTTCGCTGGTGTAGGCGTGAAACAGGTCGGCGATGAACCGCTCGGCTTTGATCTGCATCCGCATCAGCCGGTAGTGACGGTACATATGCTGGTAGAGGAAGGCTTTGAGCTCGGCGTTCTTGGCTGCCAGCTCAGGTGAGTGGCCGATCAGATTGTGGGGCAGAGCCTGGACATCGTCCGGACTGGCGACGCCGCTCTCGGCCAGAGCCCGCCCGGTCGTGGTGATCAGGTCGGTGACCTCGATGCCGATCAGGCGGCGGATGAGACGGTGGCGGACCAACTCATCGAAGTCGCGGCCATCCCAGCCGATGCTGGCTTTGAGGTCGCGCCAGAGTTGCAGCCCCTCCAGTGCGTCGGGTGTGAACAAGCCGGCCCGTAGCCCATCGTCGAGATCGTGAGCATTGTAGGCAATTTCGTCGGCGGCGTTAGGGATCTGGGCTTCGAGCAGGCCGCGCTTCTCCGGCTCAAAGCCTTCGGCTGAACTGACATCATACTCGGTCTCATGCTTGACGATGCCCTCGCGCACCTCCCAGGTCAGGTTCAGGCCGGGGAAGTCCGGGTAGCGCTGCTCCAGCACGTCAACGATGCGCAGCGCCTGGTGGTTGTGGTCGAAGCCACCATGGTCGGCCATCAGCGTCTGCAGGGCGCGTTCACCGGCGTGGCCGAAGGGCGGGTGGCCCAGGTCATGGACCAGACAGATGGCCTCGGTCAGGTCCTCGTTGGCGCCCAGGGCGCGGGCGATGGTCCGGCCGATCTGGGCGACCTCCAGCGTATGGGTCAGGCGGGTGCGGTAGTAATCGCCCTCGTAGTTGACGAAGACCTGGGTCTTATATTCCAGGCGGCGGAAGGCGGTCGTATGCAGGATGCGGTCACGGTCGCGCTGGAAGGCGGTGCGGTAGCCCGGCTCGTGGTCGGGGTAGACCCGGCCGCGCGAGTCGCGGCTCTTTTTGGCATAGGGCGCGAGCGTTTGCGCCTCGACCTCTTCAAGGCGTTCCCGGGTGACCATCATGATCAATCAATGTAGCACAGCGCAGCCGGAGTGTCAACCCTGGTGATGCGGTGCCCGGAACTGAAGTTCCGGGCTGACTGCCAGCAGTTGCACGGCGCGTGGCTTGAGGCCATCCCGTGAGGGAGAAAACCAAGCCCTTCGGGCTCAGCGCGACGCTCAAGCGTCACGCCT
>CADDZL010000239.1 GCA_902812335.1 Chloroflexota bacterium | reverse complement strand
CCCCTCCCGCGCCCAGCCGGCCACCAGTTCCGTCAGCCGGGTAGGGGCTTCTTCCGGGCGATAGGCGGCGATCAGCAGCAAGGGCTGATCGCGCAGCCGGTATACCAGGTAGCCCAGCCAGTCGAGCGTGGCGTTGTCGGCCCAGTGCAGGTCGTCGATGAAGAGAACGAGCGGGCGTGCCTTGAACGCAGCCAGGAATTGGGTAAACGCCTCGAACAGGCGATAGCGTTCCTCTTCCTGGGGGAGGGCCGCCGGCGCGGGCAGGGCCGGCAACGCAGCGCGGATTTCGGGCACAAAGCGTGCGATCTCGGCCAGCCACATTGGGGGGATGGGGCAATCTGGCCCTAGAAGGTGCGTAGTGCAGACACGGCTCCTGAATAGCCCGGCCAGTGGCGCAAACGGCAGCGCTTGTGTGGCCTCAAGGCAGCGGCTCTCCAGTGCAGTGATGCCCGGCGGCAGGCCGGCCGACCACTCTTGCCAGAGCCGCGACTTGCCGATGCCGATCTCGCCGGTGAGCAGGACGACACGGGCGGGGCCGCTCGCTGCTGCCTGCAACTCAACGTCTAGCATGGCGCGCTCAGCCTGGCGGCCGACAAACGGCGGAGCCATGGATTCGCCCGACCTGCGCTGGCGGCCAGGCAGCCGGGGCGCGGCCGGCACTGGCCCTCCGATCGGTTGTAGTTCGCCGCCGATGATGGCGGCCCGGAGCACTTCGGTTTCGGGGAGCGGATCAACTCCCAACGTCTGAGCCAGCGTTGTGCGCAAAGCATCGTATTGGCGCAGTGCCTCGGCGCGCTCACCCAAGCGCGCGTGGGCTTCCATCAGCGCACGGTGCATCGGTTCTTGCAGGTTGTCGTGAGCCAGTGCACGGCGGGCGAGGGCGATCACCTCCTGCCAATTCGCCTGTTCCCGGTAGGCGCTGACGAGCCGGGCCAGGGTGCGCAGGTACAATTGCGCCAGGCGCTCACTCTCCAGCGCCAGCCAGTTTTCGAACTCCGGCGCATCGGTGAGCGTCAAGCCGTCGAGGAACGGGCCGCGATACAACGTGAGCACGGCCTCTTGCCGGCGGAGGATCGCTTCCGCCGGCTCCTGACCCTCGGCCAGCGCCTCGAACTCACGCACATCGGCCCAGACAGCATCGCCGAGGGCCAGATGATCGTCCTGGGCGGACAGCACATCCTCCCCCAGGGCTTTGCGAATGGCCCAGAGCGTGTTACGCAGGTTCTTCTGCGCCGCCTCCGTGGCGCTCGTTGCCCATAACAGGCCCAGCAGCCGCTCGCGGCTCTGCGGCCGGCGCGCCATCGCCAGATAAGCCAGCAGCGCAACCGCCTTGGCGCTACTCAAGGCAACCGGGCGCTCATCCCGTGCCAACTGCGGCGGGCCGAGGAAACGGAGCTGGATCGCGGTCATGCTAGCTTAACGGTCAGCACGCCTCGAATCAGGGCGTCACGGTCAGCACCTCTTCGAACGGGAGTGCAGGGCCGACTGTGAGCAGGATGCGGTTGTCCCATGGGTCGCGCAACGCGAGAACGCCATCGCGCTGCGCAAAGGGTATCTCGGCCGCCTGCAGACGCTGCGCAACGCGTGCCTGCTCCGCTTCGTCGGGGAGACGGATGGTGAAGTAACGCAGCCCGGCCGAGCCCGCCGGTGGCGGCGGCGCACCGCGGGTATGCCAGGTGTTCAGCCCCAGGTGGTGATGGTAGCCGCCGGCCGACACGAAGAGCGCACCCGGCATGTGCTGCGTCACGTCGAAGCCCAGCACGCCGTGGTAGAAGGCTTCGGCCCGGCGCAGATCGGCGACCTGCAGATGGATGTGGCCGATACGTGTCCCCGGCGCCAGCCCCTGCCAGGGACGACGGTCGCGCTCCAGCTCCGCCAGCAGATCCTCCAGGTCCAGCGGATCGACCGCCATCTGTACTTGACCACTCTGCACAGGCCAGGCGCTGGGCGGGCGGTCACGATAGACCTCGATGCCGTTGCCGTCAGGGTCGCTCAGATAGAGCGCTTCACTCACCAGGTGGTCGGAGCTGCCCCCCAGAGGGTAGCGCGTCTCGGCCAGACGGCGCAGCGAGCGCGCCAGGTCCGCCCGGGTGGGGACCAGAATGGCGAAATGGTACAGGCCGGTCATATAGGGCGATTTGGGTCGTGCGCCCGGCTGCTCGGCCAGCACCAGCAAGGGCGTCTGCTCCACCCCCAAGGCGGCGGTGCCGTCCCTGCGCTGAATAAGCCTGAAGCCAAGCACACCGTTATAGAATCTGATGGATCGATCCAGTTCGGCCACCGTCAGCGCGACCAGGCCGATCTGGGTATCGGGATGAATGGATGCCATATTTTACACCTCTAGAGCCGTGCGCAGGACCTCAGCTACGGTTCTGCGCGCCAGGCCCTGCTCCATGGCCGCTTCAGCCTCGCCGAAAAAGGCCGTGAGCGTACTCTGAATATTGCGGCCGACCCGACAGTTCCGGTTAGGCGGCCGGTGGTGCAGCGCAAACAGCGGCTTTTCCTCGACCGCCCGGTACACATCCAGGAGCGTGATCGCCTCTGGGCGGCGCGTCAGTTTCCAGCCGCCGCCGGCCCCCGGCTGCGATATCACCAGGCCTGCCTGGCGCAGAGCCCCCAGGATACGGCGGATGACTACCGGGTTGGTATTGACGCTATCGGCGACGAATTCCGACGTCACCGGCCGCCCCTCAGCCAGTGCCAACAAAGCCAGGGTATGGACGGCAACGGCAAAACGGCTACAGATGTTCATCGTTCTCGGTTGAATACGTAACTATTATAGTTACAATTGTTCGCTTCGTCAAGGGTATGGTTGGTTACGGGTGCATTTCAGTTTGGGGGCAACCACCTCCAGGCTGTCATGCTGAGCCGAAGTCCTGAACGTGGTGAAGGAAAGGGAAGACCTCTCCCCTTTTGACATCGGTGGAAATGTAAGGAGAAAGGAAGGCTATCTGTAAGGTCCTCTACAAGGCACTTCCTGACAGGCGACCCCCGGGGCCCAAGCTCGCGCCCTCTTCGACGCCCTGGACCAGGGTGAGAGCACGCTGCTGATTGACGAGGGCGTGGTAGCTGAGACTGTCAGGGCTGTTGCCTTCCGGCCGGCTGCTTATATAGCGCTGTCCGTCAACTGATAGCCAACACGAGGCACCGCCAGAATCTGCACGTCGTCGCCCAGCGACCCGTTCAGCTTGTGGCGCAGACGCTGGATATACTTGCGCAGGCAGTACAGGCTGTTCGCATCCCCATCGCCCCAGATCGCACCCTGAAGCGTCTCGTGCGTGACGACGCGGTTCCTCTCCCTGGCCAGATAGTACAGCAACCTGAATTCGGTGGGCGTGAGACGGACGAGGCGTTCCTCCACATAGGTCTCACAGGTGGGAAGGTGCAGCCGCAGGCGGCCACCGGCCAGGCTGACCTGGCTCGCCTCCGGCTGTCTCCTGCTCCGGCGCAGGATGGCCATGAGCCGGGCTACCAGTACCGGCCCGTTCACCGGCAGGCTGACATAGTTGTCGGCGCCGGCCTCCAGCGCCGCCGTCAACTCGGTGTCGCTGGGATGGTGGGACAGGGCCATGAGAATGGCGTCGGAAACAACGGCCCGAGCCTCCTGCAAGAACTCCAGGCTGTCCAGGTCGGAGGGTATCGGGTCCACCACGACGAACACCAGTTCCGGGGAGAGGTTTCTGAGCGTCTGCAAGCCTTTGCGCCTGGTCATCTCTGTGATGACCGCCAGCTCCGGCCAGCGAAGCTGGAGCGCCAGGCGGATGGAATTGATCGTGTGGGCATCACAGCCGACAAGTAACGCCTTCATGGCCTTCCTCCTGCCCGATGGGAGCGTCCAGCGCTCCCATCGCCTATGCCATGTCCAGGCTGCGCCCTGAAAGCGAGAATAGTTCGCTTACCCTCGCCCGCAGAGTGCAGTCGCTACGGTTGGCCTGCACCAGGCCAACACCGACTGAAGCGACTCAGCCGACCTACACGACGCCTAATCTTGAAGTGATAGACTACGCTCTGTCTGATTTGCCCGCCATTTACAGAGTGCTAAGGAGCAGGGGGATATCGCATCTTATACTATAATTTTAGCACATATTTGGCATTTAGTCAACAGGCAAAAACCATCGGAGGGTGCCTACTCTCTGATGTGGACAATCAAGGTCGCATTGGTGGCAATGATAGCGGGACCGGTCAGATGCTGATGAGCGTGGCTGAGCATTCATGTCGGGGTGTCTATCAACTGATAGCCCACGCGGGGCACAGACAGAAGCCGGACGTCATCGCCCAGCGTGACGTGCAGTTTCCGCCGCAACCGCTGGATGTACTTGTGCACACAGTCCAGGCTGCCGCTGTCCCCGTCGCCGCCAATGGCCTTCTGGAGGGCTTCGTGGGCGACCACATGGCCCCGTTCTCGGGCCAGGCAGTGCAGCAGCTTGAACTCGGTGGGCGTGAGGCGCAGGGGTTGCCCCGCCACAGTCGCTTCGTAGCTGGGCGGGTGAAGCTGGAGCCGGCCGCCGGCCAGGCTGAGCTGGCCCATCTCTAACGGCTTCTTCGCCCGGCGCAGGGCGGCGGTGACCCGTGCCAGCAACACCGGCCCATTGACCGGCAGGCCGAGATACTCATCGGCGCCGGCCTCCAGCGCGGCGGTCAGCTCTATGTCGCTGGGCCGGTCAGATACGGCGATAAGGACGGCATCGGAGATGGGCCGCATCTCTTGCAGGAACTCCAGGCTATCCAGGTCGGAGGGGGACGGCTCTATCGCGACAAACACGAGTTCCGGGGAGAGGTCATGCACAAGTTGCAGGCCCTGTTGCCCGGTCTTCTCGGCGATGAGTTCCAGTTCCGGCCAGCGGAGCCGCAGCGCCAGGCGGATGGAGAGGGCGGTATGACCATCACAACCCACCAGCAGTGCCCTCATAGCCTTCCTTTCACCCGGTCATACTCGCTTGATCCCCCGGTGCCAGCGGGCCTCTAGCCGCCCGGGGTCGCAGTCGGGAGCGATTTGTTGGTGAATGGCAGTTTGGGCGTCGGCGTGGGGGTAGGGGTGGGCC
>CADDZL010000238.1 GCA_902812335.1 Chloroflexota bacterium | reverse complement strand
CGATCCCCTCGTGGGCTGGGGGCGGCGCTTGCCAGCCGCGATGGCTGCGCGACCCGGTATTAGGCAGGATGGCGATGGCGTGGGCGAATGAACGGTAAGCTTCGGCCAGGCCGGGCGTCGTTACGGTCAAGATGCGAGCGGTGGCGATGGCCTGTTCGAGTGCACGCAGCCCGGCCGGGTTGCCGGGCCCCACCCGCGCATAGCTGGGGGAGTGGGGTGGGATGGCGTGAAACAGATCATCAATATCAACGATGATCGCCCGGCCCGCGCGGGCGTAGGCTGCGACCGCCTGTGCCGACACCTCATCAAGCGGGCGGCAGAAGATGGCTACATCGTGGTCCTTCAGGTGAGCGGGGGTAAACCTGGTGAACACATGGACGGTGTAGCCACGGCGGCGCAACGCTCCCGCCGGCACGCCCAGGCGGATCGGTGTCGAGACATCCGCCGGCCCGTAGCAGGCAAGGCGCGGCTTATGCCCGTTTTTGGACGACGGACGGTGAACAATGGGCGATGGTCTATCGGCCGTCGTCTGCTGGCCGCCGTCCAGCGAGTGGATGTAGGCGATGAGGGCGCGCAGCCCGGCAGCCAGGTCGGGGTTGCCATCGGCCTCGGCCTGGCGGGCGTTGATCTCAACCAGGGCCAGGAAGATGTCGTCGAGTGAGGCGCGGCGGGCCAGCACTGCTGCCGCCGGGTCGGGTTGTCCCAGGATCTCGCGCAGATGCGTTGCCGCTGCGTCCAGTTCGACCGGTGTCGGCGGGGCGGTGCGGCCTGTCAGTTGGCGCACCAGTTCCGGTACGTCGTCCGGCGAAATCGTTTCGCTACCCTCCCCGTTCTCTGTTCCCCCGTCTCGCCCCCGCAGCGCTTCGAGTTGCACTGCGGCCTCCGCGTGGTCAGGTTGGAGCGTGAGAACGCGCTGGTAAAACAGGCGGGCCGATTCAATATCCCCGGCGTCGCGATAGCAATCGCCCAACATCAAGAGCGCCTCCGTATCGTTCGGCGCGTCGCGCAGCACATCGCGAATAAGGGTCACGCCTTCCAGGAACTTGTCCTGGCGCAAGCAGACCAGGGCCAGATTCTTGCGTGCCTGGAGGTGATGTGGGTCCTGCTCCAGGAGGCGGCGGAAGGCTGCCTCGGCCCCGCCCGGATCACCCGCGACCAGCCGGGCCACGCCCAGGTTGTTGAGCGCATCGGCGTCGTTCGGCCGGGCCTCGGCCGCCTGGCTGAAATGCGGCAGCGCCTCGGCAGGCCGGTTCAGACGGAGCAGCAGCAGGCCCATAGCCTGGTGGGCCGTGGCATCGTCCGGCGCGGCTGCGACCGCCTGTTCCAGATGAGCCAATGCACCCGCCAGGTCACCCGCCGCGACGCAGTTATCCGCACGCCCGATATACTCTTTGACCTTGATCTCCCGCTCACGTTCGCGAATAGCGGCGTCGGAGTTCACAGGCATGGCCTGGGGCTCCTGGCGATTCCTATGAGTTCCTACGAATTCCCCTGAACACCTGCGCTCACGCTGCTTCTGCTCCCACAACGTTATATACGTATGGTACCAGCGCATGTAATTACCTTGCAGACTGCGCCGCTGGCGTACCTCGGCGAAGACGTTATCGGCCATGCGCCGTCGCGCCTCAGGCTGCGCCAACATCGTCACAATGGCCTCATACCAGGCTTCGGATGTGTCCGGCGTGACGAGCAGGCCAGTATGGCCGTGGACGACGGCATCGGCGTAGGGATGGACGTTGGAGAACAGACAGGGAATGCCGAGTGCGCCATATTCCAGGAATTTGAGGTCGCTCTTGGCGCGGTTAAAGGTGTTGTCTTTGAGTGGGGCCAGGGCGAAATCGAAGCCGCTGCGTTGCATCAGCCGGGCAAAAGCGCGCAGGTCGGGCGTTCCCTCCCAGAACTCCACGCCCGGCAGTCCTTCGAGTTCGTGGGGGACGAAAGCCAGGAAGCGGAAGATCACCTGACCGGGGGACTCGCGCAAGATGCGCTTGATCGCCGGGATCGCCACTTTGAAGTCCTCGGCGTGGGTCTTCGTGCCCGCGAAGCCGACAATGGTGGGTGCGCCGGCAGGTTCTTCGCCGCGCTCAGGCTGTGCGACGCGTTCTGAGAACAGCTCCAGGTCTACGCAATTGGGGATGACGCGGATGTTCTCATTGTATTGGCGCAGGTGCTCCATGAGCGGCGCGGTGCTCACCGTGATCGCGTCGGCCCGCGCCATGAGCGAGATCATTACGCTGCGCGTGGTTGGGTCATGGTAATAGGCGAAGTTGGGGTTGAGCGGCGGTGTCTCCAGCAGGTTGTCGTCAATCTCATAGATGGTCAATGCCCCCTTGGACCGCGCGTAATCCAGAAGCTGAAGCATCACCGGTGGCCCGGCGATACGTTGGAAGATGACGACATCGGCCTGGTCAATCGGGCCGGTCTCCAGGTAGCTGATCTCGTTGAGTGCAATGATCTGCACCTCGGCCAGGCCGGCCCGTTCCAGGAACGCCAGCGGGCCGATCAGGCGTAGTTGCGGCACCGCCCCCCGGTCATGGGTATAGGCTACGATGCGCAGACGCGTTCTAGCTGTAGTTACGGGGCCGGACGTGGCGAGATCGAGCCGGGCTTCCTCGGCGTGGGGGCTGGCGACAGCATACAGCCGGTGGTAAAAAGGCCGGCCGTTGATGTGCACCGGTTCCTCCTCGCTGACGACGGCATGGGAGCAATGGCGCTTGAGCAGCGCTTCCAGATCGGCGCGCGTGAAGAAGTTGACGTGATCCGAGCTACGCAGGTGGTCGAACGTCAGGTGTAAGTCGGCCAGTTCGCCCAATCGCTCGCAGTTAGGAACTGTGATGAGGACATTGGACCGGGCGATCCGGGCCGCCTCGGCGATAGTCTGCTCTGGCTCCGGCACATGCTCGATCACTTCGACCAGGGTGACGCTATCGAAGCTGCCATCGGCAAAGGGCAGGTGGCGGGCGTCGCAGACGAGCGCCGGCAGCCCCCGCGCAGCGCAAGCGGCGGCATAGTTTGGGTTGATGTCGCTGCACGTGACCTGGAACTGTTGCGCGGCCAGAGCTGCGCCATAAGCGCCCTTCCCCGCGCCCACCTCCAATACCTTCAGTCCGGCCTTCTGAACCAGAAACTGCAAGATCGGCCGGTGGGGTGTGTCGGCGGGCAGGCCGGGCGTGTAGATATCGTCGCGGTTCAAGGTATTCTCCTATGGGCCGGTATCAGGCGCTATGGGCCGCATCTTACGTCGCCGCCAATGTCAATCCGCGCGCCGCCAGTTCCGCATATGCCCCTGCGACATCGTCGCGGGCAGTCTGCTGGCTCACCCAGGCGATCAGGTCATGCACGCCCTCGTCGAAGGGGGTGCTCGGCTTGTAGCCCAAGAGACGCCGCGCTTTGGTGATGTCCGCATAGCAGTGGCGGATGTCGCCCTTGCGGAACTCGTGCGCGACATTCGGTTCGAGGTCCAGCCCCAACCGCTCGATCAGGAGCGCGGCCAACTGCGACACCGACGTGCGCTGGCCGGTGCCGACGTTGATGGCCTGATAGTCGGCAGCATCGTTTTCCAACGCCAGTAAGTTGGCCTGCACGATGTCGCGCACATGGACGAAGTCGCGCGTCTGCTGCCCATCCTCAAAAATGAGCGGACGGTTGCCGTTCAGCAGCCGCCCGCAGAAGATGGCGGCGACACCGGTATAGGGGTTGGAGAGCGCCTGGCGCGGGCCGTAGACGTTGAAATAGCGCAGTGCGACGGTCGGGATGGCGTAGGCCCGCCCGATGATCAGGCACAACTCCTCCTGGTCCTTCTTGCTCACGGCGTAGACCGAGGTGGGCTGGAGTGGCTTGTCCTCGTCCGTCGGGCACGGCGTGGCAATGGCACCGCAGTGGGCACAATGCATCTCCCAGTCGCCTACGGCGAGTTGCGCTAGTGAGCGCAGTTCCGGGTAGATGGGTCCGCAATTGGGGCAGGTGTAAGCGCCCTCACCGTAGATGGACATCGAGGAGGCGACGATCAGCTTGCGCACGCGGTTAGGCTCGTTGACGAGCAGGTCGAGCAAGACCGCTGTGCCGCACGTGTTGACGTCTATGTAGCGGTGCACCTGGTACATAGACTGGCCCACGCCGACCGCCGCTGCCTGGTGGAAGACGACATCCACACCCTTGAGCGCGCGGTGCAGGGCTTCACGGTCGCGCACATCGCCGTAGATGAACTCAACTTCGGGTGACAGGTAAGCGGGTGGGATAGGCCCCCGGCCGTTGCCGGCGAGGGGCCCGTGAACTTGAGGATCGAGGTTATCGAAGACGCGGACGGTCGCGCCGCGCGCCAGGAGCGCATCGCACAGATGCGAACCGATGAAGCCCGCGCCGCCGGTGACCAGGATGCGATCTGCCATGGATCTCCCTTCCTTTAAGCATCAATCGTCAGGCGCCATTCATCTTGATGTTTGACGTATACTGTATCAGAGCCTGGGGGTCGCGTCAGTAAATCGGACGTGAAAGGGGCGTAAAGCGGGCATTAATTCCGGCCTGACTTCCCTCTCTCCTCAGCCGGGTCGAAATGGGCCGGCCTGTCTTTGCCTTACGAGAGAGCCTTTCGTAATTGAGAGAAAGTGTGAATTCCCCGGCTCTGCTGGTGGCGTGGGTGACCACCCGGTTAGGGTGACCCGACTTGACCACTTCACGCGGTCGGGTCTTGGCCTTCGTCACTTAGAATTATGGAAGGCTCTCATTCAAGAGAATGGATCGGCCCTGGAACCTCAAGCGCAACCCTTGTCAAAACACCAAATGTGGGTATAATACCCTTTCGCAATAGAAGCGACCGGTGCCCACGTAGCTCAGCCGGTAGAGCACTCCCTTGGTAAGGGAGTGGTCATGGGTTCAAGTCCCATCGTGGGCTCCAGAGTTCGATACCAGTACAGGAGGAACCCGCAGTATGGCTAAGGAGAAATATGTACGGGCGAAGCCCCATGTGAACGTGGGCACGATTGGGCACATTGATCATGGCAAGACCACCTTGACGGCCGCCATCACCAAGGTGCTGTCGTTCAAGGGCCTGGCCC
>CADDZL010000237.1 GCA_902812335.1 Chloroflexota bacterium | reverse complement strand
GGACTGAGGCGTGACGCCCATGCCGCTGCCCTCACGATTGGGCTTGACGAACAGCGGGAAGCGCAGGTTCCCTTCCAGCGGTTCGTCGGCCCGGTGGAATACCTGGAAGGGCGCGGTCGGCAGGCCATGGCTGGACAGCACACGCTTGGTCATGGCTTTGTCCAGCGAAATGGCCTGGGTCAATACCTTCGAGCCGGTGTAGGGGATGCCCAGCATTTCCAACAGGGCCGGCACCTGCGCCTCGCGGCTATCGCCGATGTGCCCCTCACAGATATTGAAGGCGATGTCCACGGTGATGCGGCGCAGGCGCGAGGCCAGACGGATGTCGCCCTCCATCGGATAGACGAGGTGGCCGCCGGCGCGCAGGGCGCGCTCCAGCGCCTTGACCGTCCTCTCCGAGTCCAGGTCGGCCCACCGGTCGGCCGGCCCGTCTGCCTGATGAGGCGCGTTGACTTTTAAGTTATATAGCAGTGCAACCCGGTAGCCGGCCACCTTAGATCACCTCCCCATTGACGACTGTGATCCGTTCCCCGTTCGTCAGGGCCTGGCCCATGATGATGGGCGAGGTCTCTGTCCCGCCGGTCAGGATGGGCGCACGCCGGTGCGTCTGGTCAAAGTTCTCCGGCTTGATCGCCATGCGTTCGCCATCCAGGAGGCCAGTGATGCCGGTCTGGCCGGGCTCAGGCCGCTTGTTCTGGCAGTAGGCGCAGGTCTTCGGATCGTGTGGCCGGTACTCATCCGGCTCCTGATAGGTGGTGATATAGCCCTCGAAGTTGCGCACGACCACGCGATCATGCGACATCGAGAGCAGATAGTTGGGCGCGATCGGGATCTTGCCGCCGCCACCGGGTGCATCCACCACATAGGTCGGGATGGCGTAGCCGGAGGTATGGCCACGCAGCGCCTCCATGATCTCGATGCCCTTGGCGACCGGCGTGCGGAAATGGCCGGCCCCCTCGACCAGGTCGCACTGGTAGAGGTAGTAGGGCCGCACACGCATCTTGACCAGTTCGTGCACCAGCGCCCGCATGATGTGTGGGCAGTCGTTGATCCCGGCCAGTAGCACACTCTGGCAACCGAGCGGGATGCCGGCGTCGGCCAGCAGGTTGCAGGCCCGCCGAATCTCGGGGGTGATCTCCTTGGGGTGGTTGAAGTGCAGGTTCATCCACAAGGGGTGGTACTGCCGCAGCATCGTGACCAGTTCCTCGGTCACGCGCTGTGGCAGGAAGACGGGCACGCGCGTGCCGATGCGGATGATCTCGATGTGCGGGATGGCGCGCAGGCGTGATAGCAGCATCTCCAGGATTTTGGGCGGCAGGATCAGTGGATCACCGCCTGAGAGCAGCACATCGCGCACCTGAGGCGTGCGCGCCAGATAGTCAATCTGCGCCTCGTAGTCGCTGCGGCTGAAGGTCGCGGTGGGGTCGCCGACGATGCGGCTGCGGGTGCAGTAGCGGCAGTAGCTGGCGCATTGCGTCGTGACCAGCATGAGCACACGGTCGGGGTAGCGGTGGACCAGCCCCGGCACGGGCGAGTGCGCGTCCTCGGCGAGTGAGTCCTCCATCATCGAGGTGAAGCCCACCAGCTCGCGGCTGGTAGGCACGATCTGCCGCCGGATAGGGCAGTTGGGATCGTCGGGGTCCATCAGCGACGCGAAGTAGGGGGTGATGTCGAGCCGGAAGCGGTCCTTAGCCGAAATGCCCTCGATTTCTTCCGGCGTGAGGTGGATGACCTGGCCCAGCTCCTCCAGCGTGTTGAGGCGGTGGCTGAGCTGCCAGCGCCAGTCATCCCACTGGGCGTCGGGGACTTGAGCCCAGACCGCGGGGCGAGGGGGGCGGTCCAGGCGCCCGACGCCCGTCTTACCGGGGGGTTCTTCGATATCTACCTCTTTCGTGACCGTCTGAACAGCCATCTTCATCCTCTCTAAAGGTTAGGGATCAACTTCTCTTTCACGCACCACGTCAGATTACCCAGTTCGGCCCTATCTGTCAATCTGAGGCCGACGGCCTGAATCTTAAAAAACGGCCCTTACGACAAATGAACCGCCAGCCGGTCGAGCGCGATGTCAATCTCCTCAGCCGCACTGAGGACCGGGAAGATAGGCAGCCCCAGCAAGGCCGTCAACGTCGCGACCAGGTCGGGGCGGTGGGGCTCAGCCATGGCTACGGTCAGGCGACCATCCTCCTGGGCGACCGGTATGGCCCGATAGCGGCGGGCGACATCGTAGGGGAGCAACTTGGCTACCTCCGGCCGGGGAGCCGCGCTCAGCAAGGCCATGTAAGGGATGCCCAACCGGCGGCAGGTCGCGCGCACCTGAGGCGGCACCGCCTGTTCCAGACTGTGATCCATACATCTTTTCTCCACATGCCACAGCACGTCTGTGCTGATCCGCCGGAGATTCTAACACAGGTTTGATGCAAAGTGGATGCAAAAACGATTCGAAAGTGGTTTCAAAGACACCCTTGGTATATTAATTGGGTTTAAGTCCGAAACGATGATGCAGAAGACCTCGCTATTGCGCAGCCGCGCGGACAGGTTGATGGCGGTCGAGCGCAGGCAGGCGCTGGTGCAGCCCGTCGAACCACTCCCCGTGTCAATGGCATAGCCGTAGCCGTATTCATCGCCAGGATTACCGCCCAGGATCTGGGCCGTGATATACACCGTTTTGCCATCGGCTGAGAAGCGCGGGCTGCCATCCGGGTTGATGGCATAAAGGGTTGACGGGTTGCGGACGAAATATCCCCACCATCGGAGCCAACGTCGGGATAGGTGTTCACGTTGTTCGGCGAAGGTCCACTTCTCCGTGCCGTCTGGATTGAATGCCTTGATGTTATCCTCAGAACCGGTGTACACCGTCCCGTCCGACCCGACGGCGACGCCCTTGTTACCAGCGTTTTGGGCAATCTACTTGAGCCCGCCAGCGGGGACAGAGCATACAGATGGCTATATACATCAATAACATCTATCGTCCCATCGGGAGCGATGACCGGCCGGACGATGGTATAGGGGGCGCCGGTCTGGAAACGCCATTGGACGATACCGCGAAAATAGACAGCTATTTTCATAGTCTGGGGTGAGCCGAAGGCTTATGATGACTCCGGTGGCGAGAAGGTGTAGCCTACACCGGGGACGGTCAGCACGTACCGGGGTGTCTTGGGGTCGGGCTCGATCTTACCGCGCAGACGCATGACCAGCCCCGTGAGCAGCCCGCGTTCGCTCTCGCCGCTATAGCCCCACACTTTCTCAATCAACGTTTCAGTCCGCAGCACCTGGCCCCGGTTGACCATGAGCACGTACAGCAGGCGGAACTCGAGGTTGGTCAGGTGCACCGCCTGCCGTTCGGGGGTACTGGCGGTGCGAAACTCGGGGTTGAGCGTGATCGCGCCGGCGTTGAGTGTTGACAGTGCCGCCAGGGGCACGGCTCCGCTGCGTCGCAGCAGGGCTCGCAGCCGCGCCAGCAGCACGCGCGGACTGTAGGGTTTGATGATCACATCATCGGCGCCGGCGTCATATAGCGCCAGGGCGTGGGGCTCATCCGGATGGCAAGACAGGACCACCAGAGGTGCAGCGGAGTGCTGGCGGAACTGGCGACAGACGGCCACCGCGTCGAAGTCCATCTGATTGGCGTCTACCAGCACCACATCGGCGCTGTCCTCACTCCAGGCAGCGATGCCCGCCAGCGGATTGTGGGCGATGGTGGGCACCACGCCGCCCTGGCGCAGGACAGCCGCCAGGAATTCGGCCGATTCGGCCTGATCGGTCAGGATAAGCGCACGCATCTTGAGGGCATTGTAACAACAGGGGTATTGCCTGTCAATGCTTCACCCCATTGGGGGTGTATTCCACGCTTGTCTCTCAGACCGCATCATATCCTGTGTTGGCCGTACCGGGCAGGTCCGTTGCCTCCCCTGTTTCGGGGCTGGTGATGACAATTTCTATCAGAGCTGTTTCAAGCGGGGTCCGCGCTTATCTCAAAACTCAGTTGCCCCTGTGAAGGTGAAAGCGCGTAGCTTGAGCGCCGGGGCGCGGGTCGAGCCGAGCCAACCGGCCAACAGGCGCGTCTCGTGACCTATAGCCTCGACACCCGCCAGAGCCTGAACATAGGACTGGGTGAAGCGCAGGTTTTTGATCGGATAGGCGATCTCGCCCTTCTCAATCAGAAATGTCCCATCGCGGGTCATGCCGGTGACGATGGCCTCGCGCGGGTGGACCATGCGCGTGTAGTGGTGGCGTGTGACATATAACCCGCGCTCCGTCGTGGCGATCATCTCGTCCAACGTGGCCTCGCCGGCGGCGAGAAAGAGGTGCTGCGGCAGGGGGCCGGTCGCCAGCATCATCGGGTTAAAGGGCGGCAGGGCGTGGCCCGTCGTCGTTCGCCCCGGCTCGCGGGCGGCGGTGAGCGTGTCGTAGACCGGCCCCAAAGCTACGCCAGCCCGGACAATATCCACCCGTTGCGGCGGCACGCCCTCGCCGTCGAACAAGGTCGGCAGGCCGCGCCGGTCCAATCCATCGTCCCAGATAGATACCGACGGGCTCATCAGTGCCTGACCGATCCGACCACTCAGCCAGCTTCGCCCCTCCTGGACGGCCTGAGCGCTCATGCCGGAGGAGAGCATCTGAAGCAGATCGGCTACAGCGTAAGTGTCGAGGACAACGCTGTACTCACCCGGCTCCAACTCGCGTGGCCCACGACCGCGTAGCGCCTTACTGAGAGCTTCATCGCCCAGCGCGGCTGTATCCAGGTCGCCAACGCGCCAGGCGCTGGCCTGGGCCCAGCCGGAGCTATCGTCACTCATGACCACGACTTGCAAGTCGGCCCGCGTGGTCGGGAAATAGCCGGTTACGCCCCATGAGTTGGCCACACCGAGCTCATGGATGCCGGTCTCGAATGCGCCGGAGGCTATCAGCCCATACTCGGAGGCACGGCGGCAAATGGCCGCCACTGCTCGCGCCCGCGCTTCCGGGCTGAAGGCGGCGGCGGCATCGTCGAAGGCTGCTACAGAGGGCATCAGGGTGGGTCTGGGCAGGCCGGGGAAGTCGGGGTTTTCCGGCTGGAGCCGGGCCAGCGCCAGGG
>CADDZL010000236.1 GCA_902812335.1 Chloroflexota bacterium | reverse complement strand
CTGGGATGCGCTGGAGTCGTCCTGGTGCAGAACGTCTGCTGCCGGTGCGGACGGCGATCATGAGCCAGCGATTCGACGCTTTGTGGCAGGCGGCTTACAAGTCGCCCCTAAACTGAAATGCACCCAACCGCCCTGTTTTCCTTGACGCTCCACCCCTTTCATGGTATGATATAAACCGTCGGGGGCGTGGTGTAGCGGTTAACACGTCGGCCTGTCAAGCCGAAGATCGCGGGTTCGAACCCCGTCGCTCCCGCCAAAGGCGACCTTATGGAAGGTCGCCTCTCTGTTTCCGCCGAGGAGTAAAACCCGGCTAAAAGCCGGCTACCGGATCACATTGACCTGCTCAGCACCGCGCTTTCAGCGCGGTTCTTACACACACCCTGCCTGTGTTGATCTGTGGCGGCACCGGCCTTATCATTATCTGCATGGAGAAGAGTCTTCAGGAAGAGTACGCACCCCACAGCACCTGCTTCGGCTGCGGACCCGCCAACGCGAAGGGGCTGCGCATTCGCAGCTTCGTCCACGGCGATGAGGTCGTGGCCGAATGGCAACCGGAACCCCATCATGAGGCTTATGCGGGTGCGCTCAACGGGGGCATCATCGGAACACTGCTAGATTGCCATTCCAACTGGACGGCTGCCTGGCATCTGATGCTGCGCGCCGGCGCGGACCATCTCCCCTGTACCGTCACGGCTGAGTATGCAATCAAGCTGTTACGCCCGACCCCGACCGCCGCCCCGGTCACACTTGTCGCTCACGTCGTGGCATCCCAGGACGATCGTGCTGTGGTTGAGGCCAGGCTGATGGCGCAGGGAAAGGTATGTGCCACCTCTCGCGGCACGTTCGTTGCCGTGAAGCCCGGCCATCCGGCCTATCACCGCTGGTAGGCCGCAGCCTGTTGCCCTCAAGGGCTGCCTGCTTCACGCCGCCTGGATACGATGGCCCCCTTCAGCCCCAGGCTCCTCGCGTAAGAGGGCCAGGGCGTGAGGCAGCGCCGGCAGAATCGTCTCCAGGTTCTCGCGCACTGCCTTGGGGCTGCCCGGCAGGTTGATGATCAGGGTGCGGCCGCGGATGCCGGCGACGGCCCGCGATAGCATGGCGTGCGCCGTCACCCGCAGGCTGGCGGCGCGCATGGCCTCGGCCAGCCCCGGCGCTTCCCGCTCGATGGCAGCACGGGTCGCCTCCGGCGTGATATCACGCGGCGCGAACCCCGTCCCGCCGGTCGTCAGGACCAGGTCCATATGGGCGTCGTCCGCCCATTTCATGAGCGCCCGCTTGATCTCCATGAAGTCGTCGGGGATGACGGCCTCCAGGTCCGTATCCCAGCCGAGCCGCTCTTTGAGTATCTGCTTGATGAGCGGCCCGCTCAGGTCCTCGCGTTCCATTGCCGCCGCCCGGTCGCTGACCGTCAAGACCCCGACGCGTATGGGAGGGTTCATTCGATCTCCTTCCCCATAATCAGAAAGGGCATCTCTTCAAATCCGAAGCGCTGGTAGAAGCTGCGGGCAGGCAGGTTGTCGGGGGCGACGAGGAGATAGTATTTGCGGCAGCCTTTAGCCGCCAGCCGCGCCTCCAGTTCACCCATCAGCGCCAGCCCAATGCCCTGGCGGCGGTAGGCGTTATCCACCGCCAGATGGTACACTATGCCGCGCCGTCCATCCCAGCCGCCCAGGACCGTGCCGACGATGTGCCCATCGCTCTCGGCGACCAGGAAGAGATCGGGGTCGCGTGCCAGCTTCTTGGCGATCTCTTCGCGGCTATCCGACAGGCGGCTGAGGCGCACGCCGGGGCCGCTGCGCGCCCACAGGTCGCGCACGGCTTCGTAATCGCGCTCCAGCTCAAACACGCGCAACTCAAGTCGATCGGTCGTCATGTGATGGGGTGCGCTTAAATCAACAGAGTCTCTACTCCTCCTCACCGCCGCCCACAACCCGCTTCCACTCGCCGTGGATGCCGTCCTCGGTCACGCCGTAGTATACCCGCAATTGGCCGTTGATGCGCTGTACCAGGTCATAGCGCGTCTTGCCGGCACGCTGTGAGGTGCCCAGCAGCCCCAGGTCGCCATGCCAGGTCACCTGAGACACGTCCACCGGATGCGTTTCATGCTGTGAGATGGCGTAGTGCCACAGCCGTCGGGCGCTCTTGCGCGTGACGTTCTGGACGATATTGCCATTGCGCAGGTCGCGTACGGTGTGGTACATCACCCCCTCGCGCTCCTCGCTGGCGACGACCTCGACGCCGGTGCGGGGTGGGGTCACGACCGGTTCCGGGGTCAGGGCTTCTCCCGCTTCCCCTTCCCTGACAGGGGAGGGGAGCGCGGCCAGAGGTTGCGGTGCCGCTTCCGGCTCAGTTGGCGCCAGCGCCAGCCCGCGCTTGACGAGCTGGACGATCTCGTCGCGCACCGCCAGACTGGTCTCGGCTTCATCGCGCACGTAGATGCGGTTGTCGTCAATCGCATACGGCGGGTCGCTACCTCGCGGCACAGTCAGCCGGACCACCTTCTTCCCCTGGGTCTCCTGGACATCGATCGTCACGTCTAGCGGCGGCGTCATCATACGCTGAATCTCGCTTTCGAGCATCTGCACCGCCGCCTCAGGATTGTCCACGCCGACCGGGGCGACCTTGGGGTTGGCGCTGACGCCAACGTAGATCGTGCCGCCGTTGGTGTTAGCCATCGCGGCTACATCGGCAATGATCGCGTAGAGCCGGCCGCCACGGCGCGACATGCTCTCGTGGAACGCCTGGACGATGCTCGGCCCCTCCTCACGCGCCGCCTGGATGTGGTCGAAGGCTTCACGGGTGACGCGAAAAGGGCGGGTGCGGGTGAACTCATCGCTCAGGAATAGCTCGCGCAGCGCCTCGAAGGTCACTTCCGGCAATTGCACCTCGGTGACGCGGTCGCCCACGCCTAACAGCTTGGGGTTATTGAGGTCACGTCGCAACCGATGGGCATCAGAAGCCTGGATGCAGCGCATCCGGCGGGGATATTCGGGCTTGGAGCCGTTGAAGAAGGCGGCTGTGGTGTGCCGACCGCGCTGTTCCAGGTCGGTCACTTCGAGCGCATGCAGGTGCGAGTCCTGAGTGTAGGCGATCTTGGTCTGGCCGCCGAAGTTGAAGCCGCGCATTGCCACACCGTTGGTTGAATTGGCGTGAGCCGCAATCACAATACCGCCAGCTTCATCAATCAGCCGATAGGCGGTCAAGACATCCTCGGTCGCTCCCACCTCGGAACTGCCCTGGTCGAGCTTGTCAGGTGGGACATTCAGCCTGAGCAGAATGTGCTCAATATCGCGCAATCGCATGGCCGGGCTGAAGATGCCCAGGATGTGGAATCCGAACGTTGCTGTGAATTCAAAGCCAGGGAGAACCAGAACCTTGCTCAGCAGCCGGCGGTATTCCTCCAGCCGGCGCTTCTCCTCGGGGCGTAGCCGTTCCAGCCGTTCGAGCAATTCCAGGCTTTCAATTTCCTGGCGCAGCGCCCGGTAACCGGCTACCGTGTTGTGGTCGGTGAAAGCGATGATGTCCAGGCCGCGCTGCTCGGCCTTCTGCAGAATATCCAGATAGGTGACGCCCGTCTCCAGATAGTCCGAGGAGGCGGGCGTATGCAAATGCAAATCCATACGCCGCCACGTCATAGGCGGCTTTTTCGTCGTTCTACGGGTCACATTCGTACCTCCCAGTGTCTGGTTAATGGACCAGGGACTTCAAAGCATCCATCAATTGGTTGGGCATGAAGGGTTTGAGGAGGAACACGTCCGCGCCGGCCTGGCGGGCGGCTTCCGCCCGGTCCTCACCCGAGATCATGATCACCGGCGTGGTCGCAAACTGGCTGTCGGCACGCAGCGTGCGCACGACATCCAGGCCGGAGCCCCCCGCCAGATGGAGATCCACCAGGAAGACGTCAGGCGCGGCAGCGCGGGCCGCCTCCAGCGTCGCCCCCGGCACCGGATTGACGGCCACCTCATAGCCCATCAGTGGCAGCAGAGTGGACATGAGCTTGAGCATCGTGGCATCGTCATCCACAATCAGAATCTTCGGCACGGCGCTCCCCTTTCGCTGGCGCTCAAGGTGCCATTCCTTCGGATGAGGGATTGAGGGCTTGCCCGGAACCTGCCGCAGGGACCGGCGGCTGAGGGAATATCTCTTCGGCTTTCGGTCGCCCGTCTTCCGTCACCCATTGTTCGTCTTCCATCGGCACATGATCTGATAGCGCTGCCTTCAGCACATCGTCCACCCGCTCGACCAGGATGAAGTGCATCTCCTTGCGCGCCTCCTCCGGCACGTCTTCGAGGTCACGTTCGTTGCGCTTGGGCAGGATGACCGTGGACAGGCCGGCGCGGTGGGCCGCCAGCACCTTTTCCTTTACCCCACCGATGGGCAACACCTGCCCGCGCAGGGTGATCTCACCGGTCATAGCGACGTCGCTCCGCACCGGCCGCCCGGTGAGGAGCGAGGCCAGGGCGGCCGCCATGGTCACGCCGGCCGAGGGGCCGTCCTTGGGCACAGCGCCGCTGGGCACGTGCAGATGGATGTCGTGCTTCTCGAAGAAATCCTCCGGCACGCCCAGTTCCTTCGAGTGCGAGCGCACGTAAGAGAGCGCCGCCCGGGCCGACTCCTGCATCACGTCGCCCAACTGCCCGGTCAGGATGAAGCCCTTGCTTCCCGGCATCTGCGCCGCCTCGACGAAGATGATCTCACCCCCCACCGGCGTCACCGACAGCCCGGTCGCCACGCCGGGTATCCGGGTGCGCTCGGCCACCTCCGCGAAGAAGCGTGGCTTGCCCAGGTACTCCGGCACATCCTCGGCCTCGATAAGTGCTTTCACCTGCTTCCCTTCAGCGATGCGCGTTGCCAGCTTGCGGCAAACCCGGCCGACCTGCTGCTCCAGCGCGCGCACGCCAGCTTCGCGGGTGTAGTCGCGGATGATGCGGCGCAGAGCCTCGTCGCTGAATCTGACCTCGTCCGGCCGCAGGCCATTCTCGCGCAATTGGCGCGGGACGAGGTAGCCCTGGGCGATGTGGACCTTCTCGCTCTCGGTGTAGCCGGAGAGTTGCAGGATCTCCATCCGATCGCGCAACGGGGGTGGGATCGGCTCCAGCATGTTGGCCGTGGTGATGAACATGACCTGCGACAGGT
>CADDZL010000235.1 GCA_902812335.1 Chloroflexota bacterium | reverse complement strand
GGCTGTGGCATAGGGTCCCAGACCCGGCTCTCAGCCCGGACCAGGCCAGAAAGGCGCAGAGTCCGAGGAGCACCACGACCAGGCCCGCTACGAGCACAGGACGGGGGAGTGACCTGCCTGGCATCTGAATCAGCGAGCCTTCAACGACAACCGGTTTGGGCTGGTCATCTATTTGCGCTTCCACGCTGAATGGGCAGTTGCGCCGTGATTCGCCCGGAAGCAGCCGGCTGGTAGGGCGAACGGTCAGGCGCACGGCCGCCTCGCTGCCGGGTGAGAGCCGAAGGCGGGGTGGGACGAAGGCAAACGCACACAACCCACCGGCATCGTAGGCTCTGAACTGAATATCGAGCGGCGTGGGGCGTGGGTTGGTGACCTGGAGCGTGAAGGTAGCCGAGCCTGAGGTTGACTGGCTTGACGGCGTTAGTGCCAGCCGCAACGGTTCCATGGCTGTCTGCACGAACTGGCCCTCGACCTGGGCCGGGGAGAACCACTCTCCCACGGGCTCAGCGCGGACCGTGAATGTGTGCGCCTGCTCACCTGTTTCGCTTCGGTACTGCAATGGGGCCACGACGAGGGTTGCCTGGGCTTCGCCTGAGGCTGCCACCGTCAGCGGGTTGGGCGTGAACTGATAGCGACAAGCGCCTTCAGGGTCGCTGGCGGAGAGCCGAAAGGTGGCTTCCATCTGGCTCGGATTGGCAACACGAACCGCGTAGGTCGCCTGATCGGGGCCGCTCTGCTTCGTCGGGCTCAGGCTGAGTTGAACGGGCGGCAGACGCCGTTGGATGAAGCGGCCCTGTGCCTGGCCAGCCATGGCGGTGCCCTCGAGCGCGGTCGCAATTACAGTAAAGGGAACCGGCTGCGAATCACTGTCTGCGAGTCCCCGGCGTGCGCGCACGGTCAGGCGGCTGGTGGCGGCTTCAGCCGGTGGCAGCAGAAGGGTGGCGGGATCGAAGGTGTAGCTGCAAGCGCCCTCACTGTCACTGGCCGACAGGCTCACACGCAGTGCGGTGGGGTTGCTCTGCGCTACCTGCACCTGGAATTCCGCCATAGCCTGGCCTTCAGCCTGAGAAGGCGTGAGCTGGACGGTGATGCGGCCGGGCTCGGCGATCTCGAGCATCAGGTCGAGCCGAGCCGTGACGGTGGGGAGGTCGCGGGCCTGGGCCACGAGGGTGATAGGGTAGTTGCCCGGCGGGGCCTCGGCGGGAGGCGATAGGGTCAAGGTGCCCGATGCGGTTTGTGCCGGTGCCAGGACGAATGCCTCCGGGCTCAGGGAGAGCCAGTTCGCCGGCGGTCCCTGGGCGATGAGTTCGACCGACAGAGGCGAGCCACCGGCATTGCGAAGGGTGAGCGTGAGGCCGTGCTGGCTGCCCGGCAGAAGCGTGATGCTGCCACGCTCGGCTGCCAGCTCCAGTTGAGCGGAACCCGGCGAAGTGGCGTGGATCGGTGAAGTGGGCTGCTCAGACATCTGATTTTCCCCCTGAACCTGCTATTGGCCTGTGCGGAGATGCGAATCCCATGTTATCTCACAGAGGTAACTACCAGTATGGCGATGATCAGGATAGCGACCAGGACCAAGCCGCCCACCACGATCCACCAGGGAAACTGCTCCCGGCTGGGGGCCTGCGGGGCTGTGACTACGAAGATGGCTTGGGCTGAGACGGGCTGGGCCTGGCTGTTGATAGGCAGGGCGGTCACGCGGAAGCTCTTCTCCCGTGGCTCACTCAGGGCCGGCTGCGCTTTGAGGCGGACGAGCAGAGTTGCGCGGCTTTCGGCTTGAGGGGCCAGCGTCAACTGGGCTGGCTCGAACTGGAAATCAAGAGCGCTCTCTTCGTCCGCGCCAGCCAGGCGCAACGTGACTGGGGCTGAGCCGGGGTTGCCCACACGGACTTCGTATGTGGTGCGGGCTGCATCCTGGGCCTGGGGTGGATGGACTGAGATGGTTAGCGGCAGCAGCGGCAACTGAACGAACTGCCCGGGGACCTGGCGGGCAGGCGCAGCAACTTGCGCCCCGCCTTTGAGTATGAAATTGCCCTGGGCAACCAGGTTGAAGGGGATGGTGCGCTGGTCAGTTGTCGTGCGCCTGGCCTTGACCGTGAGGGTCGCTGTGGCCTCGCCACCGGGCGGCGCTACCGGTTGGAAGGGGTCGAACTTATACCACAGGGCTTCTTCGGTGTCATTGGCGCTGAAGTGGAGCTGCAGCGGTGCATTGGCCGTATTCTGCACCTTGATCGGGTAGCTGGCTTCTTGAACATCGCTTATCTCTCCCTTCTCCAGGAGCAGGCGGTAGTCGCCGATCAGTTGAATCTCAAGCTCCGTCTGTGCCTCGCCTTCCTGACCCGGGTTGGCCTGCGATGTGCCCCGCACGCGGATGGGATAGAGGCCGGCCAGGGATTGGGCCGGGTCGCGCGGTGGCCGGATGATGACGCGGGCCGTGGCCTGACCCTGGGCAAAGACGGGCAAATAGCGCGGGATGACTTCCACCCACGTCGGGTCAATGCCTTCCAGATGCACGGCCACCTGGTCCAGCAGCGCCGTCAGGTTCTGGACGGTCACTACCAGTTCCACGCTGGCGCCTGGCGCAACGCTCAGGCGCGTCTTGTCAACCGAAAACAAGATCAGGAAACCCATCGGCACCTCCGCAGTTCAACAGATCCAGGTGACCTGTATCGTCGTGGTAGTTGTGACTGTCTGGCCGCTGCTGTCGGACAGGCTGAGTGTGTACACAACGGTGAAGGTTCCTTCGCAGCGCAGCGGCGGCGTGTCGGTCAGCGTGCCCGACTGGTCCGTCAGTTGGTGGGTGGCATATGGCTCGCGCTGGTCCGTATAGCGGGCAGTGATCGTGCCCGTGTAGGGTGAGCAGCCACCGGTCGAGCGCCAGGTGACGCTCACCGAGTTGCCCGCACCGGGGATGAGAGACGCGACCAGGGTGGGATTCGCCAGCGGTGGGCAGGACGGTGATGGCGTAACACCAGGGACGACGGTGACCGTCACCTGATATTGCTGCTCGCCGGTTCCTGTGACCACCCGCAGCGTAAACGTATGTGTCTCGAACAGTTGCACGACCCGGCTGCCCTGGCCAGTGACACCCTCGCCGTCCAGATAGACCGCAGTTACGTTCTGTACGTTCCAGCTCACCGTCGTGTAACCGCCGGCTGGGATCTGCAGTGGGTCAGCGGTGAAGGTGACCGATGAGGGCGGCGTCACGGTGACCGTCACCTGACTGTCCTGCGCCCCAGTCGGTGTGACCACATGGAGGGTGAACGTATGTGTCTCGAACAGTTGCACCGTCCGGCTGCCCTGGCCCGGAACACCTTCTCCGTCCAGATAGACCCCTGTGACGTTCTCCACGGCCCAGGTCAAGGTTGTATAGCCGCCGTATGGGATCTGTTGCGGGTCGGCGGTAAAGTAGATGGATGGGGGCGACGTCGGCACAGGCGTCGGCGTGCGGGTTGGTGTGCGTGTCGGGACGCGCGTGGGTGTGCGTGTGGGCGTCCGCGTTGGGGTGCTCGTGGGCGTGCGCATCCGCGTGGGTGTGCTGGTTGGCACACCGGTCGGTATATTCGTCCACGACGGCGCGGGAGTCGGTGCCGGTGCGGCCCAGGTGAAGCTCTGAACCACCGCCGGGTCCTCAACATTGCCGGCCTGGTCCACGGCGCGCACCAGAATAGCATATTGGCCGGGCTCCAAGGCCAGTCCCTCTTCTGCCTCACCTGCCGGCAGAAGCGCGGAAAGAGACCCAAACGGGATGACGAAGGGCTGGGTGTAAGGCAGCCAGGTCTGGCCGAAATCCAGGGTGTAGCTGATGACCGCCACGCCGCTGTCGCCCACATCCTGGGCGCTCAGGCTCACGGTGATGTCGCCGGTGTAAGCGCCCTCCTGGTTTTGCGGTCCCTGGAGGGTGATGGTGGTCTGCGGTGGCATGACATCGCGGGTCGGAGTGCCCATTAGCGCACATTTCCCCGGACGCGGGAAATAAGCTGTAGCGATCTGCCGCTGGGCGTCAATCGTTGTCGGCAACGGCTCCCAGGTCTGGCTGTCAGGGTTGAGCAGATAGATCAGCAGGCTTTGGGGATTGACGTTCTGGATGTCCTCGGCGGTGTAGTGTAGCGACACCAGCAACGGCGTGCCGAAGGTAGAGATCGGATTGCCCTGCTGATCGAGGGCCGATACCACACAGCCGTTGTCGGTGCCCAATTGGGTCGCACTGGGGCGGCTGTCGGGTGCCCAGGCGACGACCAGCGCCGAGTTGGGCGGAAGTGTGTTGGCTTCGGGGCAGGCGGCCAGTGTGGGCGGTGCGTCCTCGCCACCGCCGTGGCCCCCTTCTACTTTAGCCGGACCGCCTGGCAGGAGGGCAGTCACGCCCAGGGGGTGCTTCCACAGGTAACGGCTGATGATGCCCGCGTGGGGGTTCTGATTGCCATTGGCGTCAACCGTGACCTTGGTCTGGCTCCAGGGGTCCACCTCGCTGCCCGGCACAAAGCCGTAAGGGTCCACGCGTTCGTTGGCATCGAACTGGCCGTCGTGATTGGCATCGAATCGGACCTCGAAGTGGAGATGCGTCCCGGTGCTGTGGCCAGTGTTGTCCATTGTGCCGATGCGCTCCCCGGCGGCGATAGGCTGGCCCTGCCGGGCCTGGGTGGCAGCCCAGTAGCCATCGTTCAAGAGGTGCAGGTAGAGGGTCAGATAGTCGCCCACGTCGGGCACCGAATGGCGGATTTCGACGAAGTGATTGCCGTCGCGAAAGGTCGCCACGCGCTGGATGACGCCGTTGGCGGCGGCGAAGATGGGGGTGTCGCCGGCATACTGGGGCAAAGGCATCAGGTCGTAGCCGGGGTGACCGCTATACCAGTCGTTGGCCGAGCGGCTGCCGTCGAAGAGCAGAAGGGTGTCCCCCACCGGCGCGCCGGTCGGTTCGCGACCCCGGAAGTCGGCCCAGGGATAGAGGGGGAATTCGTGGTCGAAGAAGCTGTTAATGCGGCCGCCTACGGCGCGGCGGTTGGAGGCGCGGCGGAACTGCTCGTCGGTGCCGCCGAAGTTGGTATTGCCTCCATCATAGGGGAAAGGCAATTCCAGGAAGCCGCCGTCGAGAACTGGCACCAGCGGTGGCTGGGATGGCTGGGCGGGAGGGGGAAGTAGTGTCGGCAC
>CADDZL010000234.1 GCA_902812335.1 Chloroflexota bacterium | reverse complement strand
CTCTGCCCTCACCCCCCCTCCCCCTCTCCCGAAGCTTCGGGAGAGGGGGAGGGGGGGTGAGGGCAGAGTGGGTCGCCTATGGCCTGGTGACGCTACTGGGGCTGCTCACTCTGTATACCTATGCCTTCTTTGTAGCGGCCCAGGGATTGGCGCTCCTGCTCACACGGCGCTCCCGGCCCCGCTTGCGCACCTGGCTGGCGATTCAAAGCATCGTTGCGTTGGTCTTAGCCCCCTATGTTCTTCTGGTTATCCAACCCACTATCGAACACCTGAACAGCCAGAGCCAGTCCGGTGAGGTGAAGCCACTGGGACAGTTGCTGGGCGAGACCTGGGCCGGCCTGGCCGCCGGTGTAACGCTGGCCCCTCCCACGGCGGGGGTGCTGGCGCTCGGCGTAGGGGTCATCGCGGCTGTGGGACTGCTGGCGAAGGTTATCAGGCCCCGCAGCCAATTCGAGCAGGTGATCTATCTGGTGACAGCGCTCGTGGTCCCGCTGCTCCTGTTCTACCCACTGCACCTGCGGCTGCCATGGTTCCAGCCGCGTGTCTTCGCCTTCATCGCACCGGCAGTGTATCTGCTGGTGGCCTGGGGGCTTGTAGCGTTATGGCATGGAACACCGGTCTGGGCCGGGCATGACCTGATCCCGGCCAACGGTGAACGCCCCACGACCACCTGGCAAGCCGGCGAGGAGATCCGCGACCCGCACATCCTGACGTTCGAGCCGAACACACCGCCCGGCAGCTATGTGCTTGAGGCTGGTCTCTACAACCCAGCGACCGGGCAGCGCTTGCATGTCCTGCGGGCGGATGGGAGTGAGGGCGAGGATCACATTGCCCTGATGACTCTGACGGTCCGGTAAGCAGGATGACTCGGGGCAATGCACCTATAGCGGGAGGATCGGTTTTCAGAGCGACCTATGCGCAAAACCGCTGCTCCTGCGCACGGCCGGGGCAGGGTTGTGCTCGCCTGTCAGAGATGCTAAGATCATGAGGAAACCGGAGGCTTCATGGCACAACTCAAAGAGGTGATTCGACGGCAAACCGTTTCAGGCGACCGGGTCGCTGTCGGCAACGTCAGCGTAACGCCCCAGTCACAAGCCCTGATCGTTCGCGCGCCCTTCGGTGGCCTGGTCTGGAACCGCCCCGTCGCGATCCTGGTTCAACGCGGGCATCAGACGGAACGCATCCCGATTGTGGATGTCACGCGCATGGCCCAACTGGCACTGCTGGGTCTCAGTTTAGCCTTCGCCATTCTCGCAATATTAGCTCGACCAAGGAGAGAGCCCAATGAGCGCTGAATTCGACAACGTGATCGTCACGGCAGTAAAGAGCCAGGAGCAAGGCGTCGAACTGATGGAAAAGCTGCTGGCGGTGGCCCAGCCGAGCGCGGTATACAGCCCACCGCTCGTCTCGGGCGACTACACGCTGATTACCGCCTCTGAAGTCTATGCCGGCATGGGATTTGGCTTCGGCATCGGTGGTGGGACAGCTCCGAAGCCAGCCGAAGGCACGGCAATGAGTGAAGAAGAGGCTGAGGGTCAAGAGGGCCAGCCCAGCGGCATCGGTGGCGGTAGCGGCGGTGGCGGCATCTCCATGGGACGCCCGGTCGCGGTGATCAGCATCGGCCCGGAAGGCGTGCAGGTTGAGCCGGTGGTAGACGCCACCAAGGTCGCCCTGGCCTTTTTCACCATGCTCGGCAGCATGCTCTTCATGCTGGGCCGGATGCGCCGGGCGAGCCGAAGATAGAAGGGGTAGCTACTCCTCTTCTGCCCAGCCCGACGCTTGAGTCGAATATGCCGGCCGGCAGCCGTGTGCTTCACGCCGGGCCATAATCCGGGTTATCCCTGAATTGATCGTGACTGGCCGCGAGTTCGCTGCCAGCATCGCCCGGGCCGGTCATCCTCTATGGTCGCCATCACTCATGCAGAATTCGAGCAGCTTGTAGCCGAGGCCCTGGACAGCCTGCCGCCTGACATCGCCCGCTACCTGGACAATGTCGAGGTTGTTGTCGCAAACTGGCCCAGCCCGCGCCAGCTTCGCACCAGCGGCACGCCCCCCGGCCAAACGCTGCTCGGCCTGTATGAGGGGGTGCCGCTAACTCAGCGTGGCAGCCATTACAACCTGATCCTCCCCGACAAGATCACCCTCTTCCGCGGGCCGATCCTCGCCATCTGCCGCACGCGCGCTGAGGCTGTGCAAGCTGTGCGGCGCACCGTCATCCACGAACTGGCTCACCATTTCGGCATCTCCGACGAAAGCCTGCACGAACTGGGCGCGTATTAACTGGCACTATTCTTGCATCTCCCCTCCAACGTGGAGAGCAACACGAGCCTTGTGACCGCCTGCCCTGAACGCAGCAGAGGGTCGTGTGGGCTGAGGGGGGTGCTGGACTGACCACGTTCGTCTTCACGCCACCGATCCCCAAGGCCATGCGTATCCGGCTATGGGGCCAGGTGCATCGCCTGGCCATCTCCTCGCTTCTCGGTTGGGCGCTACTCTTCGGGCTCGTGACTTTGCTTCTCAGCGCGGATGCGGCTGCCGTGCCCGCCCTGGCCCCAATCCTGCCGCGGGCCGTCACCCGCACGCTGACCGTGGCCGACTTTCGCCTGGGCACGCTGCAGGGCCTGACAGCGGGCGATAGCGCGCTCCGGCTGGCGCCGGATGCCTCCGGCCATCGCGGCTCTTACACCGCCGCCCCCACCTCTTTCGACCTGCCCCTCACCGCCCTGGCGGTGCGCCTGGACGCCGACATCCCACGCGATACCCAATTGACCATCGAGCTGCGCACCGGGCCGGACGGCAAGAACTGGTCACCCTGGGCGCCGCTCTACACCCTGGAACCAGACCATGACGGCCGCCTGGGGGCCGAGAACCTGGTCGTGGCAGCCGTCGGAGACCACTGGGCCCAGGCCCGCGTCCGCTTCACCGGGACTGCCAACGCCTCTCCGGTGCTCAGAGCACTCGACCTTGTCGCCATTGATGCCTCCCGTGGGCCCAGTGCCGCCCAGAGTCGAGCCATGGCACAGACCCGCCAATCCAGGTCCGGCACGACGGCCAGCATCGCCCCGACCAGGGTCCCCCAGCCAAAGATCATCTCGCGGGCCGAGTGGGGTGCAAATGAGGACTGGATGACCTGGCCGCCGGAGTACAGCCCGGTGCAAAAGATCATCATCCACCACACCGTCACCGGCAACGACGATACCGACCCCGCCGCGATGGTCCGGGCGATCTACTACTACCACGCCGTCGTACGCGGCTGGGGCGATATCGCCTACAATTACCTGGTGGACCGCTACGGCAACATCTACGAGGGCCGTGCTGGCGGCCCCAATGTCATCGGCGGCCACACCGTCTCCTACAACATCGGCAGCGTCGGCATCGGCGCACTGGGGACGTTCGGTAATACGGCCGGCAGTGTTAGTCCCAGCTCTGACCTCGTCAAAGGCATCGTGGAGCTTTCGGCCTGGGAGGCCGCGCGCAGCGGCATTGACCCGCTGGGCCAGAGCTTCTTCGTAGATGTGACCACATACAACATTGCCGGGCATCGCGACTATGACCAGACCTCCTGCCCTGGTGATTACCTCTACGAGGACCTCGACCCCATTCGCCAGGCGACCGCACAACGATTGCAGCAGGCCACTGGCCCGGAATTGCGGGCCGAGTTCAGGAAGCACACCACCCCCACCACCCTAACCCCCCGCCAGACCGTCAGCGTCAAGGTGACGGTACGCAACACCGGCTCGCTGACCTGGCCGGCCGGGGGCGACCAGCCTGTTCACCTGGGCTATCACTGGGTTGACCAGAATGGCCAGGTCGTGCGCCAGAAATCGGCAGACGACCACCGCACTGCCCTGCCGCACGATGTTGTTCCCTCTGAGAAGGTCACCCTCGACGCCTTGCTGACCGCGCCCACCAAGCCGGGAACCTATACGCTCAAGTGGGATATGGTTCAGGAAAACGTGTCCTGGTTCGGTGACCAGGGCAGCCCACCGCTGGCGGTGAGCGTCTCCGTAATTGCACCGCCAACCGCGCACTCGCTCTACCTGCCGCTGATCCGGGCCGGTCAGGATGGCTCGCCGCAGCCACCACCCACACCCGAACCCGGCCCGATGCCCACGCCGCCGCCTAATCCGCCACCGACTACCGGTTGCGGCGAACTGCTGGTCAATGGCAACTTCGAATCTCAGGACGGCTGGACGATCAACCTGACCGATCGCCTGGCCGTGTATACCAATCTGCGCCGCCATGCCGGCCGCTGGTCCCTGCGCACCGGCGTCCCGCCCGGCGGCTGGAATATGGACAGCTATTCATCCTTCGAGCAGAGCGTGAGCATTCCGGCGGATGCGACCAACGCTACCCTGCGCTTCTGGTGGCTGCCGCTGACCGACGATCCGGTGAACGACTTCCAGTACGTGTTCGTGCAGGACGCAAGCGGGACATGGAACCCGCTGCTGATGGAGCACAGCAACGCCGGCACATGGCAGCCGGCCGAGTTCGACCTGAGCGGCTACGCCGGCCAGACGATCACTATCCGCTTCGGCTCATACAACAACGGGCGCGGTGGCGTCACCTCGCTGTGGATTGACGACGCCTCTCTGATGGTCTGCTCTTCCCACTGATTTCAGTAGCCGGTCTGACTACTGGCTACTGGAAAGGTCGAATTGATCCCGATAGGTAGGGCTTAGCGGGTGCACTTAACCTGGTCGTGACTAAGGGCCTTTGAAGATCGTGGGCAGGAACTGAAAATACTGTTGGTACGCGGCGATGAAGTCCTGCCAGTCCAGTCGCCCGTAGGGCAGGGCAAGTTGAGGCACCAGCAGGAAACTCACCACCAGTAAAGCCACTACGACAACAAAGCGCATATCTCGTGTCATTGTCATTGGGTTATCTCCTCGACCCGGCACACGCTGGGGTAGTGCCAGGAGGGGTTGAAGCAGGTGGTGCGATCCTGCCCCCTCGATCTGGCTTCTGCTGAGACAGCCGGGGCCCGGCGCACTCGATAAGCCCCACCTATCGGGATCAATTCAACCTCCGTCGTCGGCAGGTAGTCATTCTCTACCAGGTAGATCGGGCGCGAATCAAGCTGACCAGCAATCAGGCCGGTTAGATCGTCTCCGCTGATCAGCCAACGGTTAATGAGCAACACATCCGGTCGGTAGCCTTCGACCAGTTGGAGATACTGCATCGGTGGCACCGACGCCCACCAACCTAAAATG
>CADDZL010000233.1 GCA_902812335.1 Chloroflexota bacterium | reverse complement strand
GTCCTGCTCCTCCTCTACGCGACATTATGGGCGCTCCGCCGCTGGCTGCGACACGGACGCTTCGCTCTGGGGGCGGGCTTCGCCGAGATGCAGCGCTTGCACCTGGTGGAGAGTCTGCATCTGGCCCCACGCCAGGCGCTGCATCTCGTCAGAGCTGACGGCAGGATGTTCCTGGTCGGGGCGAGCGAGCATAGCATCACCCTCGTGGCGGAACTGGTTTCCGCGACCGAGACCGGAGAACGGGCAACGGACGAGCGACGAGCGGCCTTGAGCCTGTCAAGAGCCCGCCCTGAGCAGAGCGAAGGGACCGACGACCGCGCTTCAATCCATTTCGCCGGCCTGTTCTCAAGTTCGTTGCAGCGCCTCCAGGTCGCGCTCAACAAGGGTGTCGCTGAGCCTGCGCTCCAGGCAAACCAGGCCGATTACCCATCCAGGGAAGTCCCGCGATGAGCGCAAGACCCAGCCGCCGTCCGATAGCCCTGCGCTTGCTGCCGCTTGCCTTGGGCCTGCTGCTCCTGGCCGGCTGTGCCCCGGATTCACAACTGTCTGTGCCGGGTATGAGTATCACGGTCAACCAGCCGCAGGGGCCACAGCAGGTCGTCGGCAGCATCCAGATCCTGTTGCTCATCACCATCCTGAGCCTGGCTCCGGCCATCCTCATCCTGATGACGGCGTTCACCCGCATCGTCATCGTCCTGTCCATCATCCGCAGCGCCATCGGCACGCCCCAGATCCCACCGAATCAGGTCGTCGTCGGCCTGGCGCTTGTACTGACCCTGTTCGTCATGGCGCCTGTATGGGGAACCATCAACCACGACGCCCTCCAACCCTACTTGCAGGGGCAACTGGATCAGCAGACGGCGATGGACAAGGCGATCCAGCCCTTGCGCGACTTCATGTTCCGCCAGACACGCGAGAAGGACCTGGCACTTTTCCTGGCGTTGGCGAAGCAACCTGCGCCGGCGACACCGGCTGATGTGCCCACCTCGGCCCTCATTCCGGCCTTTGTCATCAGCGAACTGAAGACCGCCTTCCAGATGGGCTTCGTGATTTTCGTGCCCTTCTTGATCATTGACATCGTCGTTTCCAGCGCCCTGCTTTCGATGGGCATGATGATGTTGCCGCCATCGCTCGTGTCGCTGCCGTTCAAGCTGCTGCTGTTCGTGATGGTGGACGGCTGGTATCTCGTCGTGCGTTCATTGGTGACAAGTTTCCACTAGAGGGGAACGGAACAAGGGAAACATGACCGAAGGTTACATCTTCGCCCTGGCACAGCAAGCGTTCAACCTGACCCTGCTCCTGGCCGCGCCCATCCTGCTGGTCAGTCTGATCATCGGGCTACTCGTCAGTATGTTCCAGGCTGCCACCCAGATCAGCGAGATTACGCTGACATTCGTCCCTAAGATCCTGGCCGTCGCGCTGGTGCTGGCGCTCCTGGGCGGGTGGATGGCGCAGCAGTTGTCGGGCTATACCGCCCACCTGCTGGCCGATCTGCCGCGCCTCGCGCCCTGAGGTGTGATATAGAGACCGGGATGGCTGTAGACCACCGCCGCGAGATCGTTCAGCGCATCCTGGCCGATGTCAAAGCATTGAAGCCCATGCCGACTTCGGCCATGCAGGTGCTCAAGCTGCTCGAAGCGCCGGAGGTGGATGTAAAGGCACTGGAGCGGCTGATTACAACCGATCAGGCGCTGACGGCGAACTTGCTGCACCTGGCGAATTCGGCCTACTTCGCCTCCGCCCAGCCCTGCGCCGGCGTCTCTGCCGCGATCATGCGCGTTGGCTTCAAGCAATTGCGCAGCATCCTCTATAGCGCCGTTTTCACCGGGGCACTCTCGCGGCGGCTGGCAGGCTATCACCTGGGGCCGGGCGAATTGTGGCGGCACTCCCTCGCTGTGGCCTGGGCGGCACGCTGGTTGGGGCAGCAAGTGCGTCTGCCCCACCAGGCCCCGCTGTCCCCTCAGGAATTGGAGGAACTCTATATCGCCGGCTTACTTCACGACATCGGCAAACTGATCCTCAACCAGTATATCCGCACCGAATATCGCACGGTCATGGCCAGGATGGGTCGCGATGGCAAAAACCTGGTAGAAATGGAGACCGAGGTCCTGGGGATCGATCATGCCGCCGTCGGTGCAGCGATGGCCCGCAAATGGCAGTTACCCGGCCGGCTGGCGGACATCATCGGCAATCACCACGCCCCTCAACTCGCCCAGACCGCGCCGCGCCTGACAGCGCTGGTCAACCTGGCGGATACCCTCTGTCTGCGGCAGGGGATCGGCCAGTCCCCGCGCACGGCGCCGGCTGTCTCACCCCAGAGCCTCGCGCTGACCGGTCTGACACCTGGTCAGGTGGAGGAGTATGCGCTGGCCCTACAGGACTTGATGAGGAGCGTTAGTCAGTTCTTCAACCGGGTGCATGGGGCCTCGTGGCAGAGTGGTAATGAACCATCTGACACCGCCTGAAGGAGTCAATTATAGTCTGAGCGTCGCTGTCCTGCCGCTGCCGACGCGACCAGCGGTGGGGCCTTAAGCGCGCCGGGGCCATCACATCAAGCGAGAGGCGACGATAACATGGAAGACAACTACAAGATGAGCCTGCGTGATTGGCTGTCCCAGATTCAAGTGCGTTTGATAGGGCTAATGCTGGCCCTGTTGCTGCTGCCCACAATCGCCGGCCTCGCCTGGGACGATTGGACTATTCGCAGGTCCCTGGCCGAGGCGGGTGCCGCTGCCCGGCTCTTCACGGTTCTCACCGATCAATGGCAGGCCCGGCTCCTCATCAGGCTCGTGGTGGGAGGGCTGATCCTGGCTATCGGCATCTGGGAAGCGCGGCGTATCAGCCGGAGGGCGACCGCGATCGGCCTGGCGGCCAACGCCTTTGCCACGCGCGGTGATCTGAGCCAGATGCTGTCGGACAAGGGGCGAGACGAATTGGCGTGGACGGCCGACTCGTTCAATCAGATGGTGAAGCGCCTGAACAAGATTGCTGATGTAGCCGCACAGGTGGCTGGCGGCGATCTGACCGTGGAGATCAAGGAAAAGTCGGAAGATGACCGTTTGGGGCACCTGCTCAACACAATGATTACCAACCTGCGCAACTTGGTTGGCCAGGTGGCGGATAGCGCCAACAATGTTGGTGCCGCCTCCGGCCAACTCGCCGCTGCCGCCGACCAGGCCAGCCAGGCCACCTCCCAAATCGCCACCACCATCCAGCAGGTCGCCCGCGGCACCGCCCAGCAAACCCAAGCCGTCACCAAGACCGCCGCCTCCGTCGAACAAATGTCCCGCGCCATTGACGGCGTCGCTAAGGGTGCTCAGGAGCAAGCCAACGCCGTCGCTAAAGCCTCAACCCTCACCGCTCAGATCACCGCCGCCATCGAGCAGGCCGCCGCCAGCGCCCAGGCCGGCGCCAAAGCCGCTGCCGAAGCCGCCGCCACCGCTCAGACCGGCGCTCAAACCGTCCAGGCAACCGTCCAGGGCATGGAGACTATCAAGAGCAAGGTGGACCTCTCCGCCCAGAAAATCAAAGAAATGGGCCAACGTTCCCAGCAGATTGGTGCCATCGTCGAGACCATTGACGACATCGCCTCCCAGACCAACCTGCTGGCCCTCAACGCCGCCATCGAGGCTGCCCGGGCCGGTGAGCACGGCAAGGGCTTCGCCGTCGTCGCCGATGAAGTCCGCAAGCTGGCCGAACGCGCCAGCGCCGCCACCAAGGAGATCGGCCAACTGATTCGCGGTATCCAGCAGACGGTCAGCGAAGCCGTTGCCGCCATGGACGAAGGGGCCAGGGAAGTGGAGGCGGGGGTCGGTCGGGCCGGTGAGGCGGGCAAGGCCCTCAGCGACATCCGCCAGGTGGTGGAGGCGGTCAATCAGCAGGTGGCCGCCATCTCGGCTGCGGCCCAGCACACGATGGCTGCCTCCAACGAGTTGGTGAGCGCCATGGACGCGGTCAGTGCGGTAGTGGAGGAGAACACTGCCGCCACCGAGGAGATGGCGGCGGGGTCGAGTGAGGTGGGTCAGGCGATTGAGAACATCGCCAGTGTCTCCGAGGAGAACAGCGCGGCTGTGGAGGAGGTCTCGGCGGCGGCTGAGGAGATGAATGCGCAGGTGGAGGAAGTGACGGCTTCGGCGCAGTCGCTGTCGGAGTTGGCCCAGGTGCTGCAAGGGCTGGTGGCCCAGTTCAAGCTGTCGGGGGAGGGAGGTCAGGCCGCGCATGTGGCCCAGCCTCAGGCGCGCAAAGCCCCATCGGCTGCGAAAGCCGCGTCCCCTGCGCCTGCCAAGGCGGGTGTGGGCAACGGACATGGCATCCGCGAGGTGCAGGTGGGTAGGAGGGCATGACGATGGAACACCAGTTAGTCGTATTCGACCTGGCCGGGGAGCACTACGGCGTGGACATCGCTGTGGTGGAAGGCATCATCAAAATGCAGGCCATCACTGCTGTGCCCCACGCCCCCAGCTTTGTCGAAGGCGTAACCAACCTGCGAGGCAAGGTGTTGCCGGTGATTGACCTGCGCAAGCGCTTCGGCCTGCCAGACACCGGGACCACCAGGGACAGCCGCATTGTAGTAGTGGAGATGAATGGCACCACGGTGGGTATGGTGGTGGATGGGGTGAGCGAGGTGCTACGCATCAGTGCTGAGGCGGTTGAGCCACCTTCGCCGATTGTGACGACGGTGGATTCGGCCTTCATCCGAGGCATTGCTAAGGTGGGCGAACGGCTGGTGATCCTGCTCGACCTGAGCAAGGTGTTGACGGGAGAGGAGACCACCGAGTTAGAAGCCGTCCCCACCGCTGCTTAGACTCAAGGGCGGCGCCGGTCTCCGGGCCGGCGTCGCCTTTAGGCCGCGTCGCGCTAATCACACGCGCGCAAGGACGGCGCTCATGGATTTGGTCTTCGACATCGCCGACGACGAGCTGCAAATCTTCCTGGCGGAAGCCGACGAGCACTTGCAGACACTCGATGAAGGCCTGGTCCGCCTGGAGCGCGAAGGCGACGACCCGGAACTGTTGCAGGCTATCTTTCGGGCGGCACACACCCTGAAAGGCTCGGCAGGCGCTATCGGCCACCGCCGCATGGCAGACTTGACGCACGCCATGGAGACGGCGCTGGATGGGCTGCGCAAACATACACTCACCGTCAGCCCAGAACTGGTGGACGTCTGCCTGGAGTCACTGGACGCGCTCAGGTTGCTGCAAACGGAGGTCATCGAGCGCGTCGAG
>CADDZL010000232.1 GCA_902812335.1 Chloroflexota bacterium | reverse complement strand
ACCGGGTGCGGATAGCGATGTAGGGATTGTCGCGCGACTCCGGAGGCTCGGCGTCCAGGAGTGCGAAGCCCTCCGGGCCGGCGAGCGCCGCCGCGAATGGATCCTCGAAGAGGCGGTCCGGCCTCGCGCTTTCGCGGGCCCGCGCGGCTGCGGTCCAAAGCGACGTTTGGGCAATCCGGTCGATTTCCATGTCTTCTCCCCTGTAACCAATAGTCCGAGTGTACTAACTGATAGTCGCTCGCTTGGTGATCGCCGCAGATCGAGCAAACATCGTCTCGCCCTACGAGGGCTATGATCTGCCTTGTCGCTGCCGCCTGAGCAGGATTGTGGGCTTCAAGAACGCGGAACCACTCGGACGAATGAGGTTTTAGGTACTGTGGCATATACAAATGCGCCCAACTACTATTAAACGGATGCGGCTTTTTGTCCCTCTTAAGGCAGGAGGTTAGGGCGACGCAGCCTAATCCGACCCTGAGGTGCGTTCCCCATATGGCTGTGCTGATATGTTGCTAGATAACCGAACACAACGCTGAACGCTTGCTGAAACCTTTATATCACAGCACCGGTTGCTTGTCAAGCACCTTTCTGACCGCTGCCTTTGACTTCCTGTCAACTCTCTTGACAGATCGGCGCTCACCTGCTATACTCTCCTTCACAATCGCAAGCTGACAGGCGAGGATCAGGACAAGTACGCGCCGAAGCGGCGGCCAGAGAGCCGGGAATGGGTGGAAGCCCGGTACGTGCGCCGGCGCGGAATGGACCTGGGAGCCGCGAGCTGAAACAGGAGGCCCCCTGGAGTAGGTGAGCCGGAGACGCCACCGTTATCACGGCAGAGGGTATCGGCCGCATGACCTGTACCCGTAACGAGTGAGGCTGAGACCTCAGAACCGGGGTGGCACCACGAGAGTCGGACCTCTCGTCCCTTAGGGGCGAGAGGTTTTTGTTATTATCTATGGAGGTGAACGATGTCAAAGAAAGGCAGAATCCTGACGGGCGACCGGCCGACGGGCGGGGGTAAGCCCCACCTGGGACACTACGTCGGCTCGTTCGCCAACCGCGTCCGGCTCCAGGACGAATATGAGCTGTTCCTCCTGGTCGCCGACTATCATGCCCTGACCACCCATCCCAGCCGGGAGGACGTGGCCGGTCTGCGCGACAGTGTGCGCCAGATCGTTATGGGCTACCTGGCGGTGGGCATTGACCCGGAGAAGGCCACGATCTACCGCCAGTCGGATGTGCCTACCGTGGCCGAGCTAACCTTGCTGTTCACCATGCTCGTGACGGTCGCGCGGGTAGAGCGCGTGCCGACCCTGAAAGAGAAGATGGCCGAGTCGGGCATCGAGAACCCATCGTTGGGGTTGCTCAGCTACCCTGTGCTCCAGGCAGCCGACATCCTGCACGTCAAGGCCGACCTGGTGCCGGTGGGCAAGGACCAGGAATCGCATATCGAGGTGACCCGTGAGATCGCCCGCCGCTTCAATACACTCTACGGTGAGGTCTTCCCGGAGCCGCAGGCGCTCATCGGCGAAGTACCCACGCTCATGGGCATTGACGGCCGGGCCAAGATGGGCAAGAGCCTGGGCAATGCCATCTACCTGATGGATGACCCCGAGACGGTGCGCCAGAAGGTCATGAGTATGTACACCGACCCCAAGCGTATCCACGCCCATATCCCCGGCACGGTGGAGGGCAACCCGGTATTTCAATACCATGACGCCTTCAACCCCGACAAAGCCGAGGTCGAAGACCTGAAGGAGCGCTACCGGACCGGGCGTGTCGGTGACGTCGAAGTGAAGAAGAAGCTGGTCAAGGCGCTTAATGCCTTCCTCGAGCCCATCCGCGAACGCTACGCTTACTACAGCGCCCGGCCCGCCCTGATTGACGATATCCTGGCGGCAGGCGCGGACAAGGTCCGCCCGATTTCCAAAGCTACACTTGACGAAGCGCGCGAGGCGATGGGCCTGGGAGCATTGCGGTAATACAACAGGCCCGACCCAGGTTGTCAGGATATACATTCTCGCATACACTACGGAGCCAATCTCACAGGGATAGCCTATCACAGGAGCGCATGTCATGGAGAAAGCCCACAATGGGACGGCGATGAAAGAAGCCAGTGCCCTGGCAACTGCCCAGGCCCAGTTCGACCAGGCGGTGCAATATCTCGATCTGGAGCCCGGCCTGGTGGACTTATTGCGCTGGCCCCGGCGCGAGCTGACGGTCAGCTTCCCGGTCAAGATGGACGACGGCACCGTCCGCCGTTTTGTCGGCTACCGCGTCCACCACAACATGTCACGCGGCCCGACCAAAGGTGGTATCCGTTACCACCCTGAGGTGACGCTGGACGAGGTCCGCGCCCTGGCGATGTGGATGACCTGGAAGTGCGCCCTGGTCAATATCCCCTATGGGGGTGCCAAGGGCGGCGTCGTCTGTGACCCACATAAGCTGTCGCAGCACGAACTCGAGGGACTGACCCGCCGCTACGCCACCGAGATCGCCATCCTGATCAGCCCTGAGGGCGACATTCCGGCCCCCGATATGGGCACCAATGCCCAGGTCATGGCCTGGATCATGGACACCTATTCCATGCATCGCGGCTACTCGACCCCGGCAGTGGTGACGGGCAAGCCGATCAATATCGGTGGATCGCAGGGGCGCAACGAGGCCACCGGCCGGGGCGTGATCTTCACCACCCGCGAGGCGCTTAAGCTCCTGAACAAGCCGCTGGCCGGCGCCAGCGTGGTGGTGCAGGGCTTCGGCAATGTCGGCTCAGTCGCGGCTCTCACAGCCCACGAGCTTGGCTGCAAGGTCATCGCCGTCAGCGATGTCAAAGGCGGCATCTATAACCCCAAAGGCCTGGACATCTACGCCGTGATGCGCCATGCCAGGGAGACGCGGTCGGTGGTTGGTTTCCCCGGCAGCGATGGCCTGACCAACGCGGAATTGCTGTCGCTGCCCTGCGACGTGCTCGTCCCGGCCGCAATGGAGAACCAGATCACCGCCTATAACGCTGCGGCGGTTCAGTGCAAGGTCCTGGCCGAGGGTGCGAATGGGCCGACTACACCGGAGGCCGATGCCATTCTCCTGGACAAGGGGGTCTTCATCATTCCCGACATCCTGTGCAACGCCGGTGGGGTGATTGTATCCTATTTTGAGTGGGTGCAAGGGCTGCAAGCCTTCTTCTGGGAGGAGAAGGAGGTGACCGAGCGCATGGAGCATTTCATGGTCAAGGCTTTTCATGATGTACACCGGGAGGCACGGCGGCTCCAGGTGGATATGCGCACGGCAGCCCAGGTGCTTGCTATTGGCCGCGTGGCCGATGCCACCACCACGCGAGGGCTGTATCCCTAAAGGCGGTGGGCAGCGGGCAGCCGGTGAGCATGTGCTGCGTGACTGTGCTCCGCAACGTCTTTCGTCTGATATGGACCGGTGCCCTCGTACTGACCGGCTGCAGCAGGGTGCCGGCCAAGCCGGTGACACCCGCTCCCCGGGTGACACTGACCGTGTTTGCTGCCGCCTCCCTGTCCGATGCTTTTACCGAGATCGGACAGGCGTTTGAGGCAGCCCAGCCGGGCGTTAAAGTGGTCTTCAATTTTGCCGGCTCGCAGCAGCTTCGCACCCAGTTGGAACAGGGCGCTCAGGCGGACGTCTTTGTCTCGGCCGACGTAAGGGAAATGGATGCAGCGATAGCAGCCGGGTTGGTGGTTAGCGGCACGCAGGTGGTGTTTGTGCACAACCAACTGACGGTGATCCTGCCCAAAGATAACCCCGGCCATGTGGAGCATTTGGCCGACCTGGCCCGGCCAGGGTTGAAGCTTGTGTTGGCGGCCGAGAACGTCCCTGTGGGCGCATACACGCGCCAGGCCCTCGACCGCATGGCCGCCGATCCGGCCTTCCCGGCGGGCTTCAAGGCAGCCGTCCTGGCCAACCTGGTCTCAAGCGAGGACAACGTCAAGCAGGTTGTTGCCAAGGTCAGCCTGGGTGACGCCGATGCCGGCATCGTTTATATCTCCGATGTCACGCCTGCGGTCGCTGTCAGGGTGACGACACTCCCGATCCCCGACCGTTACAACATCACCGCGACCTACCTCATCGCCCCGCTTCATCACAGTTCGCAGCCGGTCCTGGCGGCGGAGTTCGTCGCTATCGTGCTCTCGCCGGCGGGACAGGCGGCACTGCGGCACTGGGGCTTCCTCCCGGTCAGGCCGTGACCATCGCGCGCGAAGTTCTGACCGAGGGGGAAGCGCGCAGCCAGCGCCGCCTGCTGCGCTCCTGGGCCGGGCGGCTGGCCTTCGCCCTGGCCGGCGGCCTGCTGCTCCTGCTCTTAGGGCTTCCGGTCCTGGCGCTGCTTCTGAGTGCGCTCGAAAGCGATCTGCTCGAGCAACTAAACCGGCCTATGGTCGCGCCGGCGATCCGGCTGAGCCTGGGGACGACTGCCATCAGCGCGGTGTTGATCCTGCTCAGCGGCACGCCGCTGGCCTATGCGCTGGCCCGCTGGCGTTTTACCGGGCGGCGGCTGGTGGACACGTTGGTGGACCTGCCGGTGGTGTTGCCGCCGGCTGTGGCAGGGCTGGCGCTCTTGATCGCTTTTGGCCGGCGTGGCCTGGTCGGGGGTGCGCTGGCCGGGTTGGGCATCTCACTGCCCTTCACCACGGCGGCGGTGGTGCTGGCGCAGACTTTCGTTGCTGCGCCTTTCTACGTGCGGGCAGCGCGGGTGGCCTTTGCCGGCGTGGACCGCGACCTGGAAGAGGTGGCGCTGACCGAAGGCGCGTCGGAGTGGCAGGTCATCCTGCATGTGACCCTGCCGCTGGCGCGGCGGGGGCTGGCCTCGGGGCTGATCCTGAGCTGGGCGCGGGCGCTGGGCGAGTTTGGCGCGACGATCATGTTCGCCGGCAACCTGATCGGGCGAACGCAGACCATGCCGCTGGCGATCTACATTGGCCTGGAGAGCGACCTGGGGGCGGCCCTGGCCCTCTCGGCGCTTCTGATCGTCCTGTCGCTGGGTCTGCTCCTGGCCCTGCGCTGGATCACGCGCGATACGGCACTGCCGGAATAAGCTCCAGGCTGACCCGCGACGGATTCAACGAATTGTAGTGGTTCTCACCGCAAGAACGTCAGCAGCAACTGGGCGAAGACGATCTTGGCCACGATGGCGATGGGGTAGACGGTGGCGTAGCCGATGTTGGGCAGGTCGTTGCCGCTTTGCTCCAGGGCGAAGCCGAGGACGGCGGGCTGGGTTTGCAGCCCGCCGTCCTCGGC
>CADDZL010000231.1 GCA_902812335.1 Chloroflexota bacterium | reverse complement strand
GGATTAAGTTCTTATGTCGGTCGCGCTCCAGGATCACCACGGTCAGGTCGTCCACATCCTTGCCTTTGGCACGGGCAACGCGGCGCAGGTTCTCGATAGGTGGAGCTTCGATATCAATTTGTCCCCGCGCCTCCGGCCCAACCGCGATCTTATCCATATAGACGATCGGCCCCGGGCTATACATCGTGCCGCGTTCGGCCAGGGCGACGACCGAGAGCGAGTTGGCCCGGCCCAGGCTGAGCAGGCGCGTGCCGTCAATCGGGTCCACGGCGATATCTACCTGGGGCGGCACCCCTGTGCCCAGCGCCTCGCCATTGTATAGCCAGGGAGCCTCGTCTTTCTCGCCCTCACCGATGACGACGATACCATCCATATCAACAGTATTGAGCACCAGCCGCATGGCCTCGACCGCCGCCCGGTCGCAGGCATTGCGGTTACCACGCCCCATCCAGCGCCCGGCCGCCAACGCCGCTGCCTCCGTCGTGCGCACCAGATCCAGCGCCAGATTGCGATCCGGCTGTTCCTTTCGATCCATATCGCCTCCTACCCGGCTATCCACCTCACGTAATACACTGCGATCACCGCTGCCCACAGGTAGCTATCTATCCGGTCGAAGACGCCGCCGTGACCGGGGAGGAGATGGCCGGCATCTTTCACCCCCGCCTGGCGCTTGACCATGCTCTCACCCAGGTCGCCCAGCGGCGTAAGCGACGCGATCAACCCGCCCAAGGCCGCAGCCACCAGAGGCGGGAAGCCAAACACCTGTCCCAGGATGAGCGCCCCAAGCGTGCCGGTGACCAGCCCCCCGGCGTAGCCTTCCCAGGTCTTACCGGGGCTCAGGCGGGGCGTCATGGGGTGGCGGCCCAGCCAGCGCCCGCTGAAATACGCGCCGGTATCAGCCAGCGCCGTGCTCCCCAGCATCACTACGCTCCACTCCAGACCCCCCGCTTGCTGGCGGAGTAGCAAAAAATGGGCCCCGGTCCAGCCCAGATACAGCCCAATTGCCAGCGTCATGGCCCAATCGCTGACCGGCGTCTGGGTCAGGCTGCGCTCATAGGCCAGCAGGTACCAGGCCAATGACCCCAAGACAAATAGCGTCAGCCCTGGGAGCAGCAGGCCCAGGCCGGGGACCTCAGCGTCCAGGAGCAGCAACCCAATCAGCCCCAGCGCGAGCAGCCGGCTGGGATGGGAGCCAACGCGGGCCATCAGGGCGGAGAACTCAGCCGCCGCCAGACCAAGCGCCAGCGCAACCAGTCCGAAATAGACCCAACCGCCCCAGTAGACCGCGCCCAGGGCGAGCAGGATCAAGGGCAAGGCCGTGAGAACGCGATCGCGCAGCACTGCTATGGGCACACCACCGTGTGCCCCTAGGTCGTTTCAGGCTTTAATACGCCGAAGCGGCGCTCGCGCCGACTGTAGTGAATGAGCGCCTTGCGCAGCTCTTCTTTATCGAAGTCGGGCCAGTACACTGGCGTGGCGTAAAACTCCGCGTAGGCCGCCTGCCAGATCAGGAAGTTGCTCACGCGCAACTCACCACTGGTGCGGATAATCAGGTCCGGGTCGGGCAGGCCGGCCGTGTACAGATAGCTACTCATAAGCTCATCCGTCACGTCCTCTGGCCGGACCTTATCCGCCAACATGCGGCGCACGGCCTGCAGGATTTCGTCCCGGCCGCCGTAATTGAAGGCGACATTGAGGATCAGCCGGTCATTGTTCTTGGTCAGCTCAATGGCCTGGCGCACCTTACGCTGAAGCTCCGGCGAGATCCCCTCCAATCGCCCCAGGTGGCGCAACTGCACCCCTTGTTGGTGTAGCTCATCCAGCTCCCGGTCAATCACCTGTTCCAGGATACTCAGCAAGCCGCGCACCTCCGACTCTGGCCGGCCCCAGTTCTCGGTTGAGAAAGCGTAGATCGTCAGAATCTTGATGCCGAACTCGACACAGGCCCGGATAATGCGGCGCAGGTTCTCCGTCCCGGCGCGGTGGCCTGCCAGCCGGGGTAGCCCACGCTCCCGCGCCCAGCGACCATTGCCATCCATAATGATGGCAAGATGCACCGGCACCCGGTCGGGAAGGTCGCCGTTAGCCTGATGTTTAGACATATTCAATGACCGGTCAGTGACGGAGGACGAAGCACGGACATTATCCGTCCTTCGTCTCTAGCCGTTCGTCGTCACACCTGGCGGATCTCGTCTTCCTTACGCTTGCCGACAGCTTCCACCTTCTCGATATAGCGGTCGGTCAGGTCTTGCAGTTCCTCACGGCCCCGGAACAGATCGTCTTCGGAGATCAACCCTTCCTTCTCGAAGTCGCGCAGGTCGTCAATCGTATCGCGGCGACAATTGCGTATGGCCACACGGGCTTCTTCGACGCGCCGATGGACCAGCTTAGTCAGCTCCAGGCGGCGCTCCTCGGTCAGCGGCGGAATAACCAGGCGGATGAGTTTGCCGTCGTTGCTTGGATTCAAGCCCAGTTGTGAGGCACGGATAGCGCGCTCGATCTCCTTGATCGAGCTGGGATCATAAGGCCGGATGGTCAGCAGTTGCGGCTCAGGAGCAGAGATCGTCGCGATCTGTTGGAGTTGGGTCGGCGTGCCATAGTACTCTACCTGCAGCCGTTCGACCAGCGCCGGAGAGGCCCGGCCCGTGCGGATACTGGCCAGGTCCATCTCCAGAGCCTCGACTGCCTTCTTCATGCGGTCTTCGCATTCCTGTAGAGCATCTTTGACCACTCCACACCCTCCACAATCAGTCGTCAGTCGCCATCTGACGACTGACCCCTGGCTACTGACGACTGATTAATGTCCCCAACGGCTCGCCCATGATGGCGCGTTCCAGGCTATTGGGTTGCCACAGGTCAAGGATAATAATGGGCAGGTCATTGTCCATACACAGCGTGATGGCGGTGCTATCCATGACGCCCACCCGCATGTTGATCGCGTCCAGGTAGGTCAGGCGCTCGAAACGCTGTGCATTAGGGTTGATGCGCGGGTCCTCAGCGTAGACCGCGTCCACTTTGGTCGCCTTAATCAGCACATCCGCCCCGATCTCCATCGCTCGTAGCGCGGCGGCGGTATCGGTGGTGAAATACGGATTGCCGGTGCCGCCGCCGATAATCACCACACGGTCCTTTTCCAGGTGACGGATGGCACGACCACGGATATAGGGTTCGGCCACCGCGCGCATCTCGATGGCTGTCTGCACACGGGTGGTGATTCCCAGCCGCTCCAGTGCATCGCGCAGAGCCAGCGCATTCATGACGGTGGCGATCATGCCCATATGGTCGGCCGTGCTGCGGTCCATACCGTGCGCCAGGCCGTCTTTGCCGCGCCAGAGGTTGCCCGCGCCCAGCACAATCGCGATCTGGACGCCATGATCCTTGACCGCTTTGATCTTGGACGCCACCTCCTCAGACATGTGCGGGCTGATACCGAAGCCGCCCGGGCCGGCCAGCGCCTCACCGCCCAGTTTCAACAGAATCCGCCGGTACTTAGGAACGGGCATCTTCCCCCAATTCGAAGCGTGCGAACCGCCGCACGACAATGTTCTCGCCGAATTGAGCGATGGCCTGGTGGATCAGTTCCTTGACCTTCTGCTGATCGTCGCGGACATAGGGCTGCTCCATCAGGCAGGTCTCCTCAAAAAACTTCTTGAGTCGGCCCTCCACGATGCGCTCAATGACAGCCTCAGGCTTACCCTCGCTGAGCGCCTCCTGGCGAAACTTCGCCTTCTCGGCCTCCAGCACATCCGCCGGCACGTCCTCCGTTGTGACGTAGCGTGGATTAGCAAAGGCGATGTGCAGAGCGATCTCGTGAGCCAGCTCCTGGAAGGAGGCAGTGCGCGCCACGAAGTCGGTCTCGCAGTTCACCTCGACCAGCACACCAACGCGGTTGCCGGGATGGACATATCCCTCAACCCGCCCCTCCCGGGCTTCGCGCCCGGCCTTCTTGGCGGCAGCGATCATCCCTTTCTCGCGCAGGATCAGCGCGGCCTTCTGCATATCGCCGCCGGCCGCTTCCAGCGCCTTGCGGCAATCCAGCACGCCGGCCCCGGTGGCCTCGCGCAGCTCTTTGACCATCGTCGCAGTAATTTCCAATGGACTTACTCCTCATCCTCTTCGTCGAGATCAACCGTCTCAAGGTCCTCCTCGCCCATCAGCGCGATCGCTTCGGGGAACAGATCGCCGGCGCGCAGCTTGGCCAGCGTGGCCTCACCCAGATAGCGCGCGTCCTCTTCTTCTTCCTCGGCGCCCGGCTCATACCCCTCCTCTGGCACTGCAGCCGCCTCGACGGGCAGGCCGGCCTCTTTGCGCATGTTCATTCCCTCCAGGACCGCGTCGGCCATCCTGGAGACGATCAGCTTGATGGCGCGGATAGCGTCGTCATTCGCCGGGATGACGTGGTCAATATGATCCGGATCGCAGTTAGTGTCCACCATAGCGATGATGGGGATATTGAGCGCATTGGCCTCGCGCACGGCGGTTTCCTCGCGACGCACATCCACGATGAACAGCAGGTCCGGCAGGCGCTTCATCGCCTTGAGGCCAGCGAAACGCTCGTTGAGCAACTCGATCTCGCGGGTCAGGTCCAGCGCCTCTTTCTTGGGCATACGCTCAAATTCGCCAGCGTCACGCCGGGCCTCCAGGTCGCGCAGATGCTCCACCCGGCTGCGGATGGTGCGCCAGTTGGTGAGCGTGCCGCCCAGCCAGCGTTGATTGACATAGGGCATGCCACAGCGCTGCGCCTGTTGGGCAATGGCCTCTTGAGCCTGACGTTTGGTGCCGACGAACAGCACCGTGCCGCCGCGCGCGGCGGTATCGCGCACCAGGGCATAGGCCTCCTCCAGCGACGCGATGGTCTGCTGGAGATCAATGATATGGATGCCGTTGCGTTCGGTGAAGATGAACGGCTTCATTTTAGGGTTCCAGCGCCGGGTGCGGTGCCCGAAGTGGACCCCGGTTTCAAGCAGGGCCTTCATTGAAATGACGGCCATGGGGGCATAACCTCCTTTTTTCGTTTTTGGAACGTCCGCCCCCCTCCACCCCGCCGGGGCCGGCAGGCCGCGCCGGCACGCCCGAACGGGTCCGGGGGCGTGTTTGATACGTCCTAATCAATAACATTCTACCATGCACCAGCCGAACTGTCAAAGGGTCGTCTTTCAGATCGGACGCGGCTCGGCCTGGGGTCTGGTGGCATTGTGCCCCCCCAAAAAAAGACTTGCACAGTCGGTATTATGGGTGTAAAGTCAACTCAAGGAGACTGTCCCATGACAGCAACAGAA
>CADDZL010000230.1 GCA_902812335.1 Chloroflexota bacterium | reverse complement strand
AGCGCGACAGCAGCGCTGCAATCTCGTCGGGGTACAGGATGAGAAAGACCGACAATCCCCACAGCAGCAGCGTAATCTGCATGGGGCGGTCGCGCAGGACCACTTCATCGGGCGCGCCGCCCTCACCGCGCACGTGGATCAGATACAGGTAGCGGAAGATGCCGTACAGGACGAAGGGGATGGTCAGCATCATGGTGTGGTTCTTGGGCAGATTCTCGGCGGAGAAGGTGTAGAGCGAATAGGCCACGACCGTGGTTGCGGTGACCACGCTCATCATCTCGTCGAGCAGCGGCAGGTTGTACTCTTCCAGGCTGGCGCGATGGCTGTTCGCCTCCTCCTTCAGCAAGAGCAACTCGTGCCGCCGCTTCCCGAAGGACAGAAATAGCGCCAGCAAGGTCGTCAGGACGTAGAGCCAGGGTGAGAAGCGCACGACATCTACCAACGCCACGCCTGCTGCCACCCGCAGAACGAAGCCGGCCGAGACGGTCAGCACATCCAGGATAATCATATGCTTGAGGAAGAAAGAATAGGCCAGTTGTAGCACCAGGTAAGCGGCGACAATCAGGCCGAAGGTTGTGTTCAGCACGAACGAGAGCGGCAGGGTGATCAGGGTCAGCACGAGTGCGCCGGCCAGCGCCACGCCCGGCGCGAGCTGTCCCGATGCCAGTGGCCGGTAGCGCTTGGTCGGGTGACGGCGGTCCTTCTCGATGTCGGCCAGGTCGTTGATGATGTACACAACGCTGGAAGCCAGACATAGCAGGGCAAAGCCGGCGAGCGTGCGGGCCAGGTAGAGCAGATTCAGCAGCTTGACGTCGAAGAGGAGTGGCAGGAAAATGAAGCCGTTCTTCAGCCACTGCTTCAGCCGCATGGTGACGATGAGGCCACGCAGGGCTGACCCATTGTGCGTAACTGTTTTCTCTAGAGATGTGTTGACCTGTGACACTGCTATTCTACTATCTGAGAAAGTAACCACCAGGATACCCACTATGGTCCCAGGGGTAGGCTGGCTACATGTATCATACCAGAAGCGGTACAATTGGGCAAGCGTACTTCCGGGTCTCCCTATGAAATCCAGGGGGGTAGGCTTAAGGGATGGCACGCCGCATTAAGCGCCGCCTGGACATTCTGCTCGTGGAGCGCGGCCTGGCCGAGACGCGCGAGAAGGGTCGCCGTCTGATCATGGCCGGCGAGGTGCGGGTGGACGGTCAGGTGGTAGACAGGCCGGGCGCGACCGTGCCAGCCGATGCCGCGCTCGAGGTCACCGGGCCGCCGCGCTTCGTGAGCCGGGGAGGGGAGAAGCTGGAGGCCGCGCTTGACGCCTTCGGTCTGGAGGTGACCGGCCTGGTGGCCGCCGACGTGGGTGCATCCACCGGCGGCTTCACCGATTGTCTGCTGCAGCGCGGCGTAGCCCGCGTCTACGCCATTGACGTCGGCTACGGCCAGCTTGACTATCGGCTGCGCCACGACACGCGGGTGGTCGTCATGGAGCGGACGAATGCCCGCTATCTGACGGCGCTGCCTGAGCCGGTTGACCTGGTCACAGTTGACGTGTCATTCATTTCGCTGACCCTGATCCTGCCGGTTGCACAGAAGTGGTTGAAGCCGATGAGCGCTGGCATCGTTGCCCTGATCAAGCCGCAGTTTGAGGCCGGGCGGGAGCAGGTGGGCAAGGGCGGCGTGGTCAAGGACCCGGAGGTCCATCGCGCTGTCCTGGTGCGCCTGCTGAGCTGGGCAGAGGAACATGGCCTGGGTCTGCGTGGGCTGATGCGCTCGCCTCTGCGCGGCCCGGCCGGCAACGTCGAGTTCCTGGCCTGGTGGCAGGCGGGGTTCACGCCGGCAGCGGCTGATATCCAGGCCGCGATTGAGGCAGCCCTGGCGGGCGGGGTGGTGCGGGGTTGAGAGAAGGGGATGCGGCTGAAGGTGGATTTACGCTGATTTTCTGCCGCCCATTCTGGGCAACGGTTAAGGGCCAGCATCACCGGGGTGTGTTGCGGTCTTGTCAGGCCCACCGGCGGGTGTTATAATACGGCCCAGTCCGGCCCCTGTAGCTCAGGCGGATAGAGCAGCGGTTTCCTAAACCGCGTGTCGCAGGTTCGAGTCCTGCCAGGGGTATGAAGATATGGGGATCTGCGCCGGCGGACCCCCATATCTTGGGCGATCCCCTTAACTCGCCCCCAGCTTATCTAACATTCATCTAACCATTCCGGCAGATGCGCCCCCCAAAAGCGCGTCCAGCTTGTCCGCCGCCTCTTGTTGCAGCGCGGGGGTGACGTGGGAGTAAATGTCCAGGGTGACGCTGACGGCGGAGTGCCCTAAACGTTCGGAGACGATCTTGGGGTGCACGTTCTGGCTGAGCAGGAGAGTGGCGTGGCTGTGCCGCAAATCGTGGAAGCGAACACGCGGTACGTCGGCCCGCCTTAACAGGGCCAGATAGTCGCGCCCAAGGTTGTGCGCCAGCGGCTTCCCCGTTTCGGTGGCGCACACCAGCCCCTGGTTGTCATAGGCAGGGCCCAACCGCAAGCGGTGTTCGGCCTGCTCCGCTTTGTGCCGACGCAGGGCGTCTACGGCGAAGGCGGGGAGCGTGATGACGCGGCGAGACCGGGCCGACTTGGGTTCTTTGAAGGCTATCCGCCCCTTCACCTGCTCCAACGCCCGACAAACGGAGATCGTGCCGGCGTGGAGGTCTACATCCCCCCAGCGGAGGGCCAAAATCTCCCCCTTCCGCATCCCTGTAGCCACCGCCAGAAGAATGGGGATGTACAGGCGAGACCCCTGGGCGACCTGGAGCAGCCGGTTGATCTGCTCAGGGGTGAGCGTGTGCATCTCCTTCCTGGCCACCTTGGGCGGGTCTACGGCGTCGGCGGGGTTGCGGGCGATCACCTGCCAGCGTACGGCTTGCCCCAAGGCCTCTTTGAGCACGCGGTGGTGGTGCAGCACCGTCTGAGGTGACAGCCCGCCTGCCCTCCCGTCCAGGCGCCCGCCTTGCAGGGCGCGGGCGTAATAGTCTTGGATGTGGAGCGGTTGGAGCCTGGCGAGCGGATACGCCCCCACGTTGGGGATGAGATGGCCCACCACGATGCCCCGATAGCGCTCAAACGTGTTGGCGGAAACGGCGTTGCGGGCGTGCTCCAACCACTTCAGCAGGAAATCGGCGACGCTGAGCTTGGAGGGCTCCACGTACAGCCCGGTGGCGAGATCGGCGATCAGCTTGGCCAGTTCCGCCTGGGCTTGCCGCTTGCCGGAAGCGGCAAGCCTATGCCACTTCTGGCGGCGCTTGCCGTCGGGCCCTTTGGGGAGATCGACGACGGCGTACCAGGTATGCCCGCGTTGAACCAGGCTTCCTTTCATTTGACCCCCTCTTCTTCCCCCTCCCCGGCCTTCTTCCACAGCCGATCGAAGAAGCCGGGCGGGAACAGCGGCACGCTCCCGCCCGCCAGCGCCAGACGCCAACGTTCCGCTCCTTGGGGCTCCCAGGGTCGGAAAGCCAGGTAGGCGTCCAGCGCCGCCAGGGGGAGTGCCCCCTTCGCGCCTTGCGCCGATCGCTGATACGCGACGGCCAACTCGTAGGCGTCCCATAGCGGAATCGTGGGCGCGGCCCGCCGCACCCGGACGATCCACTTCGCCAGGTCACGCGAGATCTCTCGGACGCGTCCCTCGCTGCGCTCGATGACCTCGGCCAGCACAGGCAGGACCAATTCCGCCTTCCCCCAGTCGGGGGCGGCCAGTGTCCAGGCAGGGCCGGGAGGCGGGACGAGTTCTACGATCCGGCGCTGAATCGTCCGCAACGAGATATTGCCATTCAGTGTGGCGTAAATTTCGCGTGCCGTATACCCCTCCAGCGCCATCCGGCGGATGGAGTTCTCGTACACGGCCGGAAGTTGCTTACGCGGCCTGGCCATAATTCCCCTCCTTTGGTTTTGTCGCTTGTTGTCGCAAGTTGTCGTATCTCGCGCTTGTTTTGTCCGGACGTTCCGGTAAGTTCTGTCCACACAGCGCGCTGTTGTGTGGTATTATACCAACAAGTCCGTTCAGAGTCAAGGAGGTACAGAATGTCAATAAAGCGGTGTGAATGCAAAACAATTGGTATACCGGAAGCGGCTCGGATATTAGGGATCAGCCGCAGCTTAGCCTACGCTCTGGCCCGCAAAGGGGAGCTCCCCGGCACAATCGCCCTGGGGAAGCGCTTGGTCGTCTCTCGCGCCGCCCTCGAGCGTGTTCTCAATGGAGAGATCCAGGGGGAGAGGGGGGACTATGGCGGCGCAGGTGGGAATTGACGGCGCGCCGGTATCCGCGGAGGAGCTTCTTCGCCTCCCGGAGCGGTTTATCGTTCGCGAAGGGCAGACCTCTGCGCCCCCGCCGGTGCGGATGGCTGACGTGGCACCCGAGGCGGTGCGCTGGCTTTGGCTGCCATATATTCCACTTGGGAAGCTGACCATCTTGGAGGGCGACCCGGGCGTTGGCAAGTCCTGGGTCACCCTGGCGGTGGCGGCTGCGGTCAGCTTTGGGAGCGGCCTGCCGGGCACGACGCCCAGGTCGCCCGCCAATGTGCTGCTCCTCACGGCTGAAGACGGCTTGGGGGACACCGTTCGGCCCCGGCTGGACGCCCTGGGGGCCGATGTCCGGAACGTCTTCGCGCTCGACGGCCTCTTGACTTTCGACTAGGCTGGCCTGGCGCGGCTGGATGAGGCGGCGTGCCAGGTCAGGCCGGTGCTGATCGTCATCGACCCGCTGGTAGCTTATCTCGGTGAGAAGGTGGACCTCCACCGGGCGAACGAAGTTCGGTCCCGGACGGCCCCCCTGGCGGCGCTGGCTGAGCGGCACAACTGTGCCGTTGTCGCTATACGCCACCTGACGAAAGGGGAGCGCGGCCACGCCATCTACAGGGGCCTGGGCTCGATTGATCTGACGGCGGCGGCTAGGTCTGTGCTGCTGGCGGGCTGTGATCCGGCCAATCCCCAGCGCCGGGCCGTCGTTCAGATCAAGTCGAACCTCGCCCAGCTAGGCCCGGCGCTGGGTTACACGCTGGACGGCGGCGGCTTCCGGTGGACCGGGCCATCCGACCTGACGGCGGCGACTATCTTGGGTTCAGACGTCAGCGACGGCGAGCGTTCGGCCAGGGAGGAGGCTGAGGAGTTTCTGGCGGCCCTGCTGGCGGAAGGGCCGAGGACGGCGAGGGAGATCGAGGAAGAGGCAGGGGCGGCAGGGATCTCCTTGCGAACCCTGAGGCGGGCGAAGGAGGCTCTCGGTATCCGTGTCCGGCGACAGGGCGAGCCAGGTCGGCGTGGTGGG
>CADDZL010000229.1 GCA_902812335.1 Chloroflexota bacterium | reverse complement strand
CAGCTGTGTTTAAGCTGGTACCGCAGGAAGTACCCAAGGCGGTGGGGGGTGCCGCCGGCTGGGTGGGCGGCCTGGGTGCCTTTGGCGGCTTCGTCATCCCGCCGGTGATGGGGGTTTTCGTGCGGGAGCAGGGGGACATTGGCTACGCCTGGGGGTTTATGATTTTCATCGTTCTGGCGATTCTCTCCCTGGCACTGGCTTACGTGCTGAAGCTGACCCATGTCATGCAGGAAGTGCCGTCTGTCAGTACAACTGGCTCATCATCTTCGCTGCGCTGATCCGCAGGCTGGTCAGCAGGCTGATCGTCGCGCCTCGTGCTATGCAGCCATCCCCTGAGTAGGGGCGACCGGCCGGTCGCCCTTACTCATCCGTTCCGCCCCCTCCCAAGGGCAGCCGAGATGGCCTGTCTGGGCAGATGGCATTCGTTGGGGTTCGGTGTAGAATAACGGGGGGAGGAGGTCATATGCGCATTGCAGTCGGCTCGGATCACGGTGGCTTTGCTCTGAAGAACGAGATCGCCCGGATGCTTGCAGGTGCCGGCCATGACATCTTGGATGTAGGCGCACATGCCTTTGACCCGGCCGACGATTACCCCGACTTTGCCCGGGCGGTCGGCCTGGCCGTCCGGCGCGGCGAGGCCGAACGTGGCATTCTCATCTGCGGTAGCGGCGTCGGTGCGTCGGTCGCCGCCAATAAACTGGCCGGTATCCGCGCCGGGCTGTGCCATGATACCTACTCGGCCCACCAGGGCGTTGAGCACGACAACATGAACGTTCTATGCCTGGGGGCACGGGTCATTGGCTCTGAGCTGGCGCATGAACTGGTGCGGGCCTTTATCAGCGCCCGCTTCAGCGGCGAAGAGCGCCATGTGCGCCGGCTGGCGAAGATCGCTGCTATCGAGAAGGAATTGATGTCCTACTGAATCTCGCCAGCGTAAATCCTCATGATGGTATCGAGTAGCTTGAGCGCAGCCGGGCGTGGGCGCTGGAACGAGTTGCGCCCGATGATGGAACCGAAGCCGCCGCCGTCGCGGATGGCGCGGATCTCGTTGTAGACCGCCTCGTCGTCTTCTTTCTTGGCCCCGCCGGAGAAGATCACAATGCGCCGCCCGTCGAAGGCGCTCTGAACCACGTGACGTACCCGGTCGGCCAGCGTCGAGATCGGGATATCGTACTTCTGATATGCCTTCTGCGCTTCTGGCTGCTCAATGTGATCGGTGGGCAGCTTGACCTTGATGATATGTGCGCCCATTTCGGCGGCGATGTGTGCGGCGTAGGCCACCACATCAACGGCCGTCTCGCCGGCTTTGCTCAGCCCCGATCCGCGCGGATAGGCCCACACCACGACGGCCAAACCGGCGGACTTGGCCTCTTCGGCGATGGCGCGTAGCTTCTCGTACATGGTGCGCCACTCGGCCGAGCCGGGGTAAATCGTATAGCCGATGGCGGCGCAGCCCAACCGCAAAGCATCACGCACGCTGGCGGTAACTGCCGGGCTGGGGTCCTTCTCATCGAAGAGCAAGTCATGGTTGTTGAGCTTCAGGATGAGTGGGATCTCGCCGGCATAACGAGCGGCACCGGCCTCAAGGAAGCCCAGCGGCGCAGCGTAGGCGTTGCAGCCCGCCTCGATGGCCAGCTCAAAGTGATAGAGTGGGTTATAACCGGCTGGGTTAGGTGCGAAGCTGCGGGCCGGGCCATGCTCAAAGCCCTGGTCTACGGGCAGGATAACCATCTTGCCGCTGCCGCCCAGCCGTCCATGGTTGAGCATACGGGCGAGATTAGTCTTTGTCCCAGGATTGTCGGAGTCGTACCAGTTCAGGATTTCTCGGATGCGTTCGTTCATTTCGCTTTCTCCCTGATCACAGAATATCAATTATCCCCAAGCATAGCATGAATGGTCCTGTTGCGCTACCGAAGCCCCAACTTATAGCCAACGCGCGTGAACGTAGCCGCGTTTCAGTAGATTACAGAAGGGTCACCCTTGTGGATTCCTATCAGACTCTCGCTTGCAACCCGGTGAGCAGAAGTAGTAGGTCTGCCCTTGATACTGTGATATACCGGCGGCCGTCTTCTCGTCCACATCCAAACCACACACAGGGTCTTTGGCCATAGGATTCACCTCCTCCTGTCTATGCTCTCAGTATGTTACACTTGCAGTGGGCAGGCCAGGGCCGAATAGCTCGACCTAGATCAGGCGAAATGGCGGATTGCCCCGGCTCAGCTTGGCTCAGCTATTATGATCCTTCCTGCCAGGCGAACTCGGCCAACGTCGGCTGGGCCAGCCGCACGTAGTCGTCGAAGGCCATCTGGAGTGTGTCGCGGTGTGTGCCTGCCCGAAAGACGATATCGCCCGCGGCCACCAGTGACCGGTCCACGTACACCGGCACATGATACATGCCGCCGAAGGGTGGCATGGCCCCTAATTCGCAATCGGGAAAGACCTGAGCGAATTCGCTTTCATGCGCCAGGCGCACCTCCTGGGCCCCCAGGATCTGCTCCAGCCGGCTGATGTCCACGCGGGCTGGCGCTGGCAGCACCAACATTACCAGGCGGTCGTCGGCCTTGACCATCACGACCTTGGCCAGGCGCCGCCCGGGCACATGCTCAGCGGCAGCCACTTCCTGAGCGGTGAACACCTGAGGATGCGTCCTGCTCTGGAAGGCGACACCCTGCTCGCGCAGATACGCTTCTAACCGTTCCTTGCAGTTCATGTCGGCACCTCCTCTCCGCCTCTATGTGACCGCCCTCCGGCCGTGACCGGCACGGAACGGCGACACACCTATTATATCCTTGTAGTCGCTTTCGCGCCGGGGATGAACTCACTATAATGGATAACTGCAAGTGTCGCCACTACTTCCAAACGTCTGATCAGGAGTAAGGACCTTGAGCGATGTCATGAGTACCACCACCGCCCAGGCCCGTCACCGCGAGGTGGGGCTGAGCGACAATGATGTGTTGGAGATGTATCGCCTGATGCGATTATGCCGAACGTTCGATGAGCATATGTGGCACCTGCACCGCGCCGGCCAGATTTCAGGGTTGCACATGTCGGCTATGGGGCATGAAGCAGCGCAAGTGGGTAGCGCCTATGCCTTCAAGCGGGGTACAGACTATTTCAACCCCTACTATCGGGGGCTGGCTACAGCCCTGACGGTGGGCACAAGCGTGCGTGAGTTGATGCTGCCCTACTATGGGCGCGCCGAAGACCCCTCAGGCGGCGGTCGCCAGATCATGGGGCACTACGGGAACCGCCGCCTGAATATCGTGGCCCAGTCCAGTTCGGTCGCCACCCAGATCCCTCACGCTGTCGGCATTGCCTTCGCCGCCAAATATCGGGGTGACCGGGTCGTTTCGCATGTCTCCTTCGGCGAGGGCGCAGCCAGCAAGGGCGACTTTCACGAGGGGCTGAACTTCGCCGGCATCCATAAGCTGCCGGTCGTCTTCATTTGTGAGAACAACCACTATGCCATCTCTGTGCCGCTCAGCTTGCAGATGCCCATTGAGAACGTGGCCGATCGGGCTGCCTGTTACGGCATGCCGGGCATCGTCGTGGATGGACAGGACGTGATCGAGGTATATCGCGTGACCAAAGAAGCGGTGGATCGGGCACGGCGTGGCGAGGGACCGACGCTTATCGAGTGCAAGACCTACCGGCTGGTGCCCCACTCGACGAGTGACGACGACCGTTTCTACCGCAGCCGCGAGGAAGTCGCTGCCTGGCGGGCGCGTGATCCGCTCCTGATCGCGCGCACGTATCTGGAGAGCCAGGGCTTATGGGACGAAGGGCGCGAGGCGGCGCTGGGAGAGGCCTGCTTGCGCGAGGTCCAGGAGGCGCAGGCTTACTGTGAGCAGGCCGCCGATCCGCGCCCAGAGGATGTGTTGCGCCCGATCTACGCTGATCGGGGAGGATGAAACCGCGATGCCGGAGATCACGCTAATCGAAGCCATTCGCCAGGCCATGGATGAGGAGATGGCCCGCGATGAGCGCGTCTTTATCATGGGCGAGGATGTGGGTCGGCGTGGTGGGGTCTTCCTGGCGACGCAAGGGCTCTACGACAAGTACGGCCCCCAGCGCGTCGTGGACACGCCTCTGGCTGAAGTTGGCATCGCCGGTATCGCCATCGGTGCGGCGCTCTATGGCTTGAGGCCCATCGCCGAGATGCAGTTCGCCGACTTCATGCACCCGGCCTTTGACCAGATCGTCAACGAAGCCGCGAAGATGCGTTACCGTTCCAATGGGGCCTGGACCTGCCCCCTGGTCATTCGCGCCCCCTGCGGCGGCGGCGTCGGCGGTGGGTTGTACCATTCACAGTGCGTCGAATCATTCTATACCCACGTCCCCGGCCTGAAGGTCGTCATGCCGGCGACGCCTTATGATGCCAAGGGATTGCTCAAGGCTGCCATTCGCGACCCCGACCCGGTGCTCTTTTTCGAGCACAAGCGAGCCTACCGGCTGATCAAGGGCGAGGTGCCTGAAGGCGACTATACCGTCCCCATCGGTGTGGCCGATGTTAAGCGCGTCGGCACCGACATCACCCTCGTGACCTACGGCATGATGCTGCACTTCAGCCTACAGGCGGCTGAGGAGGTTGCCAGAGACGGTATCAGTGTCGAAGTGGTGGACATGCGCACGCTCTTGCCGATAGACAAGGAGGCTGTGCTGCGCTCGGTGCGCAAGACGGGCAAGGTGCTCGTCGTCCACGAGGACACGCGCACCTGTGGCTATGGCGCTGAGATCGGCACGCTGATCGCCGAGGAGGCTTTTGAGTTTCTAGACGCGCCGGTGCGCCGTCTAACCTCGCCGGACGCGCCCGCCGTTGCTTTCAACGCGGGCATGCGCGACTACTACCTGCCCGATGCCAACAAGATCGCCGCGGCGCTGCGTGAGCTGGCGGTGTACTAGCATGACGAAGGACACATCGGGCTGTGTCTAAAACACATTGCTGCGGTGTCTAATATGTGTCCATGCGACCTGGACCGGTATTCTACTCCTAGTGACCGCCGGCTTGGGGACCGCCTATAATGGGCTGGAGCTACAAAGGGTGGCTTAACAGGTATCGCCGAACACCTGACCCTGTGGCGAACGCTAGCATGGTGTTATAGGTCAGAAAGGAGAGCATGAGCATGAAACGGGTTGCATTCATCGTTATTTTGACTTTGTGGCTGTTAGTCACATCGTGTGGGCCCATCCCGGCAGCGCTACCGGCGGACCGCGTCAAGCCCGCTACAGCCACCAGTACTGTGACCGCGACGCTGACCAATACGCCCATTCCGCCCACGCCCACCCCTACAC
>CADDZL010000228.1 GCA_902812335.1 Chloroflexota bacterium | reverse complement strand
GCATAGAAGATGTGCTCCGGGTCGGCAGCGGCCAGCCGCCGCGCCTCACGGATCGCGCCGTCCGAGCCTTCAAGCGGGTCGCTCAAGACCAGGTCAGCGCCATAGGCGACGAGCGCGCCGATGCGCTCCGGGCTGGCATTCTCCGGGATGACCAGCCGCACGCGGATGCCCCGCGCCGCGCCGAACATAGCATAGGCGATGCCCATATTGCCGGAGGTCGCGTCGAGCAGGACCTTGTCCGGCGTTAGCAGGCCCGCCGCCTCAGCCTCGCGGATGATCTGCAATGCCGGCCGGTCCTTGACCGACCCGCCGGGGTTGAACCACTCGGCCTTGGCGTACACCTCGACCTCCGGAGGCAGCCCCGCCGTGACCCGCTCCAGGCGCAATAGCGGCGTATTTCCAACCAGGTCCTCGAGTGTGCGCGCCCTGGCGCGCACCGCATCGGCTATTCTTTCATTCCTAATCCTATCCGTGCATTCGTGTTCAGAACCCATGTCGTGCCAAACAAAAAGACCAACTGACGCAAAACGGGGCTCAGCATTTCACCCCTCAGATCGAGCCGTCCTCACCGCAGTTGCGGGGACGTTCCCACCCGTCGTCAGTTGGTCTCTTGGTCTAAATCAAAACGGCCTGAGCGCGGGTGGTTAACGCCCCCGCTCAGGACACATGCAGGTCGGGTTCACGCTCCTAATTCGCATGATTCCGCTCATCTTCATCTACAATAGTAAAGTATAGCACAAGTTAGCGCGCTGTCAAGCACGAATTCTAATCCATCTCATCCACGCCGCCTGTAGCCGGGCTTACGCTCATACAGCCTACATAAGCCTGACATGCGCTGAAACTGGGCTGCGTGGATGCACTCCAATATGGGACGGTTGCTGGATTCGGGTGTAGAGGAGCTTCACCAGCGGGAAGGAAGATGCCGTAGACCGCATCCCACTCCAGCCCGTAAGATCCCTCAGGGGTTGTTCCAGATGAATGGCAGGTAGACCCGATTGGGTGTCGCTACCGGCAGCAGCTTCGTCACAAAGGCGTCAGCAGCGCTGGGGCAGCTACCACAAGTTGGGTCAAGCGCCCCTGGCGTAATCGGGAAGTTGGGCGAGTGGGTCCGGCCAGTGATATAGGCGACCCCGCTGCCATCCACTGCGACGCCATAGCCATAGTCATCGTAATTGCCGCCGAGGTAAGTGGAATATAACAATGCACTGCCCGTCGTGTTCAGTTTTGTTAGGAACGCGTCAGGACAGGGGTAGAGGCCACAATCACGGTGCCGTCAATCCGCAGTTTGCGCCCACGGGTGACCTTGAGGGCGCGTGCCAGGTCAACGACATGGTCGAGCAGGTGATGCAGCGTGTCGGGCTGGATGAGGTTGGCCTAGCGGATGAGGGTGGTGTCATCGGGCACAGGCTGGAGGTAGAGCTGAAAAAGGGTATCATCGTCGAGCAACCTGTCCAGTTGAGCTAGGACTGGTTCCATCGCGAAACTGAGAGCGGGTACGAATTCGAACATGTTCATCGGTTCATAGCGGTCACGGAGCACAACCCACCTCCGACGGCTGGCGTTATGTGTACACCTGGTTCAACACCATCGGACATCGGGGGTTTTGCACCGAAAACGAGACTAATCACCACGAGTAGCGAGTAGCCAAAAGGATGTCGCCTTAGGGTCATGCCGTGTCCTGAAACTCTTCAGCTACTTCCCGGCCAGGTCACCGCTCACTAATAAAAGGATGATCAGGGTGTAGGCGTGGGCCATGGCACGGTGGGTAACGGTGGTGGCGTCGGTGTGCCGGGTGATGGCGTCGCGTTGGGATCCCATAAACTGATAAAGTGGTTGTCGCTGTACGTGCCTGGTGCCAGCGGTTCGAGTGACAGGAGGATCTGGCTGCCCACGGCAAGGAACCCGATCCCAGGCTGGGCGAGCGTGGGTGTGTACCCGGTTGGATACCCAATCAGGATCAGGTACCAGCTCGATTCAGATAGTCCTGCATCGTGTAGAGCAAACTGGCCATTCGCATCGGTGGTGACACTCTCCACCATCTGCCAGTCAAATAAGGTCAGCTTGTAAAGCGTAACCGTTGCGCCCGATATCGGGTTGGAAGGCCCCAGGCCCGAGGTGGTGGCATCGCCGGTGAATGTCCGGTCAGTTCTTGGCGTAGGGGTATCCGTCGGTGTGGATAATGGCGAGATGATCGTTGGCGATGGTGTCAGCGTTGGCGTGGGTGTACAGGCAGGGGCGTTGACGTACCGGCGCGTTGGCACGTCAAAATAGAAGGTTGCGCCGGAGGTTGAGCGGAGCCTGAGGCGTTCGCCCACCGCGTCTACAATGCGGACCGACCCGACCGGGCAAGGGGTCAAGTAGGAGGTGGACTCGACGACATCGATACCTGTAATGTTATTCATCGTGGATTTGCGCAGAATCTGGACAATGACCAAGCCTTGTTGGGTGGAATGGCCGGTGGCACCTTCCGATACCGCACCCGCCCAGACAATGGTGCGTTGCGTGGCTCCATTCGTGTCTTCATACCAGGTGTTCTCGATGCGGTACAGCATCGGGGACCAGGGCGGCACTACCCTCACAAGAGCCCCAGCCCCAGCCGGAGTCCTATTAGGCGCAGGTAGGAACACAGTCGGCTGTGGGGTGATCTTGCCCAACCAGCTGGGAGTGTATAGGCTCGTTGGAACTGGCGTTCCCTGCACAGCTCGCCCGGCTTCGGCGGTTCGCATGTCCGCTTGTTTGGTTGCATACCAGTCTGTGTTTGGCGTGGGCGTGTTAATGGGCGAGGTCAGCGGGGTAGGCCCGCGGGAGGTGGCGGCGTAGCTCAACACCACAGCCACCGCAGCGAGAAGGAGCACCGTCACAACACCTCTGAGCCAGAATGATGGCGATTCGCGTTGTTTGCGTTGTTGATTCATGACTGCCTCGCTTTCTACTACGGCCAGCGGATGTCAGTTGACCACGTCAGAACTTGCGATGTCCTTATGTCAGACTTAGTCCACGTATATAGTCCCGTCCAACCCTCCTCCGGCGTATTCTGGGTGCTGGGGTCACACTGGGAAGGGTTCTGCAGACATGCCGCCCACTGCGTCATCGAACCCTGGAACCTCATGGGGACGCCGTAGGTAGTTGCTCCGTACGAGCTTATCCGCCACCATTGGTCGGCGTTGATCTCTGGATATTCGTGACCTGATTCCCAGTAGGTGCGCAGGTAAATCTCAGGCAGAGGGTACGCGGGCCGGGCTTGATAGGATACGTAGTAGAGTTGAGCGACAGTAAAGCCCAAGGGAACATTGTTCAGATGGTTCGTGAACGGGCAGCTATCGCACGAGCCATAGTTGGCGTAGAATGATCCCAATGTGGGATCGAAGGCCGAGTCATACCCCTGGATCCAGGGGAGAGTATCTGTGTAGTTGTTCCAACCTCGTATCGTATCCCCCTCAATATCAATCGCGCCCCACACCTGGACCTTACCCTGGTAACCGTAAGAGCGAGTCCATCGATTGATATCGTTGACCATCCCTGCCCAGGCTGCGCCGTTCGAAAACGAGACGTACTGCGCGGGCCCGAAGTTATTCAGTCCGACGCCAAGCGTGAGGCTGACGGCGGGTGAACACCAATAGAAACCACTGATATAAGCCTCGACGGAATCCGACACGGCCACTGTTGAGCGGAAGTTCCAGTTGCTATGAAGCAATATCCCTTCAACGTCTCCTTGCCTCCACGGCTGTCCGAAAGATAGGACGAGGCCAATGTTATCTACGCCAGTTATTCTCTCGCCCTCATCGCAACCGACTTGCAACAAGTAGTTGGGATCGGTGTCTGTAAGGTAGCGAGAGGTACTGGATAGAGGCGGGGTTTCGTCAATAGCTATGGGAAGGTACATGTAGTATTCGATGGGGGGCGAAGAGGACACGCCTCGGGACATGCCAGGGGCTGGACCTTGATCGTAAAGCCTCGAATAATCTGTTGTGTCCATATAGCGCGAGATGCTCGCGTGCTTCCCTCCTAAAGCAGGCAAATAGACATAGTGGTCCGAACTAGAGGGGGTTGGTAGGCTACCCTGTGCATGGGCATCTATTCTACTAGGACTCGCCGTTATGTGAAAGATGCCGAAGAACAAAAGGAGCCCCAAAGTGGTGAGGATGGTGACAAGAATCTTTCTCTCCCTCATGGCCGCCTCCTATGTGGTGTTCGGTACGGCCTGGGTGCCATTCTGCTGCTTGGAAAGCTGGAAGCCAGAAATCAAGTGTGTACCCACAGATTGCTGCGTTGCCATGATCTGGTATAGCACAGATCGTAATCCTGTCAATAGTAATCCGTCCGTCACTTATACCTTAAAAAATGCCGCCCCTACCCCAATCGGCGCAGCTATCACTGCACCGTTATCATGGTATTAGTCTGGAATCGAGTCCCTACCCGATCCACAGAGGGAGCGCCTGTCACTATCATGACGCGGTTGGCAGGCTGCCGGTTCCATCGGCGTGACCTGAGTTGGAAATCCGCTCCTCCGAAGTTATAATCCCCTTATGACCCGCGCCCAGGGCATACTCATGCTCAGCGTTTTCGCTGCCGGGATGACCACCCTGGCGGTGGAGCTGTCGGCCTCGCGCCTGCTGGGCAACGTCTTCGGCACCTCCAACCTGGTCTGGGCCAACGTCATCGGCCTGATCCTGGTCTATCTCACGGCGGGCTACTATCTGGGGGGACGGCTGGCCGACCGCCGCCCCGATCCGGTTGCCTTTTACCAACTGCTCGCCTGGGCCGCCTTCAGCGCCGGCCTGATCCCCCTCGTCGCCCAGCCCATCCTGCGCGCCGCCGGCCGCGCCTTCGAGACCTTCGACCTGGGCGTTCTCCTCGGCTCGTTCGCCAGCGTCCTGATCCTGTTCGCCCTGCCGGTCACGCTCCTGGGCTGCGTCGCGCCCTTCGCCATCCGGCTGGCGCTGCGCGACGTGAAGGACGCCGGTCGCGTCGCCGGGCGGCTATACGCCATCTCGACGCTCGGCAGCATCCTGGGCACCTTTGGGCCGGTGCTCGTACTCATCCCCTCCATCGGCACAGCGCGCACCTTTCTGGTCTTTGCCGGGCTGTTGCTCGCGGTCGCGCTGGCTGGTCTGGCGCTGACCTCCGGGCGGCGGGCCTGGAGCTATGCCTGGATGCCGTTGGCCCTGATTCTCCTGGCCTGGCTCATCCTGCGTGGCCCGCTCAAGCCCCCGCCGCAAGGCACCCGCCTGCTCTACGAAGGTGAGTCGGCCTACAACTACATCCAGGTCGTTGAGGCGGCGGACGGCACGCGCTACCTC
>CADDZL010000227.1 GCA_902812335.1 Chloroflexota bacterium | reverse complement strand
GCTGCGTCAACTCGGCCTGGCGGCGGTTGGCAGCAAACATCAGCCCGCCCAGCGCCAGCAGCGGCAGCGCCAGGCCGAGGAGTAGCAATCCCAGCCGGCGACGCCGCCGGGCCGGAGGGCCGGCCTGCGCGGGGCCGGTCGGTTCCCCTTCAATGCGCCACTCCAGGCCCGTGTCCATAACCAACCTCATGGATGCCTATAAATAGAAACGCTCCGCCGGCCACGGAAGTTCCTTCTCGATATGACCAGCGTCATGCCGCCGTAAGCGGAGGGGCATTTGGTGGCCCCGAGATCAATGTCGCCACATCCGGCCATCCAGCCAGTCTCAATTCAATCACATCTTAACACCATTGAAGCCGGTTTGCACAACTGCTGGCTGACGATTGGGCTGCGTTTGGCCAGTGAATAGCTTACGCCAATTGGCCGATCAATTGGACGTCGCCCAGGCCGGCAGGGTTCCCGGTATCAGAAGAGGGCTCTGCTGATATACCGGCAGAGCCCCCTTCATCATACCTGTTCCAATGCCCGCCATCAGGGCACGTGGAAGCGGAAGACCACAGCTATCGCAGCGACTCCGCGATCCGCACCATGTCCTCGCGGCCCAGGCCGAGCCCCACCGCTTGCAGTGTATATGTGAGCCCATCCTCACCCCAAGACAGCCAGGCTTCGTCCAGCGCATCGTCCCAACGCAAGTCGCCGAGAGCCGTCTGGGGATCCCCCTGCCCGTCATCGCGCCAGCCTCCGTGCGCGTAGACACCAGCCTGGCCATTGATCACGGCTTCTTGTCCCCGCGAGTTGGGAACTACGAAACCAGCCGGATTCGGCCCGAACAGGATAAGCAACTGTAGCATCTCCGTAGATGCCGAGATCTGCGATTGAGAAGCACGATGATAGACCAGTGAGACCTCGGCCGGGGGCTCGCCGTCCGGGCCAGGTGTAGATACGGTATCAACGTTCACTTCGGCCCCCGCGAACGTCAGCCCTTCCGGCAACCACGTAGGAACGCGAATCGGGAACGGGGCCCGCAACTGGGCCTCGGCCAGGGTGAGCGGCTGAGGTGGCTGCCTAGTGGGTTCCACCTTTACCGACGTTGCGGGTCTCATGGCGCTCGGATCGATCAGCACCAACCCGAAGCGTTGCAGCGTGCGGACGATTGCTGCCTGGGCACTGGGAATGCTGGCCAACAGCCCGATAGAGGCTAAAGCAAGGACGGCCAGGCTAACGGCCACCTTGAGGCGTAGCTTCGCGACAGGTCGGCGCTGCATCCGACGACCAGACTCGACTTGTGTGCGGATCGCCGGCCACAAGTCCAGGTCGGCGGGTATCTCCTGCTCAGCCAACTCGTGCAAGATGGGTGTGATACGTTGCTCTTTCATGATTGACTCCCCTCTTCTTGCTATCGGGAGGTGGGCTCGACACGGATTCCCTGCACGGATGCACCGATGAATTGCCGCCAATCCAGTCCGTGTATCTGTGTCATAATCCGTGCGGTGCGCCGGCCATCACGGTTTATTCCCTGGCTCCGGCGACCACAGCGGGCGCAAGAGCGCGCGCAGGCGCTCCCGCGCGGTGTGCAGCCGCCATTTGACCGTGCCCGGCGGACAGGCCAGCTCGCCTGCCAGTTCGGCCTCGCTCAGGTCCAGGTAGTAACGCAGGACAATCGCGGCACGCTGTGCCGGTGGCAGTTCCCCCAGCGCGGCCCAGATCGCCTGGCGGGTCTCCGCCTGCTCCGACAACTCGCCAGGGCCGGGAGCCGGGTCCGCCAGAAGATCGGCCAGCGAGATCGCTTCCCTGGCTTCACCATCCAGGGGGACCTGGCGCTCGCGCCGGGCCGCCGCTTTGACGGCGTCGTTGACCACGCTGCGCAGGAACCAGGGGCCAAAGGGCCGCCCGGCGTCAAACTGGCCAATGCGCTCATAGGCCCGCAGAAAGGCCGCCTGCACAATATCTTCAGCCAGGGCGCGGTCACGGACGATCAGGTCGGCGGCCCGCACCGCCTGCACCTGGTACTTTCGCACCAGCGTCTCCAGGCCGCCGATGTCGCCGCGTTTCAGCAGGGCGATGGCCTGCTGTTCCTCCATGCGCTCTCTCCCGACAGGTGATGATGAGGGCCCTCTATAGGTATTATCCCTGAGCGGGTGAAAAGGTTTGTCGCTTCACTCTGGCGGATGGTGTACGGCCAGGCGGGCAATCGCAGATGAAAGGCGTTCAGGACAGGGCGACGACGAAGGCAATGGCCGTGCCGCCCGCGTGCGACAGACTCACGGACCACTCGCGCAACGAGAGCGCTTCGGCTAAGGCACGGGCACGGCCATGCAGGAGCAGGTGGGGTTTGCCCAACTCATCTGAGGCGACCTCGACCTCAAGGCAACTGACACCCCCTGCGGCCATGTGGGCCAGCCCAACCCCCAACGCCTTGGCGACGGCTTCCTTGGCAGCGAAGCGCACTGCCAGCTCCGCCGCCCGCCCCCGGCAGTAACTCAACTCGGCAGGCGTATAGATTCGGTTCAGGAAGCGATCGCCAAAGCGGGCCGCCGCCGCCTCGATTCGGGGAATCTCAACGATATCAACACCGGTCGTGAGCATCAGGCCTCGTTCACCGGGCCGGCAACAGCCAGCGCATAGGCGTCGGCACTGAGATACTTCTGCGCGGCGGCCTGGACACGCGCCGGCGTGATTGCCATGATCAGTTCAGTGTAGCGCTGGAGGTAGTCCAGACCCAGCCCGAATAGCTCCATGTCCAGCACTGCCTGGGCCACACCGTCATTGGTCTCCAGGCGCAACGGCAGCGAGCCGGTCAGATAGGCCTGATTATCAGCCAGTTCGTCCTCGCCCACCGGCTCATCTTGCAGGCGACGGATCTCATCGCGGATGCCGGCGATAGCGCGATCGACATTGGCGGGGTTGACACCAGCCATAACGGACCACGGCCCCGGCCCCAGCCCACACTCTAACCGGCTCAGCGAGTAGTAGGCCAGCCCTTGCGTATCACGCACGTTGTCGCCCAACCGCCCATACATGCCGAACACGCCCAGGATAGTGTTGGCCAGGGCCGCATCCAGGTAGTCGGGCTCACTGCGCGCCGGGCCCGGCCAGCCCAGGATAATGTCAGATTGCGTCTTACCCGGCACCACGGCGCGTTTTTCCCGCACGCCTGTGATAGGCTCGACCGGTGGCAGGCTGGGCCGCGTCGGTTTGGCCGGATTCGTCCAATCGCCGAAGGCCTGGCCCAGCAGGTCAAGCGCCTGCTCAGCCTTGACCGCGCCCACGATAGACACGATCATCCCCTGGGGGCCGTAGTGCGTCTGGTGGAACCGGACCAGGTCGTCGCGGCTGATCGAAGCAATGGTTTCGGGATAGCCGTCGGTACTGCGACCGTAGGGATGGTTAGGATACGCCAGGGCACGGAATTCCAGCCCGGCAACGCGGCGCGTGTCATGAGCGCGGATCTGGAGATCGGTTAGGATTTCGCCGCGCACTTTCTCGACCTCCTCAGGCGGGAAGGTCGGGTGGCGCAGGACATCGCTCAGGATGTCAAGCAAGAGCCTCAGGTCTTCGGCCAGGCCCTTAGCGCCGAAGCCGGTGGTATGGCGGCCGCCCTCTATGCCAAAGCTGGCACCAACCGACTCAACCTCTTCATAGATCTGAGCGAAAGTGCGCCGTTGCGTGCCCCGGCTGAGACATTCAGCCACAAAGCTGGCCAGCCCGGCCTGCTGCTCCGGCTCATCCAGACTGCCCGCCCACAAGGCCCCATCCACCACCACCGACGGGCTACTAAAGTTCTCACGCACCAGCGCAATCATCCCATGATCAAATACATGGCGGACGACAGATTCAGGGCCGGGAATTGAGGTATTCGACATGATCACTCCTTGTCCGTGATACGTGATGCGTGATTAGGCTTCACGCATCACGTTTTACTTGGGGATATAGTGCCCGACAACGCGATTCGAGCGCCGCAGCGCCTTGGCAGCGACGCGCTGGACGTCTTCGGCGGTCACCTTCACCAGGTTATCAAGGTAGGTCTCGAACCAGTCGGTGCTGACCAGCAACTGGCTGAAGCCGAGCCAGAAGCCCTGGTTGGTCACGCTCTCGCTGCCGAAGGCAAACTGAGCCTTAGCCTGCTTGACGGCCTTCTCCAACTCGCCCTGGCTGACCGGTTCGCGCACGGCCCGGTCGAGCTCGGCGTCCAGAGCCTGCTCGACCTCGCCGGGCGTGTGGCCGGCCCGCACCGTTGCTGAGATGGTGTACAGGTAAGGATCGAGCGTTGCCGACAGACTGCCTGATACGTCGGTCGCCAGCTCAGTTTCCACCAGCGCTTTATACAGCCGGCTGCTCTTGTTGGTCGTGCCGCCACCAAACAGAGTAAACGAACTGGCCCCAGCCAGGATGCTATCGAGGACGACCAATGGGAAGAAATCCGGATCGCGGGCAGCGGGAGCATGATAGGCCACCTGCAGGTAGGCCGTGGCCCCTTCGCCCTCGACCGTAACCCGGCGCTCACCCTGTTGCGGCGGCTCAACCCGCCTCATGGGCGGCACCTCCGGGCCACGCGGGATATCCCCGAAGTGGCCGGCGATGCGCTCTAGCACATCCCCGGCGCGGAAATCGCCGACGGCCACGGCAATGGCGTTGTTTGGGGCGTAGAAGGTGCGGTAGTGATGGTACAAGTCATCACGGGTCATCGTCTGCAGGTCACACAGGTCGCCAATGACCTCGTGGTGATAAGGGTGAACACGGAAGGCGGCTGCCCCAACTTCCTCACCCAACAGGAAGAGCGGGCTGTTCTCGTGACCCTGGCGCTCGGAGATGATCACCGTGCGCTCGGCATCCACCTCTTTGGGATCAAAGGCCGCGTTGACCATCCGGTCCGATTCAATCCGCAACGACAGATCAAAGCGGTCAGCGGGTAGGGTCTCGAAGTAGGTCGTGAAGTCAATCCAGGTAAAGGCATTCCACAGGCCGCCCTCGCGTGACACCAGGCGGTCGAGCGTGCCACGCGGGAACTGCTCGCTGCCCTTGAACAGCATGTGCTCCACCCAGTGGGAGATGCCGGTGATGCCGGTGTGTTCATTGCGACTGCCTACGCGGTACCATATCCAGAACGTAGCCACCGGCGCGTGGTGCATCTCCTTGAGCAAGACGGTCAGACCGTTGTTAAATTGGTGATGGATAATGTGATCGGCGTTCAAATCATCCTCCTTACCTCAGTCAGCAGTAGCCAGTATACCACAAGAATCTGACCACTGACCACCGGCCACGGGCTGAAAAAACGCAGGGTTGAGGAAGGCCCCTCCCCTGACAGGGGA
>CADDZL010000226.1 GCA_902812335.1 Chloroflexota bacterium | reverse complement strand
CTCTTCGCATAGTCATACAACAACCTGTACGGCTCCCATAGCGACCCCTTCCGCTGCCGGGTGAAACCGGGGAACGGGCAGGTCAGGACCTCATCTACCGCCGGGTTGCCTTGGAGGACCCGCGCTGCCCACGGGCCGACCAGGGCTGTCACGTGGGCGTGTGGCCGGGCGTGACGCAGCAGCCGGAGTGCGGGTGTCATAAACAACACATCGCCCAGGTGGTCGGGCCGGATGACGAGTAGCCGGGCGTCATCGGGCATGTCCGCCAGGCCGGCGCGGGGTGCAGGTGCTACCCCGGCGTAGAAGCGGAGTAAGGCCAACCGCAGCCATTGGCGGACGGTGCGCCGGTTCTTGGTCTGGGTGCGGGCGCGATTGCGCGCCGCCAGTGCCTCAAGTTCCATAGACCGCTTCAAGGCGGGGGACGATCCGGCTCCAGTCGAACTCGGCCTCGGCCAGGCGGCGCGCCTCGCGGCCCAGCGCCGACCGCTGTGCCGGGTCACTCAGGAGGGAGAGCACAGCGTTGGCGAAATCCGCGGCATCGTCGGCCAGGAGCAGATGGCGGCCCGCCTCAACCGGCAGGCCCTCAGCCCCCAACTGCGTCGAGACGATGGCCGCGCCCATCGCCATTGCCTGCAACAGCTTCAGGCGCGTCCCACCGCCCATGCGCAACGGTGCGACGTAGACCGCAGCCCCGGCGATATAGGGCCGGACATCGTCAACCCTGCCGGTGACGGTCACCCCCGGCTCTCGCGCCAGTCGGGCCACCGCCGGCCCGGGCCGCTGGCCGACGAGCGCCAGCGTCACCTCAGGCCACACCTGCCGGATGCGGGGCAGGATGTCGCTGACCAGCCACAGCGCCGCGTCCACATTGGGCCGGAAATCCATCTTGCCCGTGAACACGAGGGAAGTGACGGGCGGGACCGGCTGTGGTCGGTAGATTGCTGTGTCCACGCCGTTGGGGACAACGTGGACGAGCAGGCCGGGGACGATCCGCTGTAGCGCCGTCGCGTCGGCTGCAGAGCAGGCGACGACCCGATCGGCCTGGCGGCAGATGGCCGCCTCATAGCGGCGCAGGCGACGCCATTGAACCAATGAGTAAGCCGCTGCGTGCCCGCGACTGAGCCGGAGGAGATCGCTGCGGAAGGCGCGTTCCTGCAAGACGTATTCGGCATTGTGGTCATCGTAGACGATCAGGGGCTGACCAGGGGCAGAGGCGACCGTGTCGAGATAAGGGGCCATCTCAATGCCCTCGATCTGGACCACGTCGAAGTGCTCTGTCTCCAGCCAGGCTGCCAGGCGGGCGGCAAAGGCCGGTGATGCCAGCCGCAGCGCCATATCCGGCTGGCTCGACAGGATCAATCCGCGCAGACGGTCGGACAGGCGGCGCAGGGGCGCCGGGATGGCCTCTAACCGGCAGCACAGCGCCTGCAGCGGCTCCGCTGCCGCCAGGCTCTGGTCGGGTTCGATAAACGAGAGCAGGGCGATCTCATGCCGGGCGGCCAGGCCCGCCATCAGGTAATAGTTGCGGATGGCCGTACCCTGCCAGGGCGGGTAGGGAAGCTGGGGGGTCAGGAAGAGGATACGCATAAGCTGTAGATGGCGAGGGTCTGGCGGGCAGCGGCTTCCCAGGTGAAGCCGCTAGCCCTGCCCAGGCCGCGCGCCCGCAGTTCGGCCCGCAGGCCCGTATCGCTCAGGGCGCGGGCCAGCGCGGCGGCCAGTTCGGCCGGATCATCCGGGCTGGCCTGCAGGCCGGCGTCCCCCACGACCTCAGGCAGGGCGCCGCGGTTGGAGACAACCGTGGGCGTACCACAGGCCATCGCCTCCAGCGCCGGCAGGCCGAAACCCTCATAGAAGGAGGCCAGGACATGTAGGGCCGCACCATTATATAGCGCCGGCAGGTCGGCATCGGCAACCGTCTCCAGATGACGGACGCACCTGACCAGGCCTAGCTCCAATTCAGTGCGTTCGATGTCCTCGTCAAGCCACCCGCGCCGACCGGCGAGGACGAGCGGCGGATCGAGTCCGTAGTCGTCTAGCAGGTGGCGATAGGCGCGTAGCAGGCCGGGGATGTTTTTGCGCGGTTCTAGCGTGCCGACGAACAAGAGATAGCCCGGCGCCAGACCATAGCGGGCCAGGGCTGCCGCGACTTCGGCCGGTGGCAGAGGGCGAAAAGCCGGATCAGCCGCTTCCGGCACGACGTGGATTTTCTCCGCGGCCACACCGGTGCGCTCGATGAGTTCGGTGCGCGTGGCCTGAGAGACGGCAATGATGTGGTTCGCCCGATCCACGGCCCACATGATCTGGTCGGCGTAATAGCGGCGGCTTTCCTCCGTCAGGTGCTCCGGCTCGCGCAGAAAGTTCAGATCATGGACGGTGATCACGATGGCGCGGGCCCCACCCGCTGGTGGGATGAAATCGGGGCTATGGAGCACGTCCAGCCGAAGCCGGGCCACTTCGACTGTCAGCGTCCAGCGTTCCAGCCGGTGATGAGCCGGGGTCCAGCAGTTGGCCCGCTGGAAGTTGGCCCCGGCCGCCAGCGTTTCGCTGTGCTTGTGGCTCTGCAATACGAGATACCGGTTCTCCTGGTCAACGGCTTGAAGCGCCTGTAACAGTCGGCGGATGTAGTGGGCAATACCACCGTGAGTGTAATAGGTCAGGCGGGCATCCAGGCCGATATGCATGATACACTTACGTTGCTGGATTATATCTCGGTAAAACGTAAAGCGTAAAACGGAAGGAGCATAGGTTACGTTTCACATTCTGCGCTGGTAGCTGTTTGTCGGCTGTTCTGCTATAATGGCCGGACTGACCCCTGTATCTAAAACGGAGTGACCCATGATGACGATGGATTTCAGCCAGGCATCTAAAATGTTGGCGTGGCTCGATGAGGAGCGGCGCAAGGACAAAGCCGAGATCGCTGCGCTTCAGCAGCGGGTGATCGGCCTGGAGTCGGCCTTGACCGACTCGGCGCGGCGCATCCAGGAATTGGAGGGGCGCGCCTCGGCGCTGCAGACCCAACTCAGCCGGCTGCCGCAGGTAGATAAGGCCCTTGACCGGCTGCGCCAGGAGATCATCCAACTGATCGAGGAGGGAGACGCGCGCTACATGGCCGCCGCACGCGAAGCCGAGAAGGTGCACCGGATTGAGTACGACAACCTCTCCCGTGCCCTGGCCGAACAGAAGAAGGAATTGACCCTTATCCCGCGCTTGGAGGAGCAGATCCCGCCACTTCAAGCCGAGCAGCAGCGGCTGAACACCGTCCTCGGTAACCTGCAACACGAGGTGATGCAGATCAACGAACGCATCGAGGAGCGTGTGCGTGACGTTACCTATCTCGAAGAGGGCCGCCGTCAAGATACACGCCGCCTGGCCGAGTTGCAGCAGGAGGTGATCGAGCTACGTAAGAAGCTGGAGGTCTTCCCGCCCAAGCTGGATATGCTGGAGGACATGGCCCGCCGGACCGAGGCGCGCCTGACCGAACTCGGCACGCTGGAGGCCGAACGCCGCCAGGAGCAGACGCGCTGGATCGAGCACCAGGGGCTGACGCTGCGCGAGCGCGAGCGCAAACTGAATGAGTGGGAAGCAGTGATCACCGAAGCCAGGCAGCGCATCGAGGAGGCTGCCAAGCGGGTGCAGAGCGTCACGGAGCAGCAGCAGATCGTCTCTGCCGCCGTCGCGACGATTGATGCCTTCAGACAACGTATCGAGCAGCGCCAGAACGAGGTCGCCGAGATCCAGCGGCTGGCCGAGGAGCGCATGAAGCAGCAGTGGGCTGAGTTCCTGGCCGAGGAGGACAAACGCTGGAAACATCACCTGGTCACCTGGCAGGAGAAGTGGCGCGATCATGAGCGGCCCCACCGTGAGATCATCGAGCGGATCGAGGCCCTGGAGGAGATACCTGTGGCCCTCTGGGCCGAGATCAAGGCGCTGTGGCAATTGCAGGAAGCCCATACCCAGACGATGACCGAGTTCGCCCGCAACTGGCTTGAAGACTGGGAAGGGCGGATGGAGAAAGTCCGGCAATAATCGGATGTAGATGAACGCTCGTGAACATGCACGTCATCGGCACCGCAGGCCATGTTGACCATGGCAAGTCCACCCTCGTCCAGGCGCTGACCGGCATCAACCCCGACCGGCTCAAAGAGGAGCAGGAACGGGAGATGACCATTGACCTGGGCTTCGCCTGGCTCACCCTGCCTAGTGGTGAAAGCGTGGGGATCGTGGACGTGCCCGGTCATCGCGATTTCATCGAGAACATGTTGGCCGGCGTCGGCGGGATTGACGCAGCCCTGTTTGTCATCGCCGCCGATGAGGGCGTGATGCCCCAGACCCGTGAGCACCTGGCCATCCTCGATCTCTTAGGCATCGGCGGCGGTGTGATCGCGCTGACCAAGACCGACCTGGTCACCGATCCCGAGTGGCTGGAGCTGGTCGCAGCCGAGGTGGCCGACGCAGTATCAGGGACGGTCCTGGCCGATGCGCCTATCGTGCCGGTCTCGGCGCGCCGGCGCCTGGGGCTCGACCGGCTGCTGGCAGCTCTGCAAAGCTGCCTGGCCGGGCGCCCGCCCCGGCCCGACTTAGGCCGGCCACGTTTGCCGGTGGACCGGGTCTTCACTATGACCGGCTTCGGCACGGTGGTGACCGGCACACTCAGCGATGGGACGCTGAGCCTGGGTGAGGAGGTTGAGGTCCAACCGCAAGGCTTGCGTGCCCGCATCCGCGGCCTGCAAACGCATCGGCAGAAGATCGAGCGGGCCGTGCCGGGCAGCCGTGTTGCCGTCAATCTGGCCGGCGTCAGCCCAACCGATCTCAAACGGGGAGACGTCCTGACCATCCCCGGCCATCTGCGCCCGACGCAACTCATTGACGTGCGCTTCCGCCATCTGCCCGACGCGCCCCGCCCATTGCGCCACAATACTGAGGTTAAGTTCTTCTCCGGCGCGGCCGAGGTGATGGCGATTGCCCGGCTGCTGGGCGACGAAAGCCTGGCTCCAGGGCAGACCGGCTGGCTACAACTCCGGCTGGCACGGCCGCTGGCGCTGGCTGCCGGTGACCGCTTCATCTTACGCACGGCCTCACCCGCCACGACCATCGGCGGGGGGGTGGTGGTGGATGCGCAGCCAGCGCGGCGGCACCGCCGTTTCCAGCCGGAGGTCATTGCCCGCCTGGAGACATTGGCTCAGGGTGCGCCCGCCGAGGTGCTGCTTCAGGCGCTCGAACGCAGTGGCCCCATTCAGGCCTCTGACCTGCTGCGCCAGGCTAACCTCTCCCCCTTCCCCTCCCCTGATAGGGGAGGGGAGACAGGGGAAGGGGCGGCTG
>CADDZL010000225.1 GCA_902812335.1 Chloroflexota bacterium | reverse complement strand
CAGGAAGCGGGTGGGGTAGTAGCGGTCGAGCAGCTCATGGAGGGTATCGCACACCAGGATGCCCAGGAGCAGCCCCAGCGCCAGCGCCGGCCGTTGGTGCAGCGACCAGTTCCAGGCAGCGACGATCATCCAGAAGACGCCCCCGGCGGGCAGCGCCGTCTGCAACGCCAGCAGCGGCAACCCGCCCGTCGTGACGCGTACGGCTACGATGCCCACGTAGAGCAGATTCAGCACGACGGTGATCAGCGCAAGGTAGATGAGCCGGGTCAGCGTCCCGATCACAGGGGTGTGGCTCAGGCCACGGTGGCGGAACAAGGCGGCGTAAGGCGCGCGCAGCCAGAAGATGAAGGCATAAACGAAGCGCCCGACCACCGGGATGCTGCGCCATTTGGCCTCTTCTTCCAGCGTCGAATTCGCGTCCCAATCGGGGTTCGGGCCGAAGGTGCCCGCCAGCACGCCCGCCCCGGCCGCGGCCATCGCCGCCAGCGGCGCATCGTGCAACGTCAGCCCTGCGAGGGCCGCGATCGGCAGGCTGATCACCGGCCCCAGGGTCAGGTTGAAGCGCATATGAGTCACACCGTCCGGCATAAGGTACTCAACGAATTGTCTAAAGAGATTAAGGTCACTCAGGACATCCGCGGCACCCGCGCCAGGATGGCCGATACCACCTCGTAGTTGATCGTGCCCAGGCGGCGGGCGGCATCCTCGGCGGTGATGGCCTCGTCGCCCTGGTGGCCGATCAGCACCACCTCGTCGCCGATGCGCACATCGGGGATGTGGGTCACATCCACGGTGGTCTGGTCCATTGAGACGCGGCCCACAATCGGGGCACGCTGGCCTTTGATCAGCACTTCGCCCCAGTGTTGCGGTGCACGGCGGAACCCGTCGGCGTAGCCTACCGGGATGACCGCGATGCGTTGCTCGGCTTCGGTCACGTAAGTCCGGCCGTAGCCGATGGAACTGCCCGGCGGCAGGGTCTTGACCTGGGCCACGGTGCTTTTCCACGAGAGGGCCGGGCGGAAACCGGGCGGCAGCGGCTCCTCGGCGGAGGGGTTGAGGCCGTAGAGCGCAATGCCTGCCCGCACCAGGTTGAAGCGTGTTTCCGGCAGGCTGATCGCCGCCGCCGAGTTGGCCGCATGGACGTAGCGCAGGCGGATGTTGCGTGCTTCGAGCCCCTCCAGCACGCGCCGGAAGCGGGCCAGTTGCTCCAGTGTGTACGTCTTGTCGTGGCTGTCGGCTACGGCAAAGTGAGTGAAAATGCCCTCGACCTCCAGATAGGGCAACGTCAGCAGGTCTTGCACAAAGGGCACAGCCTGGTCGGGCAGGAGGCCCAGCCGGCTCATCCCCGTATCCACTTTGACGTGGGCGTGGGCGTGGGTGTTCAACTCGGCGGCGGCCCGGTTGAAGGCCTGAGCCACGTCACGGTCGTAGAGTGTTACCGTCACGTCATGCAGGAGCGCCTCACGCGCCTGCCAGGCCGGGGTATAGCCCAGGATCAGGATCGGTGCGTTGATGCCGGCCTCGCGCAGCCGGACGGCCTCGTTCAGCGAGGCGACACCGAGTATCGTCGCGCCGTTGTTCAGCACGGTGCGCCCGACTTTGATGGCGCCGTGGCCGTAGGCGTCGGCCTTGAGCACGGCCATGATGTCCACAGCCGGGCCGACGATCTGCTTGAGCCGCCGCGTGTTCTGGGCGATGGCGTCCAGGTCGATCTCCACCCACGTCGGCCGGGTAGGCAGACCCAACTTGACCCGCTCCCAGCCCGGCTCCTGGCGCGGCAGGCGCGGCCCATCGCGCTCCGGCTCGGCCAGCAGCGCCTTCGCCACCCGTTCCATGCGCGTCTCGGTATCGCCCTTGACCAGGACGACATCCCCCCGGTCCAGTTGTCCCTCAAGTGTGCGCACAGCCTCGTTATGGGTGTAGGTCACGAAGATCGCTTCATCTGGCAGGCCGGCGGCGCGGGCGGCCTGGGCGATACGGTGAGCGCCATCGCCGACGGTGACGAGTAGGTCCACGCTACGCGCTGCCATCTCACCGATCTGGCGGTAGGCTTCATCGGCATAGTGGCCCAGGTCATACAGATCGCCCAGGACGGCGATGCGGCGGCGGGCGGTGCTTGGGTGCAACTCGCGCAGGAAGGTTAGCGCCGCCAGGACCGGGGCCGGGCTGGCATTGTAGGTGTCGTCGAGGAGCGTGCTGCCGTTCAGGCCGGGCAGCGGCTGGAGGCGACCGGGCAAAGGGGTCATCTCGGCCAGCGCGGCGGTCGCAGTCGGCAGCGGGATCTCATAGTGCCGGGCGACGGCCAGGGCCGCCAGCACATTACAAGCCTGGTGCTGGCCCAGCCATTGCAGTGATACGCGCTGCCCACCTTCTGGTCGATCCTTCGCCTGGCTCAAGAGCCGGAAGTAAGTCCCATCCAGGTCGGAGACGATGTCGTAAGCTACCAGGTCGGCGCCGCGCTCCAGGCCGTAGTAGATCACCGGCGCGTAGGTGCGATCGGCCATGGCCCGCACCAGGGGGTCATCGCGGTTGAGGATGGCGACGCCGTTCTGGGGCAGCGCCTCGATCAGCCGGCCCTGCTCACGCCCGATGGCCTGGAGCGAGCCGAAGTAAGCGATGTGGGTGGGGCTGATGTTGGTCACGACACCGACACGGGGCGCGGCCAGCCGGGCCAGTTCGGCGATCTCATCGAAGCCGTCGCAGGCCATCTCCAGGACGGCGATCTGGTGCTCCGGCTCAAGCCGGCCGAGCGCGATGGGCAGGCCATAGCGGCTGTTGTAGCTGCCGTAGTTCTTGAAGACGTTATAGCGCGTCGCCAGGACAGCGGCGATGGCCTCTTTGGTGCTGGTCTTGCCGGCGGAACCGGTCACGCCGATGACCTCGACGCCGGTTTTGCGCAGGATGAAGGCGGCGTAGTCGCGCAAGGCCACCTGCGTATCGGAGACGAGCACCGTGGTCACGCCCAGGTCGGTCTGGGGCGGCTGCTGGCACAGCACGCCGGTCACACCCCTGGCGACGGCGTCGGCCAGGTAATCGTGCCCGTCGCGCCTGTCGGTTTTGACGGCGACGAAGAGCTGGCCGGGCCCGGCCCGGCGCGAATCGTAAGCGAAATCACTGAACTGGCGCGCCCCGGCCGGGCCGAGCAGCCGGCCATTGGTCGCGTCCAGCAGGTCTTCTAACAGGATCATGGACTCCTCCGTAGGCGCGGGAGTATAGCATTTCCGGCCTACCGCTACAAAGCAGTCAACTCCTCCCTCCTATTACCGGAGGTTCTCGATGGGCACCGGCTCGACCGGGTCGGCCAGCTCGAAGCCGAAGACCCTGGAGTAAAAGTACAGTTCGGCGTCGAGCGAGCGCTTGATGTTCTCGGCCTTGCGGAAGCCGTGCTGCTCGCCCTCAAAGGCGAGATAGGCAACCGGCACCCCCTTGGCGCGCACGGCCTCGAAGATCATCTCGGATTGATTGGGTAGAACGATCTTGTCCTCAAGCCCCTGGAACAGGATCATGGGGACGGAGATGCGGTCTACGAAGTGGATGGGCGAGCGCTCATAGTAAATAGCGCGCCCCGCGGGATATGGGGCGACCAGGCGGTCGCTGTAGTGCGATTCGAACTTGTGGGTCTCGAGAGCATCCGCTTCCAGGTCGCTGAGGCCGAAATAACTCGCGCCGGCCTGGAACACGTTGCGGAAGGTGAGCGCACACAGCGTGGTGTAGCCGCCGGCGCTGCCGCCAGCGATGATGAGCCGGTCCCCATCCACCTCGCCACGCCCGACCAGAGTGCGCGCGCCGTTCACGCAATCATCCACGTCAACAATGCCCCACTGGCCGTTGAGCCGCTGCCGGTAGGCGCGGCCATAGCCGGTGCTGCCGCCGTAGTTCACGTCGAGCACCGCGATGCCGCGGCTGGTCCAATATTGGACCCCCAGGTCGAGCACGGTCGAGGCGGCCGAGGTCGGCCCGCCATGGCTGTGGACCAGCAGCGGCGGGCGTTCGCCGGGCGGCGCGACGTAGTCACGGTTCTCCGGTTTGTAATAGAAGCCGTAGGCCGTCAGCCCGTTTTCCGTGGGGAACTCAATCGCCTGGGGGATGGATAGGTAGCCGGGATCAATGGCGACATCGCTTGAGCGGCGCAGTACCTCAAGCCGCCCCGTCGCCGGGTCGAGCCGGACGATGGACGCCGGCTCCGTGGGCGAGCCGCCGAGGAATACCAGCCGTCCCGGCCCTACTCGCAGACCCGTGATGAAGGAGTAGGGTGTCTGGATTGGCTCCAGGCGACGCGTCGCCGTGTCGAGGCTGGCCAGGTACCAGGTGCCGTTCTGGGTATAGCTACAGAGGATGCGACCGGCTGGCTCGAAGGCATAGGTGGACATGCCGAAGACCCACTGTGGGCGGCCGAACTCGGCCTCCATGTCCACCAGGTGCTCGAGCTGCCCGCCGTACCAGCGGTAGGGGTTCCACCAGCCCGTTCGGTCGGAGATGAAGTAGAGGATGCCATGGGGTGACCATTCCGGCTGGAAGATGGACTCGTCCACGCCGCCCGCGACGCGCTGGGTCCGGCCCAGCGAGCCATCGGCATTGAGCTCGCCGACCCATAGTTCAGTTCCGTCCCAGGGCATATTGGGGTGGTTCCAGGTGAGCCAGGCCAGGCGCGAGCCATCGGGGCTGAGGCGCGGCGACGAGTAGAAATCGTTGCCGGCGACGAGCACCTGGCCGCCCTGCTCATCGCCCTCAAGATTGATGCTCACCAGGGTGTTGACCGCCTCGCGTCCGGAGGCAGTATGGTCTTCGCGCACGCAGATCATGCGGTTGCGGCGGCGGTCAATCACGCCATCGGCATAGCGCAGGTCCATGGCGGGCGTGATCGGCTCCGGTGCGGAGCCCAGGGCCTGGCGGTACAGGCGCTGGTCGGCGAAGTTGGAGAAGTAGATCGTGCCATCGGCAACAGCGAAGGCTCCGCCGCCGTACTCGTGGACGCGCGTGCGGGCGTTGAACGGGGCCGGCGTCATATCGGTCGTCTGTCCGTCCGGTGTCCGCTGCACGATCACATTCCGCCCGCCCTCTGCCGGGCGCTGCTCCACCCAGTAGATGTCCTCGCCGTCGAGCGCGATCTGGCCCAGGCCGATGGTCTCGGAGACGATCAGGTCCGAGGTGATGGGCGATTTCCAGGAGCCATAGGGTGCGACTTTGGGTTCAGGCATATTTCTTACCTTTCGGTGTATACTCATATGGCATACCCCGCCCGCCTCCTATCGCCCCAATTCTACCCTCAAATAGCGCGTAAGGGCTATAAGGCGAGGCGGACGGGCTGGAGCGGCTATAGGGTCCCCTCG
>CADDZL010000224.1 GCA_902812335.1 Chloroflexota bacterium | reverse complement strand
GGCCACGCTCGTCCCCTTCACGGTCATCGCCCCGGCCTATGTCCCGCCCCGACCCGTGGCCGGTATATCCGACTCGGCCACGGCGCGGATCTCGCCCATCCGGCTGGGCGACCAGGTCGAACTGATCGGGGCACAGGTCACGCCCGACCGGGTTCAGCCCGGCGAGCAATTGGAGGTGACCGTCTGGTGGCGGGCGCGAAGGCCGATGAGCACAGACTATATCGCCTTTGCCAAGGTCTTCGGGCGCAAGCACGTCAACCTGGCTCAGGTAAATCGCTATCCGGCCAGCGGCTGGGTGGTCACCTCACAGTGGCGCGTCGGCGACATCTGGCGCGACACGTTCCGTCTGCGCCTGCCGCGCGACGCCCTTGCGCCGGCCGTCGCCAGCGTCGAGGTCGGCCTGTACGATGTGACGGCGAAGGCCGACCTGAAGCCGGTGGCTTCTGATGGCACGGTGCTGGATCGGGTTATTGCCGGCCAGGCCAGCTTAGCCTGGCGCGAGTCCGTGATGCCAGCTCCCGGCACCCGCTTTGGCGACCATATCCTGCTGGAAGGCTTCCGTTTTGAGCCGGACCCGCCCACCGTTGCGCCGGGCAGGGCCGTCACGGTCACCCTGGACTGGAGCGCCGACGGCCGACCCTCCCGGGCTTATACCGTCTTCGTCCACCTGCTCGGCGCGGACGAAACGGCAATTACCCAGGCCGACGGGCAGCCCCTGGGGGCAGAGTACCCGACCTCATTCTGGGATGCAGGCGAGCGCGTGGCCGATCCGCACGTTCTCGTGATTCCGCCAGGGGCACCGCCGGGCGAGTACCGCTTGCGGGTTGGGCTGTACCTGCTGGAGACCGGCGAGCGCCTGCCGGTGCTGGATGCTAACGGCCAGATCGTGTCGGATCACGTGGATTGGCCCGGGCGTATCACCGTCGTCAAGTGACCCTGCCCCGTACTTCACGGCAGTTCCGCTGTCGGGTCCGCCAGTCGTTTCCGGTCGGCTGGGCTCAAGGTGGGCACGCTTTTCAGCCGCTCCTGGATGGCTTCGAGCTGGCCCACGGCGGGGTTGATCACCAGCGCCCCGCGCCATTGCCCCTGGTAGAGGTAGAACACCGTCAGAGAGGGGCGGGCCGACGGATTGGCGGGGCCGCGCTGGATCGTTTCATCCCACTGGAACAGGTCACCGTAAGCCTGGAGGTCCAGGTCGAACAGGTCGGAGTAGAAGTAGGGTAACTGATCCCAGGGCTGATGGTCACCAGCCATATTCAGCCCGGCTGTTCGCCCCTGTTGGCGGGCGACATCCCAGTGCTCAATACGCATACGCCGTCGGTACAGCGGGCTCCAGAAGGCGGCGATGTCACCCGCCGCAAAGATATCGGGGTCGCTGGTCTGGAGATACTCATCCACGAGCACGCCGTTGTCCACCGCCAGGCCGGCGGCTTGCGCCAGCGCAGTGCGTGGCGTGACACCTACACCCACAGCGGCGACACCGCCGGGGATGATCTCGCCTGCGGTGGTGCGCACACCCTCCAACCGATCACCACCAACGAATGCATCTACGGCGGTTTCTGTGCGCAGAGTCACCCCTTTGCCCGTGAAGTAGTCGGTCAGGAACCGGCCGACGACCTCGCCCACAGCACGGCGGAGCAGCAATTCCTCGCGGACGATCAACGTCGTCTGAAGGCCCTGCTGGGCAAAGGCCGAAGCTACCTCGGCGCCGATGAAACCGCCGCCCACGACGACGCCCCGCTGCGCTTGCATCATAGCATCGCGCAGCCTGTCCGAGTCCGGCAGCGTGCGCAGATAATGCACGCCTGCGAGATCGCTACCGACGACGTTCAGATGACGTGGCTCCGAGCCGGTTGCCAGCAGCAGCCGGTCATAGCGCAACACAGCCCCATCGGCGAGCGTCACTTGATGGGCCTTAGGATCAAGCGCGACCGCCGTCCGGCCAGTCAGCACCTCGATCCGATTCTCATCATAGAACTCGCGGGGCTTGAAAAACACCTTCTCCAGCGGGCGCTTGCCCATCAGGTACTTCTTGGACAGATGGGGGCGGTGGTAGGGCAGGTAGGGCTCACTGCCCACGAGCACGATGCGGCCCTGCGGGTCGCGTTCACGAATAGCCTCGGCGGCGCGCCCCCCGGCCAGCCCGGCCCCGATGATGACATAGGTGGTCGGATCACCCATCTCACTTCCTCCGATAGCGAAAAGTCCCCCAAGAGTATCTCAGGCTCGCCCTGGACGATGCGCCCTCAGGTATCATACCCCCTTTGGAAGCTGGGGCAAGTCATGGATGGTCGTCTTGTCCGGTCCCCGCCACGTCGAATGGCCCCAGCGTAATGGCATCACCTATCGGGTTGCCGGCCTCGTCCAGCACGGGCACGTTCTCAACCTCAGGGTAGCGATACATGCCTGTGCGGACCCAATAGCGACCCGGCAGAATGTTCGGGTCCAGATTGAGGGTGAATGTGCTCAGGATATGGCCTCCTGGCCGCCAGGCCCATGACGGCAGACTAGGACCGTCCTTCTGTGCCCACCGCTCCCCATGCGCGTCCACGAGGTGGTTGAAGAAGTGATAATCGCTGTTCCCGGGGGCGGTGATGCGCCATAGCAAGTCCAACTGGACTTTCTGTCCTGGCTGCAACTCACCGATCAGGTCGTAACCCAGTAATTCGGCGCCATTGCCCAGCCGAGCTGGCGGCGTGATGGCATGAACGGCGGATGCACGGGAGGTGGCGAAAAAGAGGCGATAGCGGCCTTCGCCAGGGCGCAATGGGATTTCGTCTAGCAAGCTGAGATCGGCCCAGGCCGCGAGTGGGCGCTCAACAGGCCATTCGCCCGGCGCCATCAGGATGAGCGTTGGCCCACCGGGCAAGGCAACCGGCCTTCAGCCAGGCCATCTGCGAAGCGATGAGAAGGGCCGTCCCACAATAGCACATCGAATATACCAGGAGTCTCGTGCCAGGCCGGGTTGTCTCCTTCGCCCACGATGATCGCTTCATCAGCTCCTCTGGTTGAGGCCAGTTCACGTAGACGCTGCGCCGCTTCCAGCCGATAGGCGAGCGGGATCCCAAATGCGCCTGTGCTGTGGTCGGCCACGAAGCGCAGCGTGGCAACGATCAGGATAGTCTGGGATAAAGCAATGCCCGTGAGCAGGATAGGCACAGCTAGATGAACCAGACGCGAAGCCAGACCCAGCCACGGTCGTGTCTCAACCCAATGCCACAACCCATCAACCGCATATGCGGCGAGCAGGTAAGGAGCCGGCAGGATCACGAGGAAGTAGTGGAGATAGATCGGCACGCTATGGCGCGTCAGTAGGAGAATAGGTGCCAGCGCCCAGCTGAGGACAAATAAGGCGGCTGTGCGCCCATATCTGGCCGCATCCGGCGGCCGCAGCAGATGCCAGGCTAACCATAAGCCGCCGGCGATGGCCAGAAGACCCTCAGCAGCCAGCAGCGGCTCGACATTGGGCACGGTCGCCAGGTAATCAAGGAAAGCATCGGCACCGGCGAGTGAGTGCACGTTGCTTCCGACTACAGTCATCCAGCCAAGTTGCCAGGCCGTTGCATCCACCTGGGCGGGTTGGTGGGCCAGATCCAGGCCGACCTGGATATCTGGCCATCCCCTCTGTGTCTGGTAGAGCAGATAAGGGACGAAAACCAGCCCGCTGAGAGCGACAGCGACCGCCAGTGTTCGCCATGACAACCGCCGCCATGAGCATACCAGCAAGACCAGTGTCGCCGGTATCAATGCCAACGTCGCCAGATAGGTCTGGAGTAGAATAGCCAGGGTCACCAGGTGAACGATGACCGCCCGGCGGCTTCCAGATATGAGAGCCAGTGCCGAGGCGGCGTACATGACGATGAATGGGGGTATTAATGCCTGTGACCACAGCTTGCGCGTCAGGAAGATGGCCCAGGGGCTGGTAGCATAGAGCAGCGCGGCCATCAGCGCGGCCCGCCGCCCTAACCAGCGCCGCGTTAGGGCATAAGCACCGGCAACTGCTGCCAGATTAAGTGCGCCAACAAAGAGGGTGGCGAGGATGACGTTCGATGAGACCAGAAAGGGAATGGCCATAAGATAAATGCTGAAAGGACCATTGACCGGACCTAGCGAGGTCGTGGGGCCGGTGAGTGGAAAGTTCTGCCCATGCGCCAGTGCCAACGCCGCCCTCGTGAGAACTGACTCGTCCAGCTTGAACTCGGTAAGCCCAGGCCAGCCCAACCGCAATGCGCCAGCGAGCACGAGGATCGCTGCCTCGGATCCCCCGGCCTGCAGGGTAACGATGGTGACGTCGGGTATCCACCTGCGGCTGCCTCGGAGCTTCATCCGCAGAGAGCCATCAGCGACGCTCAGATTACCCCCCTCTTTTCGCCGCGCGACTTTCTTGCTGCCCTTGCGTTAAGCCGCCGCGGCCTCCGGAAGCGGCGTAGGGTTTCCCAGAATTGCGCCTTCGCGCTATGATACTCGGATTGAGAGCTAAGGCAAATCGTGGACACTGAACTTGCGCCTTCCACTGCGCCATCGGCGGAGACGCCAACAGAGAGCGATGCGCCTGCGCCTCTGAGCCGCCGCTTTAGTGTCGGTGGCTGGCGGCTGACGCTGGCCGCGCTGATCTTGCTGCTCCTGGCACTACATCCCAATGACACAGCCGCCGTTGCCGCCCTGCGCGCCGGTGATGCTGCCATCGCTGCCTACGATTACCCGGCCGCCGTCGCCGCCTATCAGGAGGCAGCGGCCCACCAGGTCTGGGATCCGGTCCCCTGGCTGCGCCTGGCTCGCGTCCACCTCACTATGCAGGAGAATCTGGCCGCCCTACAGGACGCTTACGCGGCTGCCGCCCGCGCCGGCCTTACACCTCCTGTCCGCGCCGAACTCGGCCATGCTTATGCCCGCCTGGGGAACCCGACGCTGGCGCTTGAGCAGTGGCGCAGCGCCGCCGGCGATCCTCTGGCCGATCGCGACACGCTCAGCCGGGCCGCCGATGGCTTCTACAGCCTGGGCGTATGGGACAAGGCCGAAGCCCTCTATAGCCGCCTGGCTACCGCCCATTCCGAATCCGTGATCGCCTACCGCCTGGGATTGCTCCTGGCCGCCAGCCAGCCCGATGCCGCCCGCACTCACCTGACCGCCGCTGCCCGCGACCCGCGCCTGGCGGCCAACGCCGGCATCGTGCTCGCCGCGTTGGAGGATCACCCCGACCCGGCCTATGCCGCTGCCCGCCTGGGCGTGGCCTTCGCCCGCGCCGGTGAATGGCGCCTGGCCGAACACCAACTGGCCGGGGCGACCGAACGCGCCCCAGGTTATGCCCAGGCGCTGGCCTATCTCGGCCTGGCGCGCGACCGGCTGGGCCAGGAT
>CADDZL010000223.1 GCA_902812335.1 Chloroflexota bacterium | reverse complement strand
GTGCTTGGGAGGAGAGGGGATGGGGATGAGGGCAGAGAGAGGAACAGGTGGTGCGGTGTCACTTCACAGGTGACGGGCAGGCCGCGCGCTTTGGCAGCGCGGATAAGGGCTACTTCCTGGGCGGTGGAGACGTGACAGATGTGCAGGCGACGGCCAAAGTGCTCGGCCAGAGCCAGCGCGCGGGCGACGCTGAGCGCGGCACACAATGGCGGGCGACGCTGGCCACGCGCAGCAAACCAACGCACAGCTTCTTCATCCTCGGCATGGACCGCCAGGATGCGTTCGCGAGGGTAAGTAGCAAAGTGGGCGATCTGGGCGGCGAAGCTGTCCACCAGCAATGTGCCCGTGCTGGAGCCCAGGTAGGCCTTAAGGCCGACGGCTTCCTCCAACCCGGCGACTTCAGCCGCGTTGTCTGGGGTGGCGCCGGCGAACAGGCCAAAGTCACACACGGCTTTGGCCGAGGCCAGAGCGAGGGCCGCCGTCAGTCTTGCCCGGTCCGTCAGCGGTGGGCTGGTGTTGGGCATCGCCAGGACGGTCGTTACGCCCCCCGCCAACGCTGCCTGCGTGCCGGTAGTAAAGTCCTCCTTGTGCTCGCCACCCGGCTGGCGCAGGTGCACGTGGATGTCTACCAGGCCCGGCAGCACGAGAAGCCCGGCGGCATCCACCACCTCAGCGCCGGGCGGGACCGACAGGTCCGGACCGATTGCGGCGATACGCTCGTCTTCTACCAGAATATCGGTACGGCGGCCATCGGCCGGGGTTGCATTCTTGATCAGCAAGTATCTGGCCATCGGCAATGGTCTTTAGAGTTGCCACAGAGACATAGAGGCATGAAGAAATCCTGCTCGATGTCTCTGTGTCTTTGTGTCTCTGTGGCAACATCAGTGTCCCAGTGGTAAGCGGCGGCCGGTTGTTGTGCGGTGGAAGTGGCCGAAGTCGGCCTTGCCGGTCAGTTGCTCAACGCTGAGCACCGGTCCATCTATGCATGTCAGCAAATCGTCGAGGGCGCATTGGCCACAGATACCAAAGCCGCATTTCATATACCGTTCGACGCTGAGCTGGCCGGGCAGGCCCAATTCGAGGCACATCTTGTGCACAGCTACCAACATCCCTTCCGGCCCGCAAGCGTAAATGGCCGGATGTTGCTCGTCTAGCACGCCGGCATCGCGGACTGCGTCGGTGACGTAGCCGGGGAAGCCGAGCGAGCCGTCGTCGGTGGCAAGGATGAGCGGGATGCCCGCGTCCTCGAAGCGGCTGACGCAGATCAGGTCGTCGGCTTTGCGCGCGCCCAGGGCAACCGTCACAGAGATGGCCTGGGCCTGCGCCCGTGTCGCCAGGAAGTAAAGGGGCGCGGCTCCATAGCCGCCGCCGATAAGCAGCGCCGGGCGGGCGGGGTCGAGCCGGTAGGGCCGGCCATAGGGCCCGCGCCAGCCGATCGTGTCCCCGACTTGCCTGTCGTGCAGAACGCGGCTGAAGGGGCCGACCGCGGCAACGGTCACGGTGAGGGGGTCATCCCAGGCGATGGATAGCGGCTTCTCGTCCACGCCGGGCAGCCAGGCCATGATGAATTGCCCCGGCTGCGCCTGAATGGCATCACCCAGGACGAACGTCTTGACCGACCGGCTCTCGGTGATGATGTCCACGATAGGCGCTGAGCGCGGCAGTTGGAGGGCGGTAGCGCACATGCTGGAGCGTTGTTCAGTTGACACATCGGTCAGCTTTCGTATAGTCATAGACCGTTACCGTTGCAGGGCCTGCCCGCGAAAGTCATCCAGGCAGCGATAGCGGTGGCGACGCATGTAGTCGGCGACCTCAGCGCAAGCCTGGGCGAAGACATCCAGGCCGCGATAGTGGATGGCCGAGCCGATGGCAACGGCGGTCGCACCCACCAGCAGCATCTCGACCACATCCCGCCCGGTGGTCACGCCACCCATGGCCAGCACCGGCAGGTCCACCGCCCGGCAGATGTCGCGGACGCAGCGCACGGCAATGGGCCGGATGGCCGGGCCGCTGACGCCGCCTACACCGTTATGCAGCACCGGCTGAGCCGTCTCGATGTCGAGCACCAGCCCCGGCCCCAGGCTGTTAATGGCCGAGATGCCGTCGGCCCCGGCCTTGGCGACGGCTTCGGCCACCTTGGCGATGTTCTCGACGTTGGGCGAGAGTTTGACCAGGACCGGGATGGGGGTGTTGTCCTTGACGCGGCGGGTGACCTGAGCTGACACATACGGACTGGCGGCGAACATCTCCTCGAAGCGCGCATCCAGGTTGGGGCAGGAGATGTTGACCTCGATCAGGTCGGGTTCGGCCTCGGAGATATAGCGTGCGATAGTGCCGAAGTCGTAAATCGAGTTGGCGAAGATGCTGGCGATGATCGGCACGCCCAGCGGTCGCAGGCGCTCACGCGCCTTGCGGATCTCATCTACCATCACCTCGACGCCGGGGTTGGACAGGCCAACCGCGTTGATCAGCCCCTGGCCCCAGTCCACGATCACCGGGTTGTGCCAGCCGGGGCGCGGTTGGAGGCTGCACGACTTGGTGGTAATGGCCCCAGCGCCAGCGCGGGCGACGCGTTCGAAGACCTCGTGGCTCAGCCCCAGGATACCGGAGGCCAATACCGTTGGGTTGGGCAAGCGCACGCCGCACAGTTCCACCGACAGGTCAGGCCAGGGTGCGATTTCCTCCTGGCCATCGGCTGAGAGGCTGGGGGCTTGCGCTAGCGCGACTGTTGGATCCATTGCATCACCTCTCGGACCTGGGAACGTGGCAGGCGCCCGGCGCTGGCCAGTTCATCCAGCAATTCGCTCAGGCGGAGCACGCTGTGCAGCCGGTAACCTGCCAGCGCCAGTTCTTCCGCGCCGCCCTGCTCGCGGTCAATCAGCACCAGAATGTCGCGCACAACCAGCCCCGCTGCCAGGAGGGGGGCCAGCGCCTCGATTTTGGAGTGGCCTTTCGTGATCAAGTCATCCACCAGGAGCACCGTCTCGCCCGGCTGAAATGTGCCCTCAATGGCCCGGCCGGTGCCGTAGTCTTTGATCTCTTTGCGCGGATAGACCAGAGGCCGGTTCAACTCCAGGCTGAGTGCGATGCCGATGGGCAGGCCGGCATAGGGTACAGCCGCCAGCCGGTCGAAAAGCAGATCGCGTGCCCGCACCGTCGTCGCCATCGCCTGAGCGGCCTGTCGCAGCACCTCCGGATGCGAGGCCAACAGCCGCAGGTCAATGTAAATAGGTGAGATCAAGCCGGACTTGAGCTTGAACTCGCCAAACTGCACACAGCCGGAATCATAAAGAGCCAGGACTAAGGTGTTATGGTTCATTGATACCGTGTCTCACGCAAGGCATTGATCTGATCGCGCAGCCGCAGGGCCGCCTCGCGGGCCGCCTCAGCGAAGTCCACACCGGACGAGGCACAGAGGACGGCGCGCGAGACGTTGATGAGCGGGCCGATGCCGCTGCGCGTGGGTCCATAATGCACACTCGCAAACAAGTCTCCGCCCTGTGCGCCGATGCCGGGGATCAGGAAGGGCAGGTCGGGCGCAAGCGCGCGCAGGCGCGCCATTGCCGCGACCGCAGTGGCCCCGGCGACCACCCCACAGGTTCCGGGATATGTCTGGCTCCAGCGGAGAGCATGCTCGACGATGAACTCATCGAGCGGGATCGGCCCGGCCTCCCTGAAGATAAGCTGGGCCTGGAAGTCAGCAGCGCCGGGGTTGGAAGTGCGCGCCAGGACGAAGGCGGCCTTATCCGGCCGCTTCAGGAAGGGCGCGACACCGTCCTCGCCTACATAGGGATTCACTGTGACCGCGTCGGCCCCCCAGGTCTCGAAGGCTCCGCGGGCGATCATCTCGGCTGTTGAACCGATGTCGCCGAACTTGCCGTCAAGGATAATCGGGATGTGGCGCGGGATATAAGCCATCGTCCGTTCCAGGGCGATCATCCCGGCAGCGCCCTCGGCCAGGTAGAAGGCCAAGTTGGGTTTATAGGCGCAGACCAGGTCGGCGGTGGCATCAATGATTACCCGATTGAACGGCAGAAGCGGATCGTCCTCCGTGTGGAGCGGCAGGGGCATCCTGGCCAGCACCGGGTCAAGCCCCAGGCACAGCCAGGAGTCATTGCGGGCCTGGGCGTCGGCCAGCTTCTCCAGAAAGGTCATACGGCACCCAATACCATTGCCAGTAGTGCCATCCGCACTGCGACGCCGCTCTCCACCTGGCGGAAGTAGGCGGCGTTAGGCAGCAGGTCCACGTCGGGCGCGATCTCATCTACACGGGGTAGCGGATGCATGATGGTGATACCGGGCCTGGCCCCTTCGACGAGGGCACGGTCCACGACGTAGCTGCCCTTCAGCCGGACGTACTCCTCCGGGTCCTCGAAGCGCTCGCGCTGGATGCGCGTGATGTAGAGCACATCGCAGGCCTGCGCGGCAGCGGCCAGGTCGCCACTCTCTTCGACCTCGATCCCGCGCGCCCGCAGCCAGGCGGTAATGTCCTCAGGCATGCGCAGTGGCGGCGGGGCGACGAAGACGAACGACACCTGCCAATGGGCCAATGCCTGGGCCAGCGAGTGAACGGTGCGCCCGTTCTTCAGGTCGCCGACCAGGCCGATGCGCAGCCCATCCAGGCGGCCGCGTTCGCGCTCAATTGTGTACAGGTCGAGCAGGGCCTGCGTGGGGTGCTCGCCGGTGCCGTCGCCGGCGTTGATCACCGGCACGGGAGCGGCCTGGGCCAGTTCGCGGGCCGAGCCGACTGCCGGATGGCGGATGACGATGACGTCGGCGTAGGCGGAGACTGTGCGGGCGGTGTCGGCCAGCGTCTCACCCTTGGCCGCCGAGGAACTGGTGCGGGCCTCGGCCACGCTGACGACGTGCCCACCCAGGCGCAGCATGGCGCTTTCGAAGGAGAGGCGGGTGCGGGTGCTGGGCTCATAGAACAGCGTTGCCAGGATGGAGCCGTCGAGCAGGCGCAAGCGCTCGCCCGCCCGACGCGCCCGGTCGAAGGCGGCGGCCCGGTCGAGGATCGCGCGGATGTCCTCGCGGCTCAGGTCGCTGACAGCGATGATGTCACGCCCCGTGAAAGCGGTCATGTTCTTTTCTCCTCCATCATCCGTGTATCCGTGTGTAAAATCCGTGTCGTGTCTCTCCCCATAAAAAAAGACCTTTGGGAGTGATCCCAAAGGTCATGACGATCCAATGATGGCTGTGGGGGCTGGCCCGGTGCCCCCTGGACGGGCCTGTATCCGTGGTCTCGCACTGGCACTCAGACTCGCCTCCCTGACTTGGGGCCAAGTATAGCGCAGTGGGCGGCGCCTGTCAAGGGCATCGCGCCGGCCGGGTGCATTTCAGTTTAGGGGCGACTTGTAAG
>CADDZL010000222.1 GCA_902812335.1 Chloroflexota bacterium | reverse complement strand
GCACTGGACGAGCTTCTGCGCGAGGGCCGCGCCATCGCCCTGGGGGAAGCGGCGGACCCGTTTCTCATCTCACGGTCAGCCTGGGACCGGCTGGCCGGGCAAATGGGCACGGCGCTGGACGCCTATCATCGCGCCAACCACCTCAAACCGGGGATGCCGCGTGAGGAACTGAAGAGCCGACTGCGATTGGAGGCGCGGGCCTTTCAAGAGGTCTTGGCCCGCGCCGCCGCCGAGGGGCTGGTGGTAGACGAGGGCGCGACGGTGCGCCGGTCCGATTTTGAGCCCCGGCTTGACGCCGAGCAGGAGCGCCAGGCTGAGGCGCTTCTAGCCGCCTGCCGCCGTGAGCCTTATGCCACGCCCTCGGTCAAAGAGGCCGCTGCCCAGGTCGGTGCCGACGTGCTGCAATTCCTCTTCGATCACGGGCGACTGATACGGGTGAGCGACGAGGTCTTGTTCCTGCCGGAAACCTACCAGGAGATGATCGCCCACGTGCGCCACCATATTCAAGAGCAGGGCAGCATCACCGTGGCCCAGGCCCGCGATGCATTCAACACCAGCCGCAAGTACGTCCTGGCTCTTTTGGAGCACCTGGACCGCCAGGGGATCACGCAACGGGTCGGGGACGAGCGGGTGCTGAAGCGTAGTTAGCCGTTACATGCGAGTTGTCCTGCAGCGGGTGAAGCGTGCTTCTGTCACGGTCGAGGGCCGGGTCGTCGGGGCCATCGACCGTGGTTTCGTCATTCTGGTAGGCGTGCGGGTGGGCGATACCGAAGAGGCGGCTCGCTGGCTGGCTCAAAAGATCGCTACGCTGCGTGTGTTTGAGGATGATCAGGGCAAGTTCAACCTGGCGCTGGGTGACGTGGGCGGCGCGGCCCTGGTTGTGTCGCAATTTACCCTCTACGCCGATGCCCGCAAGGGACGCCGACCGAGTTTCACCGACGCCGCGCCCCCGGAGGTTGCCGAGCCGCTGGTGGCCCGCTTTGCCGACCTGCTGCGCGCCGAAGGCGTACCCGTGCAGAGCGGCATCTTTGGCGCGAAGATGCTCGTCGAGATCCACAACGATGGGCCGGTGACCGTCCTCCTGGAGCGATAGAGGCACTTGGAGACCGGGTGAGGGGTGATTCACTCCTACAATAGTCCGCTTGCTATTTGCCTTGAACAGCGTTATAATCACTCGTATGAATCATTCCACGGGGGAGTTCGGATGGAACAGGAACGTGTCCTGATGCAGCAGGACGTGCAGGACAGCATGGTGGCGGTGTTGCCGCCAGTCGAGACGAGCAGCATGGAGCCGGTGAGTGATGAGGCGGACATGGCTCACTCCATGCAAGGGCTCTTGGATCAGGGCGATTTCGGCATGAACTTGCCCAATCGCGGTGAGATCCGCGAGGGAACGGTCGTGCGCGTCTCACCGACTGAAATCCTGGTGGACATCGGTGCGAAGTCCGAGGGTGTGCTTTCCGGCCGCGAACTGGAACACCTGGACGAAGCCGCCCGCCAGCGCCTTCAGGTCGGCCAGCAGATCCTGGTATTTGTCGTGAGCCCGGAGGACAAGAATGGCAACATTGTCCTCAGCTATACCCGCGCCCAGGAGGAGCAGGACTGGCGCGATGCAGAGCGGCTGCGCGATAGCCAGGAGACCTTCACCGGCACAGTCGCCGGCTTCAACAAAGGCGGGCTGTTGATCAAGGTGGGCAAGGTGCGCGGCTTCATGCCGGCGTCACAAATCAGCGCGGGTCGGCGCAAAGCTCAGGGCGAGACGCCGGAGGAGCGCTGGGCTCACCTGGTCGGCCAACCTATCCAGGTCAAGGTGATCGAGGTTGACCGTGCCCGCAATCGGCTGATCCTGTCGGAGCGAGCTGCCTCCAGGGAGAACCGCGAGAGGCAGAAGGAACAACTGCTCGCCTCGATCAAGGAGGGTGACATCCGAACCGGCCGCGTGATCAGCCTGGCGGACTTTGGGGCGTTCGTTGACCTGGGTGGAGCTGACGGGCTGATCCATTTGTCGGAGTTGTCGCACAAGCGGGTGGCTCACCCCAAAGAGTTGCTCCAGGTCGGGCAGGAGGTACGTGTCCAGGTGTTGCACGTGGACCGTGAGCGCAAGCGCATCGGCCTGAGCCTGAAGCGGCTGGAGGAAGATCCGTGGCAGCGCATCCAGCGTAAATATAAGCAGGGTCAATTGATCGAAGGCACGATCACCAAGCTGACCAAGTTCGGTGCCTTCGCCCGGATTTCGGATGAAGATACCGTCGAGGGATTGATTCATATTTCTGAGTTGTCGGATAACCGCATCGCCCATCCGAAGGAGGTGGTGAAGGAAGGGCAGGTCGTGACCCTACGGGTGATCCGGGTTGACGCGGAGCGGCGGCGGATCGGGCTGAGCTTGAAGAAGGTGGACTCGCCGGCCTACGCCGATATAGACTTCCGCCAGGCGATGCAGGAAGTGGAAGAAGTCGCCCCGCTGCCCGATCGCGCTGAGGCCCGGGCAGCCGAGCGCCGCGCCAGGTCGCGCGGCTCATCTCGAGGCGGGCGCGCCCCCGAATATGAGTTCGAGGACGACGAAGACGAGATCGAGGACTATGACGACGAGGAAGACGGGGACGACTACAACGATGACGAGTAGGTGTTGGAACCCGGTAGGCGTCCAGAGCGTCCCTGATATAGGGATCGGCATCTAGACGGAGGATAGTGCGGTGTCGAACAAAATGGAACGGTTCACTCAACGCGCACGGCGCGTGCTGAGCCTGGCCCAGGAAGAGGCTGAACGTCTCCGCTGTAACTACATCGGAACGGAGCACCTGCTATTGGGGTTGTTGCGCGAGGAGGGCGGCGTCGCCGGCAGAGTCCTGCGCGAGCTGGGGCTGGAGCAGCGCCGCGTGTCTGACCTGGTGGAGCGCATGTCCGGCCCTGGACAGCGTACACCTTTCAGCAAGATCGATCTAGCGCCCGGCACCAAGCGTGTGCTGGAGCTGGCGGTCGATGAGGCGCGCCGTATGGGCCACCATTACATCGGCACCGAGCACATCCTGCTGGGGCTGGTCCGCCAGAATGAGGGGATTGCCATTGATGTCCTGCGCCATTTCGGTATTACACCGGAGCAGGTGCGTCGCCAGACGCGCCAGGTGTTGCAGGAGAGCCCGATCAGCAACAGGCAGCGGAAAGAACGCCCCAAGACGCCCATGGTGGACCAGCTTGCCACCGATCTGACGCAACTGGCCGAGGAGGGCAAGCTCGACCCGGTGATCGGCCGCCAGATGGAGATCGAGCGCGTCATCCAGATCCTGTCGCGGCGCACTAAGAATAACCCTGCGCTGATCGGCGAGCCCGGCGTGGGCAAGACCGCCATTGTTGAGGGCCTGGCCCAGCGCATTACGCAGAATGAGGTGCCCGAGCCGCTGCAGGGCAAGCGCGTATTGCAGCTCGATGTGGGTTCACTCGTCGCCGGAACGATGTACCGGGGCCAGTTTGAGGAGCGATTGAAGCGCGTCATTGACGAACTTAAGTCGTCTGAGAGCATCCTCTTTATTGACGAAGTGCACATGCTGGTGGGTGCCGGCGCGGCTGGCAGTTCGGTGGATGCGGCCAATATTCTCAAGCCGGCGCTGGCGCGCGGCGAACTGCAGTGCATCGGCGCGACTACGCTTGACGAGTACCGCAAGTATATCGAGTCGGATGCAGCCCTGGAGCGCCGCTTCCAGCCGGTCATGGTAGATGAGCCGACGTTGGATGAGACGATTGAGATCCTGCGGGGCATCAAGTCGGCCTATGAGGAGCACCACAAGCTGCACATCACCGATGAGGCCATCCAGGCGGCGGCCCATCTGTCGGCCCGCTATGTGCCCGACCGCTTCCTGCCGGACAAGGCCATTGACCTGATTGATGAGAGTGCCAGCCGGGTGCGCATGTACAAAGCGCCCCAGTCGTCCAGCCTGCAGCAGACCTATCAGGACCTGAAGATGATCCGTGAGGAGAAGGCGCTGGCGATTGAGGAGGCGCGTTATGACGATGCCGCTGACCTGCGCGAACGCGAGGAGGAATTACAGGCCAAGCTGGAACAGATGCGGCTGGGCTGGGACTCGCTGGGCGAGAATGGTCCGAAGGTGACCGCCGATGACATTGCCGAGGTGGTCTCTATGTGGACCGGCATCCCCGTTCGCCGGCTGGCGGCCGAGGAGTCCGAACGCCTGCTGCAAATGGAAGAGTACCTCCATAAGCGCATCGTCGGCCAGGACGAGGCCATTTCGGTGATCTCGAAGGCGGTGCGGCGGGCTCGCGCCGGCCTTAAGGACCCCAAGCGGCCTATCGGTAGCTTCATCTTCCTGGGGCCGACAGGCGTGGGCAAGACCGAGCTGACCAAGGCGCTGGCCGAGTTTATGTTCGGCAGCGAGGACGCGCTGGTGCAACTGGACATGAGCGAGTTCATGGAGCGGCATACCATCAGCCGGCTGGTGGGTGCACCCCCCGGCTACGTCGGCTATGAGGACGCCGGCCAGCTCACCGAGGCGCTGCGCCGCCGGCCCTACTCCATCGTCGTCTTCGACGAGGTGGAGAAGGCCCATCCTGAGGCCTTCAACATGCTGCTCCAGATCATGGAGGAGGGGCACTTGACGGACGCGCGCGGGCGCAAGGTGGACTTCCGCAACGCGGTCATCGTCATGACCTCGAACGTGGGCGCGGAGATGATCAAGCGCAACACCCAGCTTGGGTTCACCCTGCGGCGTGATGAGGATCAGCAAGCTGAAGATGCGTACCAGGCGATGCGCGACAAGCTGCTTGAGCAGCTTAAGAAGATCTTCCGCCCGGAGTTCCTGAACCGCGTGGATGCGGTTGTCGTCTTCAGGGCGCTGTCGAAAGAGGAGATCACCCAGATCGTGGACCTGGAGATCAAGAAGGTGGAGGAGCGGCTCAAGGAGCACGACATCCGGCTTGAGACCACAGAAGCGGCCAGGCTCAAGCTGGCGGACGAGGGGTATGACCCGGAGTTTGGGGCGCGACCGCTGCGGCGCGTGATCCAGAACCGGGTGGAGGACGCGCTCTCCGACGCCGTGTTGGCGGGCCGCTTCCATCCCGGCGATACGGTCATGGTGGATGTGGAGGAGGGCAAGATCATCTTGAAGGCGAAGGAAGCTGCGCCGGATGAAGCGCCTCCCGTGCCGCAGGCCGAGGTCGAGGGGCCGGTGCCGGCCTGAGCTATTGGTCGGTGCTGGGCACTGCAGCGCCCGATCTCTGTAAGGAACACGGATGGGGGCGGAGTCCATCTCCGCCCCCATTTTGTTTGCCCGAATCGGCCTTGACAGAACACGGGCCATCGGTTAGAATGGCGGTCGAGGCCGGCTTAGCCGCCGAGGTAGCTCAGTTGGTAGAGCA
>CADDZL010000221.1 GCA_902812335.1 Chloroflexota bacterium | reverse complement strand
CTACTCCTTCGCTTCGCTCAGGGCAGGATTCCTAACGGGACCTTCTCCGCCGTGACCTGCCTGGTATCCTCGGCGACGAGACCATCGCGCAGGGTAATGACTCGCCGGGCATATCTGATCACCCGCGGGTCGTGGGTGGCAAAGACAAAGGTGACGCCGGTCTCCTGGTTGAGGCGCACCATCGTCTCCATCACCTGCTGGCCGTTGGGCGTGTCCAGATTGGCTGTGGGTTCGTCGGCCAGGATGAGCGAGGGGTTGGGTGCCAGGGCGCGAGCAATGGCCACGCGCTGTTGTTGCCCGCCGCTTAACTGGTCCGGACGATGATGGGCGAAGTCGGTCAGCTCGACGGCTTGCAGCAACTCCATGACGCGCTCGCGGCGCTGAGCGGCGCTTTGGCCGATCAGGAGCAGGGGCAGTTCGATGTTCTCGTACGCCGTCAGGGTCGGGATCAGGGCGAAGAATTGAAAGACAAAGCCGATCGTGCCACGGCGCATATCGGCACGCTGGTTGCGGTTGAGCTTACTGACATCCTTACCGTTGATGAACACGCGCCCGCTGGTGGGCTGGTCCAGGCAGCCGATCAACTGCAACAGGGTGGTCTTGCCGGAGCCGGAGGGTCCGACCAGGGCTGTAAATTCGCCATTTTCGATAGACAGGCTGATGCCGCGCAGGGCATGCGTCTCGGTGTTGCCGACACGGTAAACACGGGTGACATTTTCAAGCTTGGCGACTTCCATGTTATTCTCCTATTGCCCACTGTGCAGGGCCGCAATGGGTTCCATATATGCGGCTAACCGGGCGGGATACAGCGCCGCCAGCAGGGTGACGACAAAAGCAGCCAGGGTCAGGCTGATCGTATCGTTCAGGGTCAGGTGGGCGTAAATCCGTTCGCCGAGCAGGATGCCGGTTAGCCCCACATTGCCGATGAAAAAGCCGTACTGGGTCGTGTAAGCCACCAGTAAACCACCCAGCACCAGCCCCATGGCGATGCCGCCGAACGCCAGCAGGCTGGACTCGGCGAAGAACATCGCCATGATCCGGCTGCTTCTCATACCGATGGCCGACAGAATGCCGATCTCGCGGGTGCGTTCGAAGACGGACATGACCAGGATATTGATGATGACCGTGGCCGTGATAGCAAGGACAATCAGGTAGAGCACGATCATGTAGGCGTTGGACAACTGCTCGGTCTGGACCAGGAGCTCATTCATCTGCTGCCAGGTCTTTACCTCGTAGGCGCCAGCTTGCAAGGCGGCAGCGACGGCATCGGTCTGTTCGCGGTCTTTGAGCAGGACGAAGATGGTGCTGGCGTGGTTCTGAGCCCGGGTGATGGCCTGGGCTTTGGCCAGCGGCAGAAAGACCGTGCTCTGATCGTAGCCCGGTGTGTGGGTCGAGTACACGCCGCGGATGGTGAAGGGCTGCTGGTCCACGTCACCGTTTGAGGTGTTGACCAACAGATTGACCTGGTCGCCCACTTTCAGGCCGAGCTGATCGGCCAGCGGCTGCCCGATCAGCAGGCCGCTGGTGTCATCGCTGGTGAGGAATTGGCCGCTGACCAGGCCATCGCGGAAAGGCGCATTCGCCGCCGAGGGCGGGTCAATGCCGATGACGCGCACCCCCACCGACTCGTCGCCGGCAGCCACGATGCCGCTGGCAAACAGGCGCGGCGTAGCTACCTGCACCGGAGCGAGCGAAGCGATCTGCCGGGCGATCTGATCGGGGTTCTCGACCAGGTCTTCCCATTTCAGGCTGGTTCTGTCCTCGTCATACGACCGGGCACGCACCTGCAAATGGCCACTCTGCAATCTGATAGAAGATTCCATCGCTCCCAGAATCTCTCCCTGGACAACAGCCGCCATCAAGAGCAGCAGTGCCAGGCCCAGCGCCAGCGCCAGCGCAGATAGGAGGGAGCGGCGACGGTTGCGTCCGAGGTCACGCCAGGCCATTTTAAAGAGCTGTATCATGGTATGCCTCACACGTAATGCAGGGCTATAGCGGGCTCTTTCTGCGCCGCTTCGCGTGCCGGATAGAAGGCCGCCAGGGTAGCAATAATCAGCACCGTCAGCATGCGCTGGGGCAGTTGTTCCAGCCCCAGGCTGGGGTACACGCGCCCGCTGATCAGGGCCATGTACGGGGTAATATAGGTGAATTGGCTGTAGTCCAGGCCGACCCGACCGAGCAGGCCGTTGAGCAGCAAGCCCAGAGCCAGGCCACAGGCCACGCCGACCACCCCCATCATCGTGCCTTCCAGCAGGAACAGGCTGGAAATCTGGCGCGGTTTCAGCCCGAGCGCGCCCAATATGCCGATCTCGCGCGTCCGTTCATACACGGCCATCAACAGCAGGTTGAGGATGCCGATGCCGGCGATGATCAGGATGATCACGCTGAAGATGTTCATCATCCCGCCTTGGGTCTCGATAGCCTGCTGCAGGTCGGGGTAGTTGGTCTGCCAGGAATCCATCTCGTAGCCAGGCAGACGAGGTTTCAACGCATTGATGACAGCGGGTTCCTGCCCCAGTTGTTTGAGCGAGATCATCACCTCGGTGGACTGCCCGGTCAAACCGTACAGGTCCTGAGCTTCGGCCAGGGAGATGTAGACGGAGCGCTTCTCGATGTCGGGCATGCCCACGTCATAGATGCCGATCACGGTCATGGTCCGCTGGCGCATTTGTTCGTGGGTGGCCCGCCCGGCCAGGGTGATGCGGTCGCCCACGGTGACATTCATCGCCCTGGCCAATCCTTTGCCGATGAAAACCACGTCCTGGTCACTGGCAGTCAGATACCGTCCGGCGGCGATGTGTTGGGCTAACAGGCTGATGGGCAGCTCTTTCTCCGGCTCGACGCCGACGATGCTGACCGGGAATGCCCCCTCGCGGTTGGTGGCCATGCCCCCGGTCTTGATGCGGCGCGAGGCGGCGATGACTTGCGGCTGCGATAGAGCGGCATTGACAACCGCCTGGTCATTTGCCACCGGTAGCAGCGGGGTCAGAGCGGCTTTAGCATGGTACCCCTGGGCGTGGACCTGGATGTTGCCGCCCAGCACCTGGATGGCATTGCCGTAGATGGCTTGCTCAAAGCCGGCTATCAGGCCATCGTAGCACATCATCAGCGCCAGGGTCAATCCCATAGCCAGGACGACGATCAGGGTGCGGCGGCGATGCCGCCAGATGTTACGCCAGGCCAGGCGCAGGTACAGTCTCATGTTCGGCGCTCCTTTCTGTCGCGGAAGGGGGCAACCATGCCTGTAGCATGTCGGGGTCCACGAGCTTCAACGAGCCGCTTGGAGCCCCCAGTACACGTTCCAGCGCATCAGTATAAGCAACGGTGGTGCTTTCCATGCGCCGTAGCACCTCATGTTTCGGCTCAGACGAGAGGAACAGCCTGGCAAGGGTGTCCCCCAGGTTTTCCATCAGGGACAGGACCACCTCGCCCACCTGGTCAGGATAGGCGGTGGTCAAGACGCCTTCCTGGATCCCCTGGCGGATGATCACTGTCAACAGAGGTGTGACCCGTTTGATCACTGCTGTGTGCACTTTCTGACGGACGATGGCGTTCTCGTCGGCGTACCAGACCTGCAACAGCTCCAGGAAAAACGTCCTCCGTGCAATTTTCCAGCGGGCCGACGTGGCGAAGAAGCGCTGGAATTTCGCCAGGGCGGGCAGGAGGGGATCGTGTACGATGGGGAGGAGGAGCTGCTCCACGTCGTCAATCATGCGTTCGATGATGGCTTCGAGCAACGCCGGTTTCGAGTCAAAGTAGTGATAGAAAGCTCCTTTGGAAATGTGGAGGTCATCCAGGATGTCCTGGATCGTTATCTGCTCATAGCCTTTGGTCTCCACCAACCGCTGGGCCACATCGAGGATCTGGTTGCGCCTGGCAGCGTACTCTTCTTGCTTGACGGTTCGTGCCATGATCTCCCCGCCGCTATTAAACCGACCGCCGGTTTATCTTTGATGGGATTATACCCCGCTTCTGGTGATGTGTCAAGTTGGGGGACTGAGCTTCGGACATGAGATCGGACAGGGAGAGAAGGACGAAGCCCCCCGCTCTGGATGCACTTTGCTCAAACAGAAGCTGGCCCTCACGGCTGCTCGCTGGCGGCAGATCATCAAGCGGGTCGCTGCCAGGTTCGCCGCCCTTGACAGCCCCGCATATCTGAGGTATGTTAATGCCCATCGAACTGCTGTTATGGAGCATCTGATAGGGACGGTTTTCAAAGCCCAGAGCGGCTTCTTCACTGTGCAAACCCCTGTCGGCCCGATCGTATGCCAGATCAAGGGCCGGCTGCGCAAGGAACGGCTGGATACCGACGTCGTCGCCGTCGGTGACCGCGTGATAGTTGAGCCGGCCGGCGATGGCACCGGCCTGATCGCTGAGGTACTGCTACGCACCAGCGTCCTCTCGCGCCGTGCACCGCTCGCCCGCCCCGACGAGCGCCGCCGGGCCGAGCAGGTCATCGTCGCCAACCCCGACCAGGCAATATTCGTCTTTGCTGTGGCTCACCCTGCGCCCACCTGCGCATGCTCGACCGCTTTCTCGTTGCCGCCGAGGCTTCGCACCTGCCGGCGATCATCTGCGCCAATAAGATCGACCTGATACCGTTCGAACAGGCCCAGGCGTTGTTCGGCCTGTATGCCGACATCGGCTACGAGGTGCTCTACACCAGCGCCAAGACCGGCGCCGGCGTGGCAGAGCTGCGCCAGCGGCTGACCGGTAAGCTTTCCGTGCTGGCCGGACCGTCGGGTGTGGGCAAGTCCTCGCTCTTGAACGCGATCCAGCCGGAGCTGGGGCGGTATAGCAAAGAGGTCAGCCGGGCCACGACCAAAGGCCGCCACGCGACGGTCGTGCCGGAGTTGCTGCGGCTCGATGCCGGCGGCTACGTCGCCGATACACCGGGGCTGCGGTCTATGGCGCTATGGGATGTCGAGCCGGAGGAACTCGATGCCTACTACCCGGACATCCGTCCCTTCGTCGCCGATTGCGAATTCAGCGACTGCACGCACCGCCATGAGCCCGGCTGCGCTGTGCGCACTGCGGTCGCGCGCGGCCAGATCCACCCGGCTCGCTACGATAGCTATCTGAGATTGCGCGAGGAGATGGAAGCGGAGGCCCGCAAAGTGCTGCTGCGGGCGTGAGGAGGTCAGACGTCACAATGCTTGACGTTTGATGTTTTACGTTTCACGTTTTACGTCATCAGCGCCGGCCGAATCCGCCTCCTCCCTGTCCGAGTCCCAACTGATAATCCAGACGCAGGCCCCGGCCACGAGGACCGTGGCGATGATGAGCGCGGCCCACTGGCCGGGCAGGAGCCCCACGTCACGCGCCTCCCAGATCAGCAAGGCCACCATACCGATGCCCAGGGCGCGTGCGCCTACCCGATCACCCCCTCTACCCCTATGGGT
>CADDZL010000220.1 GCA_902812335.1 Chloroflexota bacterium | reverse complement strand
GTGTGTAGTGATCGAAAGGTGCTCCGCCAGCGGAACCGGTGATCACGATCCCCACCAGCGGCGCGCCGCCACTGAGACAGGCGGTGACGAGTGTCGACTCGGTACAGGCATCAGCCCCAGGCGTATCGATCTCGCCGACCAGATGCTCGGGTACCGTTTCCGTTGGCCGGATCTGCACCCAACACTCCACAACGTTGCCCCAGACCGGTATGAAGTTTGGCCCGGTAGGGGGCACCTGCCAGGAGAGGATGGCGCGCACCTTGACGATATAGGGATGCTGGCACGTGGCACGCAGGCTGCGGAAGCGGCGGCCCAAAGCATAACATAGGTGCACCTTGCGCACTTCCGGGATGTCATGTACGTTCACAGCAGCGATGCCAGCATCGTCGTTGAAGTCCACAAAATCGCCATCACCGTTCCAGTCAATGAAGAAGCGCACGTACTCATAGCTGCCCGGCGAGCATAAGTCGCCCAGGAAGCCGTAAGGAAGGTTGATTTCCAATACGGCCTCCAGGAAGTTGCGTTCAGGGTATAGACCGATGCACTTGAGCTCCTCGTAGCGGGTGTCAGACTGCATCAGGGTGACGGGCTTGAGTTCGGAGATGGGGAGGGTGCCGAAGTAGTTTGGGTTCTGCTTGAGCAATTCCAGGAATTGGCCGCGCTCCTTTTCAAGCCGACGGGGCCGTTCCGCCCTTTTCTCGGCCTCGGTCGTGGCCTGGGCGGCTTCGGTGACCTCGGCCTGCTCCCCGGTTACGAGCCCCAGTATCTTGCCTTGCACCGGGTCTACCTGAACCCAACACTCGAGCACATTGCCCCAGATTGGGATGAAGTCGGGGCCGGTGGGTATAATCTCCCAGGACAGGATGGCCCGTAACTTCACGATATAGGGTTCCTTGCAATTGGCCAGGAAGGGCCGGAATCGCCTGCGGACGGCATAGCACAGGGGGTGTTCCTTCACTTGGGGAAGGTCGTGGACGTTGACGGACGCCACCCCAAGGTCCTCATTGAAGTCGAGGAAATCGCCGTCGTCATCCCAGTCAATGAAGAAGCGCACATACTCGTGGCTGCCCGGTGAGCACGTGTCTCCCAGGAAGCCGAAGGGAAGTTTGACCTCGAGGGTGGCCTCGAGCAAGTTTCTTTCCGGCCACAGGCCCACACAGGTGAGTTCCTCATAACTGGTGTTGAACTTGATGGCCTGCACCACTGGCAGATCGACACCCGGCACAGTGCCGAAGTAGTTCGGGTTGTTGGCCAGGAGCTTGTGAACGGCCAACCGCTCCTCTCTGAAGAGCCTTTGCTCCTGAGGCGGGGTCTTCATCTTATCGATCCTCCTTGGTCTTCTATGTGTCTTAACGCCTTTGTGGTGCGGCTCGATCACCCAAGTGAGCAGTTGCCTGATATTATTGCCAGAGAAGCCAACAGCTCATCGCCTCCGCGCCACCCGAGCCGGTTGAATGTTATGCAGCTTTCGATCAACGCCCTCCTGTCTTTCGAATTCGGGCCATTTCACTCTTGATTATAGAGAGAGATCGGTTTTCTGGATAGCTGCCTGTGAAAGTCCACCGCCGGTGGCGAGCTGGGTAATAAGAGATGGGGGGACCCCAGCTCGCACCGGCGGTGTGCGGGGGATGGACAAATCGGTATGCCTCAGATCTGAGGCCGACACTTTATATGGGCTGCCGAGGTATGGTGGGCCGAGGTACCAGCCTGGACGGACCTAAGGGTGGGGGCCTGTTGAGCCATCGTGATCCGTTCGTAAACTTGCTGGGCGAAGGCCGCCAGGCCGTCGGCCTGGATGTCGAGTAGCATCTGCCGTTCGGCGGGCAGTAGATCGTACGCCGCCAGCAGTGCTGCCCGGTCCCCTGCCACGAGTGCATGGCAAAACCCCTGATCAATGACGGCCGTGCCGATAATCTCACGAATGGTATGGAATGACATCAGATAGCTTGCCTCCAGCCGACCCCTAACCGCCCCCGCCGCAGCCGGAACCGTTGCCGGAGCAAATTGGTGGGTTGGACCGGACCGCGACCGCAGTGCCCGAACGGGCCGAACTTGAGGCCGCCTGCCAGGTCGGGGCCAGGAGACCCAGCAACATCCCCATAGCCGCCAGCGCGGTGAGCAGCCGCCGTCGTCGCGGGTTAATCCGGGTGAGGGTGAAAATCGGTGATTGCATCGTCAGCCTCCTCTTCTGACCCTTGCGGGCCTTGTCTGAATGAATACAGTATGAGTATGCTATCATGGCCAACTAAACGTGGCGCTAAACGTCAACAAAACGCGGGTGAATTGCCCGACAGGTGACGTGGCAGGGCTATAGCCTACATATGGGCATACAGCATGATGAGGGGGCAGATATAGGGGGTCGCCCCGCTGCTATCCAGGAACAGGGCGGTTGCAGAACGGGGATGCCGGGTCTCGGCTTTTTCGTATAGTCATTTTCGGCCCTGCCGCCCTTCAACTCTCGTCCAAATGCTCATAAGTCGGGAGGCGCTTGGGCAGGCTGTATAGGGTGGCCGATCAGATTGTCTTGGAAAGAATGCTTGTGGAGGATTGTGCGCTTATGAAGAGCTGTGCTATAATAAGGCCACTTGCTTAGCGCGCTTCATGCCTGGCGGTACCGAGTGCTCATGGAGTGGACTGATGGAAGAGCATCTTAGCGCTTTTCTGCGTTACCTCAGCAGCGAGAAAGGCTGCTCGGAGAATACCACCGCAGCTTATCGCAATGATCTCTCGCAGTTCATGGCGTTCCTGCTGGGCAGCAGTGGAGACGAACTAACTGAGTGGGCGCAGGTGGATCGCGACCGCATCATCGCTTATGTGATCGCGCTCAAGGAGCGCGAGTATGCCCCCTCCACGGTGGCCCGCAAGGTGGCTGCCCTGAAGTCCTTTTTCCGTTTCCTGGTGGCCTGTGGGCAACTCACCACCGATCCGACGCTGGCCCTCGACTCGCCCAGGGTGAGGAAACATCTGCCTCAGCCATTATCGGCGCGTGATGTGGCGCGCCTGCTCGACGCGCCACCCCATACCGCCGCGCCCAAGGCTCTGCGTGATCGGGCTTTGCTTGAACTCCTGTATGCCAGCGGTATGCGCGTGAGCGAGGTGGTCGGCCTGCGTGTCTCAGATGTGGACCTCGTGGCAGGTGTGGTGCGCTGCCCGGGCCGGGGAGGGCGCGAGCGGCTGATCCCTATTGATGCCCACGCTTGTCAATCGCTGGCTGCTTATATTGAGCATGGGCGGCCACAGCTTCTGCGCGACCCGGACGACCCGGCGTTGTTCCTCAACCATCGTGGCCAGCAATTGACGCGGCAGGGGCTGTGGCTCATTATCAAAGCCTATGCCGGTGCCGCCCAGATCGAAGGTGAAGTCACGCCCCATACGCTACGGCATTCATTCGCGGCCCACAAGCTCAACGGCGGCACCGACTTGCGCCAGCTCCAGCAGCTACTCGGCCACGCCAATCTCTCCACGACTCAGGTTTACACCCAGATCGCGGAGACCCCATCGGAGGCTGTATGACCTACCTTGACAAACTGATGGCCCGCAACGAGAAAGTTGTACTGATGGCGCGCCAGCACTGGATCGTGCTTCTGCCGCAATTGCTCATAGATGGCGTCATCGCGCTGGCATTGGTTGCTGCTACTGTTGTGGGGGCAGTAGCATTACCGCCACCAGCCCGACCCTTCAGCCCCTTGCTGCTGATCTTGCTGGTTTTGCCCCTGGTCCACTTCGTCAACACCTATCTCCAATGGTGGAATGAGCAATATGTGGTCACGAATCGCCGTGTCATGCAGATCGAGGGTGTGTTCAACAAGCACGTGTCCGACTCATCGCTGGAGAAGGTCAATGACGTGGTGATGGAGCAATCGGCGTTGGGCCGGCTGTTGAACTACGGTGACATTGAGATCATCACCGGCAGCGACGTGGGCGTTAATCTGCTTCACCGCATTACCAACCCGATCCGCTTCAAGACCGAGATGCTCAACCAGAAAGAAGCCATGGGGATTCTGAGCGATGTCACGGACAAGACCAAACGGGTGCTGGAAGGGCCGGCCCCCAGCCAGGGTGACATCCCGGAGTTGATCGCCGAACTAGACGAGTTGCGCCAGAAGGGCGTGATCAGCGAGCAGGAATTCTTGGCCAAGAAGGCCGAGCTCCTGTCACGGCTGTAGCCAGGCGCTGGGCCCAGTGAAGGATCGGCGGAACGCAGCAATGGATGCCTTCTTGGGGCGCACCCAATTCGAGGCGGCCGCGGAGGTGGTGCGCCGTCGCATCCGCTATGCACCGGACATCGGGCTGATCCTGGGTTCCGGCCTGGGACCGTTGGCCGACGCGGTCGAAGACGCCGATTGCATTCCATATGCGGACATCCCCCATTGGCCCATCCCGACCGTCACGGGGCACTCCGGCCAACTCATCGCTGGCCGCCTGGAGGGTCGGCCGGTCCTGGTAATGCAGGGCCGGGCGCACTATTATGAAGGCTATCCGATGGACCAGGTAACGCTGCCGGTGCGAGTGATGCAGCTCCTGGGCGTGCGTATTCTGATTGTGACCAATGCTGCCGGAGGGATCAACCCGGCTTTCCGGCCAGGCGACCTCATGCTTATCATTGATCACATCGGCCTGATCGGTATGACCGGTTTGAACCCGTTGCGCGGCCCCAACGACGACAGCCTGGGCCCGCGCTTCCCGGACATGTCGCAGGCCTATGACCCGGCGCTGCGAGCGCTGGCCGGGCAGGTGGCCAGCGAGTTGGGCATTTCCCTGCAGCGGGGTGTGTATATCTGCCTGTCCGGCCCTAGCTTCGAAACCCCGGCGGACGTGCGCTTCTTGCGGACGATCGGCGCCGATGCAGTGGGCATGTCTACAGTGCCGGAGGTGATCGTCGCCCGCCACGGTGGTTTGCGTGTATTGGGCATCTCCGGCATCAGCAATGTTTTGCAGTTGGGCCTGGCGGACCAGCCGACGACGCACGATGAAGTGCTGGCCGCCGGCCAGATTATTGTGCCCCGACTGATCGCGCTATTGCGGGGCATCCTGCGCGCTCTGCCACCGGGCAGTAAGCAGTAACTGCCCACTGCTTGTTGCCCGCTGCCTACTGAAACCGGCATGTCCTTGCTGATTCAGCTTATTGCACGCTACTCTGACTGGCTCTACCTGATCTGCCTGATCGGTGTGGTGGTCTATGGCCGCGCCTACTGGCTGGCCCGGCGCCGCACCCAGCAGGCGCTGTTCGGGTTGGAGCGCGAGTCCGCCCTGGGCGAACAGAGCCGGGCGCTGCTCCTCACGGCTCTGTTCATCGGCCTGGGCCTGGGGGTCTACGCAGTGGATCGCTGGGTAGCACCGGGGCTGCCACCGTTGCCTGTGGCTCAGGCCCCGCCGACCCCATCGGGGGTATTCATCACTGAGCCACCCCTCCCGACC